>JBAZDY010000055.1:7638-10278 GCA_041654215.1 Candidatus Omnitrophota bacterium
GGGGGAAAATGAAATTTCTAGTAATCGCAGGGTTTATTACGTGCCTAACAGTCGCTTTTATTTTCGCTGGGACGTTAGCACAAGGAGGAAAGCCGATGAAAGTTGATAACAATGCTATATATGAGTTGCCGCCGTTACCTTATCCGCCGGAGGCATTGGAGCCGGTAATTTCCGCCAATACTTTGAGTTTTCACTACGGCAAGCATCATAAAGGATATGTTGATAATCTGAATAAACTTATAGCAGGAAGCGAGTTGGCCGGCCTGCCTCTGGAGAAGATTATTACCGAGAGCGCCGGCAAGTCGGACAAAGCAGCGATCTTCAACAATGCTGCCCAGGTATGGAACCATACCTTTTATTGGAAGTGTCTGATTCCCGGAGGTAGTCCAATACCGGCGGCATTACAGGCAAGGATCGAAAAGTCATTTGGCAGTGTTGAGGCTTGTAAAAAGGAATTAAGCGCTGCGGCTGTCGGCCAATTTGGCAGCGGTTGGGCCTGGCTTGTGCTGGATGGAGATAATCTTAAGGTCATTAAGACCGCTAATGCCGATTCACCGTTAATCAGGGGAATGAAGCCGTTATTGACTATCGATGTCTGGGAGCATGCCTACTATCTGGATTATCAGAACCGCCGTCCAGAGTATGTCAACGCCATAATTGAGAAATTACTTAACTGGGAATTCGCGGCAGCCAATCTAGGGGAATAATTTAGGAAAATGGGCGTTAGAATCGCCGAAATCATTTCTCTTAAGCCTATCGTAGTTGTGACCATCCTGTTGAATTCGGGACCCGCGCGGTAACCCGGGATGTTCCTCATGATGACAGGGGAGGCGCTTATAATTCTTACAGATAAATAGATTGCGGTATAGCGCTGATTCTTACACGGGATCAGCGCTATTTTTATGTCCCGGGGGTTAGAGGCTTTAGGGATGTTTTGTATAGGCGCCTTCGAATTCGGTAGCAATACTAAAATTTTCATATTATAATCCTTTATGCGCTCTTTAATCAAACTGCAGAAATCCTCGGCTTTCAAGCCGGATTAGCCTGCCGGAATAGCACCCTGTGGAGAGGCAGGTTTTCACAATTGATTGATAATTATTTCTACTTCAAGAAATCCAATAAACCGTTTTCTTTATAATCCTATCGAAGAGTTAAGGCAGATGAGATGGCGCTTTTAGTCAAAGACAGGGTTTCCTCTACTGTTATACGCATGGCTGTTCCGATGTTAGCCGGGACATTTGCCATGAATGCGTATCATTTGGTCGATACCTGGTTTGTGTCGCGGCTTGGTACCAACGCCCTGGCGGCAATGTCATTCACGTTCCCGGTTGTTATGCTTCTTGGTTTTATTATGCGCGGACTGGGGACCGGGGCGATGACAGTAGTGGCGCATGCCTTAGGCAGGGGCAAACAGAAGACCGCCGCGCGCATTACGACGCATGCGGCTTTTTTGTCTTCAGGCGTAGCCTTGGCTTTAACGGTAACCGGGCTCTTGACGATCAAGCCGGTCTTTATGCGTTTGGGCGCAGAAGGGCAGACCTTCGCGCTGACGCAGCAATATATGTCGATTTGGTATTATGGGCTGGTTTTCAGGGTTTTGCATATGATGTTCGCCGATATCATTATCGGTACCGGCCACACTAAGGCAGTAAGTTTTCTTATGGTTTTTGGCACCGTGCTGAATTTTATCCTTGACCCTATTATGATCTTCGGTTTGTGGGGGTTTCCGAGAATGGGGATAAGGGGAGCGGCGCTGGCTACAGTTGTTTCCGAAACTCTCATATTGGCCGCGACATTCCTATTTGTCCATAGAAGGTATCACTTAATCGTTTTTGCCTCGCACTCGCTTGGCCGCATTGCTGCTTCCTGGCGCAGAATCCTGTATATCGGTGTCCCCACTACGTTAAGTTCTGTCCTGGTTCCGTTATCTGCGATGGTCGTGATTAAGATAGTCGCTGGCTTTGGCGAGGCTGCGGTTGCCGCTGTCGGGGTTGCCAGCCGCATCGAGATGTTTGCGTTTATGATCCCTATGACCGTAGGGATGTCCTTAGTTCCGTTTGTTGCCCAGAATTACGGAGCCGGCCGTTTTGACCGGATAAAGGCTGTGCGTAAAGGTGCCATGCTCTTCGCGCTCAGCTTCGGTTTTATTATTGCAGCGGTTTTTTGGGTTGTCGCGCGGCCCCTAGGCAAACTATTTTCTTCCGATCCCGAAGTAATCAATATCCTGGTTCGCTATATTTACATTACCTGTTTTGGCTATGGCTTCCTGGAAGTGCATCGTTATGCCACTTTTTGTTTTACCGGGATACATAAACCGCTTTTTTCCGCTTCCCTGACCGCGATCCGCGTGGTTGTTTTGATGATACCCCTGGCGTATCTCGGAGCGAGGCTCTTTGGCATCAACGGGATTTTCTGGGGCAGGCTGCTGACAGATATACTTTCCGCTATTATAGGAATTATATGGACAGGCAGGATCATTAAGAAAGTCGTCTATAATCCTTCTGCGGTTTGATTAAATAGAATGCGTGAATTTAGTGGAGCCCCTCGGGCTAAAGCCCGCGGCTCCTTCTATTTTCCGGCGAAGCCAATGCTTCGCCGGTACACAGCGTTTATTCGGCTGGTTGCTTATTCCGGCGACCT
>JBAZDY010000056.1:0-5101 GCA_041654215.1 Candidatus Omnitrophota bacterium
GTCAACTGGTGCCTGAAGTGCGAAACGGCGCTCGCCGAAGCGGAAGTGGAATACGATGATCATACGTCACCGTCCATTTACGTCCGGTTCAAGCTCGAAGAAGACAACCCTTTCGGAAGCGGCGTTTGCCTGGTGATCTGGACGACCACTCCCTGGACGCTGCCGGCTAACGTCGCGGTGGCGGTGCACCCGGATATTATCTACGCCTGCGTGCGCACTGCCGTTGGGAAGCTGATAGTTGCTAAAGATTTGCTGGAACGGGTAATGGAGCAATGCGGTATCTCCGGCTACGAGGTAATGCGCGAGATGAAAGGGACGGAGCTCGAGGGATTGGAGTATTCTCATCCTTTCGGGCTGCGCCGGGGGAGAGTCGTCCTCGCGCAATACGTCTCGAAAGAGGATGGCACGGGGCTGGTGCATACCGCTCCCGGTCACGGCAGCGAAGATTATCTGACAGGCCTCGCTTATAAGCTGGAAGTGGTGATGCCGGTGGATAATCGCGGTAATTTTGACGGCTCCGCGGGAGAATTCTCCGGATTGAATGTCTTCAAGGCCAACCCTCTGATACTTGAAAAGCTCTCTTCTCTGGGGGCGCTTTTGTGGTCCGGGGAAGTCAGGCATTCCTATCCGCACTGCTGGCGTTGTAAGACCCCGATCATTTTCCGCGCCACGAAACAATGGTTCCTCAATTTAGACCACGCCGATCTGCGGCAGAGACTTCTCGATGCGATAGAGAATGACGTGGGCTGGATACCTTCGGCGGGCAAAGAACGCATCAGGTCTATGGTGCAGTCCCGTCCGCACTGGTGTCTTTCCCGTCAGAGATACTGGGGAGTGCCCGTGCCGGCGCTTGTCTGCAAAGAGTGCGGAGAAGAGTTTTTCGATCCCGCCGTCATCAGGTCTCTGATAAAATTCACCGCGGCGGAAGGGACCGATTGCTGGTTCATCCGTGACGTGAAAGATTTTCTCCCTTCTTCCGGGGTTCGCTGTCCGTCGTGCGGCGGCGGTTCGGCGGAGAAAGGAAAAGATATTCTCGACGTCTGGTTCGATTCCGGGGTCAGCAGTCAGGCCGTGCTTAAACGCAGACCGGAACTCGCTTTCCCGGCGGACTTGTATCTTGAGGGATCCGACCAGCATCGAGGCTGGTTCCAGGCTTCTTTGATTCCGGCGATGTGCATTGACGGTCGGCCGCCTTTCAGAAGCGTGCTTACGCACGGTTTCGTGATGGACGGCGAAGGCAGGAAGATGTCCAAGTCCCTCGGCAACGTCATATCCCCGGATGAGATTATAAAGAAATACGGGGCGGACATCCTGCGTCTCTGGGTGGCGGCCAGCGACTATAACGAGGACATCAGGATATCCACGGTCATATTGACCAGGCTTTCCGAGGCTTACAGGAAAATAAGGAACACCGCGAGATTCATGCTGAGCAATCTTTATGATTTCATTCCGGAGACAGGGATGGTGCCGTTTGAGGAACTCCGTGAGGTGGATAAGTGGATACTGGCCAGGATGCGTAAATGTCTCGATACGGCCACCGCAGCCTATGAAGGATTTGAGTTCCACCGCGCGTATAAGGCGGTTTATGATTTTTGCAATGAGGACCTCTCCATGTATTATCTGGATATGGTCAAGGGCAGGCTTTATACCTTTGCCCCGGCTTCCCGCCCGCGGCGGGCGGCCCAGACGGTCATTCATGAGATTCTCGATGTCCTGACCAGGGTCTCCGCGCCCATACTTGCGTTTACCGCCGACGAGATACGCAGAAGCATGCCGTCCGCCCGCGGCAACGTGCATTCTTTCGAATGGCCGGACGTTCGGGAGGATTATTTGAAGAACGACTCCCATCCGCTGGAGCAGGCTGTGGAGTTGATCCCGGATATAGCCAAAGCGCTGGAGGAAAAACGAGTGTCCGGAATGATCGGCAGTTCCTTCGACGCGAAAATAAAACTGTTGACAAACAACGAAAATCGGTATAAATATTTAACCGGCCTGGGGACGCAATTAAACGAGATATACAAAGTGTCCCAGGTCGAAGTGGTTCAAACCCGCGGATCAGCGCCTGCGTCCGGCAAGGAAGGACGCGGCGGGGAACTGACCGTGGAAGTATTCAAAGGTGACGGCGTGAAATGCGTAAGGTGCTGGAATTATTCACCGGCCGTGGGCATCAACGCGGAACACCCTTTGTTGTGCGAAAACTGCGTTAATGCCATAGGAGGTATCCGCGTTGAAAAAGAAAAAAATGCTTAAGGCTGACCTATCGGCTTTCAAAAAGCTGATCCTGAAGAAAAAAGAAGACATAATAGATCACATCCGCGAGATATCGGAAGAGACCGTAAAAAAGTCGCAGAAGGACGCTTCCGGCGATATTTCGTCTTATACGTATCATATGGCCGATGTCGCCACCGATAATTACGACAGGGAATTCTCCATGGGGCGCGTTTCCGAGGACAGGGAATTCCTTTTCGAGCTGGACGACGCCCTGAAGAGGATAGAAGACGGAAGCTTCGGTATTTGCGAGGACTGCGGGGCGTTGGTCAGCAAGACCAGACTAAAGGCCGTCCCTTCCGCCCGCCTTTGCATAAAGTGCCAGGAGAAAAAGGACAAGAAATAAGGGGAATGTTTATTTTCGCCATCGCAGCGGCCGTAGCCGCCATAGACCAAGCCTCAAAATTTATCGTCGGCAGACATCTACAACTTTATCAATCCATCCCGGTCTTTAAACGTTTCTTTCATCTTACGCTCGTGCATAACCGCGGAGCCGCTTTCGGCATGTTCAAGGGCGGCGGCTTTTTCTTCATCCTTACCGCCTGCCTTGCGCTGATTGCCGTATCCATATATGTTAAAAACAGGAAAAAGCGGCTGACGCCGCTGCCCGCGGTTTCTCTCGGGCTGGTGGCCGGAGGCACCGTCGGCAATCTGATAGACAGGCTGTTTTGGGGGCACGTGGTTGATTTCCTTGATTTCAGGATATGGCCGGTCTTCAATATTGCGGACACGGCGATAACCTGCGGTATGGTTTTGCTGTTTATTTATTTCATAAAGAACAGCGGATCTTGAAATCCGTTTTTCGTTTATCGGTTACGATACCCTTATTTTAGTCTCGCCGACGCTTCAGTGGCAGATACAGTTTCGCCAAAGCCTTAGTGGCGGAGGTATTGTCAATCGTCTTGCGTTTTTCGGTTTTAAGACGAACCGCGACTGTAGCCGTTACCGAATTAAGTATCGTGTCCCCGGAGAATCTTAACCGTTTGCCGGTATTTATAATGGAGTCATAATATGCACCCCGAAATCTGCAGAATAGGTCATTTCGCGGTCTACAGCTATGGAGCGGCCCTCGTATTGGCTTTCTGGATATGCGCTTTTCTTCTCAGAAGGGCAGCCCCGCCTGCCGGATTCGACCCGGAGCGGATCACCGGCCTTTTGTTCACCGCTTTCTTTTCAGGCATAATCGGCGGCAGAGTAATTTACATATTGCTGAATCTCAAGATGTATGTCTTCGATCCGCTGGAGATAATAATGCTGCAGCACGGCGGCCTGGCCTGGTTCGGCGGATTCATGGGCGGGGCGGCAGGCGGGATTATTTACTGTCTCAAGAAAAGAATGCCGTTGTTGAAAACCATTGATTTCATCTCTCCTTACATCGCTTTGGGCCACGCCGTCGGCAGAATAGGCTGTTTTTTCAACGGCTGCTGTTACGGTAAGGTTTCTCCGCATGGTTTTTATTTCCCGGTACACGGTGAGACGCTTGTGCCGGTGCAGCTTTATTCCAGTCTGCTGCTTGTCGCGGTATTCGTGATACTGAGGGCGTTGCAGTCGAGGCCGCACCGCCCGGGCGACATCTTTCTCTTTTATATGATGCTTTACTCGATAAAACGATTTCTCGTAGAATATCTGCGCGCGGACGGGAACATTCTGTTGATGGGGCTGACGGTGTTCCAGGTTTTTAGCGTTGTCATGTTCTTAACGGCGGTTGCGCTGGCTGTCTTCTCCAGAAGAAGGGCCCATGCCTAAATACACAATTTCCGCCGCCGCGGAAGACGCCGGCCGGCGGCTCGACTCCGTGTTAACGGAACTATCTCAACCCCTCGGCCTGGGGCTTTCGCGGGTGGCGGTGCAAAGGCTTATCTGCGAAGGAAAGATTCTCGTGGAAGGCTCCGTCGCGACCAAGCCGCACAACAAGCTTAAAGGCGGAGAGAAGATAATCCTGGATTTCGAGGAGCGCGCGGAAACCGGACCTTTGGCGGAGGATATTCCGCTGGAAGTTGTTTATGAAGATCCCGATATCGCGATTATCGACAAGCCTTCCGGATTGGTCGTGCATCCGGCGCCCGGCAATCGCGAACACACGCTGGTTAACGCGCTTCTGTATCGTTTCGGCGAGTTGTCTTCCGTGGACCCGCAAAGACCGGGGATCGTCCATCGGTTGGATAAGGAGACGTCTGGTCTTCTGGTAGTCGCCAGGAACAACGATGCCCACCGCAAGCTTGCCAGGCAGTTCGAGGTGCACAGCATAAAACGCATTTATGTTGCGGTGGTCTCCGGGATTACCAGGTTCGATGAGGACGTTATAGAAGTCCCCATCGGGCGTCATCCCATAAAAAGGGAGGATATGGCCGCCGGGGTAGCCAAGAACGCGAAATATGCCAGGACTCTTTATCGGACCGTTAAACGGGGCGGCAGCGCGACCTTACTGCAATTGGAGCCGTTCACCGGCAGGACGCACCAACTCCGCGTGCATCTGGCGTTCATCGGGCATCCGATACTTGGGGACACCCGCTACGGAAAAGCGCCATACGGCGGTATAAACAGGCTCGCATTGCACGCGAGATCGATAGGTTTCATCCACCCTTCAAAGAACAAGTTCGTAGAGTTCTCTTCCGAGATCCCCCCGGAATTTCTCAAGCTGCTTTAATCAAACCGCAGAAATCCCCGGCTTTCACAGATTGATTTGACCCAATCTGTTCAGCCCGGGGAGCTTCATTCCCCTCGCCCAGGATCCCCGGGTTTCAATCCGGATTAGCCAGTCGCAATAACAACTGCTAATCAAATCTCGATTTTCGACTCTCGATTGCTTTGTGCGCTGTAAAGAACTTATCAA
>JBAZDY010000056.1:5201-10057 GCA_041654215.1 Candidatus Omnitrophota bacterium
CACCCCTCCTTGTATCCTCCCCATCCAGGGGAGGAAAGATTGGAGGCGCCCATTCGGAGGAAAGATAGGTTTAACTCTGTTGGTTATCGTAACCGTTACCGAATTAAGTATCGTGTCCCCGCCCTGGCGAGATAAATATTGTTTACCGTTCTTGGTGTGATATAATAATTTTCAAACTTGATTAAAGGCAGAGAAAAATAAACCGTTATGTCAAGAGAAGGGGAGCGGATATGAAAATCGAGAAAGAAACCCCGGGCGTTTGTCCTGAGCAGTTCGACAGGCTCACTACTGAAGCCCGTCGAAGGATTAGCCCCGGGAGCTTCATTCTGGCGGCGATATTCATGACGGTGGGCTTTATCCTATCCCCGATTCCGGCGAATGCCGAGGATGCCGTGGAAGGGGATCAGAAGAGTGAGACGGTGAGCCCGTATGTGGAGCTGTATAATCAGGGCATAGCCTCGCTTGCCGGAGGTGACGCGGCCAGGGCGAAAGCGTTGCTTGAAGAGGCGGCCGGCCTGGCGCCTGATGACCCGGGTATAATGCGCGCTTTGATAGAGACGGATATAGCTCTTTCCGCCGAGGATAATGCTTTGCAGAAGCTGGTCGGTGTCTTGAGTTCGGACAAGTTCGACGGCATCAAGGATTGGGCGGCGATCGAATATTACAAATTATCCGGAAAAAAAGGCGGGATACAGTCGGCCATAGATCAACTGGCGGCGATAAAGAACAGTTCCGATAATCTCTATCTGCAAAGGGCGATAGCCGAGGGTTATGTGCGTCTGCGACAATGGGACAAGGTGGCGGCAATCTACACCGGGCTGGTGCAATCGCATTCCGACGACCCGGTCCTGGCGACGCGGCTGGTGGATGCCTATATGCTTGGACAGAATTACGAAGCAGCCATCGCCATGCTGGAACCGCAAGTTGCCGCAAATCCGGAGAACACGGGGATTTCCGATGTCCTGGCGCGCGCTTATGTGGGGGCGAAGAAAGGTGAACAGGCGGTAGCTTTATACAAACAGAAAATCGCCAAGAACCCTTCCTCCCCGGGTTTAAGAGGCAGATATGCCCAGGCGTTGCTGGACCTGGGTATGACAGAAGAGTCCTTGGCGGAATGGCAGGAGGCCTCCAAGCTCGACGGCAAGAACCTTTTATTCAAACAGCGCACCGCCGAAACGTATGCGGAACTCGGCCGGAACAGAGAAGCGAAAAGCGAATACAACAAACTATTGAACCTCATCCCCGAGGGACAGTCCGATTTTAAAAAATATATACTTGCCAGGATCGAAGAGCTCAATAAAACCAGGAAATGATCCGGACTGCGGGATGAAGATCATCCGGCCGAAGCGGCATAATATCGTTTTCGTGGCGTTGTTCTTGTCTGTTGCGGTGTCGCCTTTTTTTCTGAGAGAGGTTACGCAGGCCGCGGTGCGGGACAGTTATCTCCAGGATTTCGATAATTTCACTGAAGGTTCCAGTATCGGCGGCCGGGACAGCTGGAATATCCTCTCCGGGGGGCCCGCTGACGCCGTCGTGCAATCCGGTATCCCGGGGGCAGGCATGGGCAAGTCCCTGCTGCTTGACGGCGCGCTCTCCGTCACCAGGGTAAATAGGCAGTTCTCATACGGAGGAATTACTCCGACCTGGATACGTTTCAGGGTCCAGCCGTCCTTTTCTTCTCAGATGCCCGGTTTTTCCGGCGGTATCGGCGCGGTTTGTTTCGCTCATACCGGAAAAATTCTCGCCGCAGACGGCAGCGCGTGGGTGGATACGGGTTATGCATATGAAACAGGCCGTTGGTATGATGTGGCGATGAGAGTCGATTTCAGAAACCATATTTACGATCTTTATCTGGCCGATTCTTCGGCCGGTTATCAGGAGCTGTCTTTGCTGCGCGTCTCTCTCCGTTTTCCCGATCCCTCGATAAATTCCCTCAGCGACATAGTTTTTTCCGGCGCTTATTCTTCTTCCGTAAGCGGGAAGACATACATAGATGATGTCTCCGTGAGTTATATCGAACGTATAGTCGCCATTACCACTTCGCGGAAGTTGATGCAGGGGCAGGCATCAGGGCCCATAATCATACAATTGCAGGATGCCGAATCTTTTGCCCAGACGGCGGACGCCGATATAACTCTCTTTTTGAAATCGACCTCTTCACAGGGCAGGTTTTCCCTTGCGCGCGAACCGTGGGTGGACATAGACCGGGTGGTATTCCCGGCGCTGGCCCAGAGCGTGACGATTTATTATAAAGACGGGGCGGCTGGAAGGCCGATACTCAACGTGAGCGAGTATCCCGAGAAGGGGTATATAGACGCTCTGCAGGAATTCGAAGTGGTCAGGGAAGCGGAGAATTTCAGCATTGAGGTCGTTTCTCCCCAGGTAGCCGGATCGAATTTCGATATGATCATTACGGCCCAGGATAAGGAAGGAAACACCGAAGAGACTTACGGCGGGACGGTGGCGCTGTCCGTGAATTATTCCTCTCCGGCATCCGGCAGTCTTGTTATATCTCCCGAAAACGTCTCCGGGTTCATAAGGGGAGTGCTCAAGTGTTCCGCTATGTATCCCGATTGCGGTTGGATCACGATCACGGCCGCTGACAGCGGCAATTCTTCCATCTCGGGGACCAGCAGCCTGGTCTTGTTCGTTCCGGCCGGGTTCGTGCTTTCGGCTGAGACCCCGCAGGTGATTGCCAACCCGTTTATCCTCACGCTTAATGCCGTGAATGCTTCGGGAGAGCTCGTCCCGAATTATAAGGGGCCGGTCAGGTTATTTCCGCTGGCGGTAGTTCCGGAGAGCGCTGCCGGGGCGGAGTTGACTCCGGGCGAGGTTAAAGACGATATCTTTATAAACGGCAGCGCCGCCTGCAGTCTTTCTTATAACCGCTACGGGAGAATAAGAATAAAAGCGGAGGATTCCTTTTATCCGGCGAGGAGCGGCGTCAGCGGAGAACTTGAGTTCCTGCCTAAAAAATTATCCGTCGGCGTAGCGTATGCCTCCGAAGGCAGGGAATTCTTTTATGTCGGTGAGCCGGTAACTATAACTATCACTGTGGAAGACGCGGCGGGGAATCCCGTTCCCAATTACTCGGGGACCGTTGAATTGATGTCGGGCGTCGGCCTGCCGGTGATGAGTCAGTATGTCTTTACCGGGGACGAAGCGGGGCAATATACTTTCACTGCGGTCCCGGAACAGGCGGGGGTCTATTCCATCATGGTAAGATCCCGCGGCACGAATCTTCAAGCGGAATCCTCGGTGATCACGGTAAGGAATGCCACGATAGTGGTGGATGATTCGTCCTCGCCGGTAGGCACAGGGGAGGTGGTTGTCACCATCGTGGATGAGGAAGGCAATATCATAAATTCGGAGAGCGCGTTGGCCGTTACTCTTGAGGCCGCGGAGGATTTCGATAACGGCAGCGTTTCCTTATCTTCAGATCCGGTAACGTTCAGCAACGGCAAGATCACTCTGCCTATAACGAACACCGAAGCGGAGACGGTAACTATATCGGTGTCTTCGGCGTACAAAATAAAAATAAAGAAAGGTTCTATAATCTTCGGCAGGGCGGGGAAGACCGGGATCGGCCAGCTTATGTGGAGAGAGTTGAAGAGCGCGAAATGAACCGGTTTGTCCCGGATGATGCGATCTTAAAGGAGGGCCCGGCAGATGACTGTCAAACGGCTTGGTGAACTGCTTATTGCCAAGAACATAATAAATAGCGCTCAGTTGAACGAAGCCCTTGCCGAGAGAGAAAGAACCGGCAGGTTTCTCGGGGAGATTCTGGTTAAGAGAGGATATGCCGGCGAGGAGCAAGTAACGCTGGCTTTAAGCGAGCAGTTGGGGCTCGCTTATGTGGATCTCTCGAAATACAACGTCGAACCGGCGGTCGTAAAACTATTGAACGAGGATATTTCCAGAAAATATCTGGCCGCAGCGGTCTTGAAAAGCGCGGCGGCCGTGACGGTAGCGCTGGCCAATCCCCTGGATGTTAACGCCCTGGATGCGATACAAAAGGCTATCAAAGAGCCGATACGCACCGTTCTGTCCCGTCCTTCGCAGATACGTGAAGTGCTGGATAAGGTGTACGCGGTTGATGCCCCGCAGCCGTATGTTTATCCTTCCGATAAGAAAAGCGACGTTATAAATTCATCCGGGATAGATTCTGTCCAGGGGGCGAGCCTTGGGCCGGTGATAGGAATTGTGGATAGTCTGATAGCGCAGGCCGTGGAATCAGGCGCCAGCGATATACATCTTGAACCGGGTAAAGAAGATTTTTACTGCCGTTTCAGAATAGACGGTATTCTGCACGATATGCCGCGTTTGCCCAAGAAATACGAGGCGGCGGTCATCTCCCGCATAAAAATAATATCGAATATGGACATTTCCGAAAAAAGGCTGCCGCAGGACGGACGCATACAGATAGTGTCGGCGGGAAGGAAGGTCGATCTCAGGATATCCACTTTTCCCACGATGCACGGCGAGAACCTGGTAATCCGCATACTGGACAAAACGCGGTCTCTTATTTCTTTGGAGGAACTCGGGATGCCGGAGGATGCCCTGAAGGGGTTCGAAGAGATAATACGCAAGCCGCATGGGATTATTCTGGTGACCGGGCCGACGGGCTCCGGTAAAAGCACCACGCTATACGCTGCCGTTTCCAGGATAAACAATATCGGGCAAAATATCGTTACTATGGAGGACCCGATAGAATACGAGATAGAACGGGTCCGCCAGTCGCAGGTTAACGTGAAAGCCGGACTGACTTTTGCCGTCGGGCTGCGTTCTCTACTGCGTCAGGACCCGGATGTGATAATGATCGGCGAGATCCGCGACCACGAGACCGCGGAGATCGC
>JBAZDY010000057.1:0-10050 GCA_041654215.1 Candidatus Omnitrophota bacterium
TTCGGTAGTTTGATTCCTTTGGCGCTTAACAGTAAAGCGGGGACGATATTGCCTTTTATTTATGGCGTGGGAACTGGGCTTCCGGTGCTGATATTCGCCATAGCAATAGCCTTGGGCGTGACTTCAATAAGCCATTGGTTCCATAAGATCATAAAGCTTGAATACTATACCCGCCGGATCACCGGAGTGATTTTTATTCTTGTCGGGTTGTATTATCCCGGAATTTATATTTTGAAGTTGCTTTAGGGGAGGGGAGAAATGGAAAATGTTATTCATGAAGAAAGGCGGTTAAGTTTCTTCGAAAAATATCTTACCGGCTGGGTCATCCTTTGCGTCGGAGTCGGAATAGCTCCGGGTAAGTTATTCCCGCAGGTCGCTGTCGCACTCGATCATATCTCGATTTATCAGGTTTCCATTCCGGTGATGCTTATGTTGGTAAGGGTTTGTCTCAAGACGCAGAATTGGTTTAAGATCGAGGTCAGCCATGGATAAGAAAAGAGTTCTTTTCGTGTGTGTTCACAATTCAGCGCGTTCGCAAATGGCGGAGGCGTTCCTGAAGAAATACGGGAGAGACCGTTTCGAGGTGGAGAGCGCAGGTCTTGAGCCGGGCAAGCTCAATCCTGTTGTGGTTGAGGCGATGAAGGAAGTCGGCATAGATATATCGCAGAATAAGACTAAAAGTGTTTTTGATGTCTATAAGCAGGGCAAGCAGTATGACTATGTGGTCGCGGTTTGTGACGAATCGCAGTCAGGGGCATGTCCGGCGTTTCCTGGGAGGGGGGAGCGGCTTCATTGGGGATTTGATGATCCAGCGAGCTTTCAGGGGTCTCATGACGAGAAGCTGGAGCGGACAAGAGAAGTCAGAGATAAAATTAGAGTGACTCTTGAAGAATGGGTTAAGAAGTTTGAATAGAACAGTGTAACATGAGTTTTCGACAGCGCATTGTTACATAAGTTTCTGATAAGCGAGAATCGAAATTAGATCGCAATCGAGAACTTCTATCGAATCAAATCTCGATTTTCTACATTGGATTGTTCCGTGCGCTGTTTAAGGAACTCATTTAACAGCGCACTATACGGCATAAGGGCTTTTAAGGCGCTTTCTATATGTTTTTCGGTTTAGAAGTTTTCTTGACAACGCGCCCACTAAGTGTATACTGGTGTATACAATGAATAATCAAGCAACATTATCCTCAAAAGAGTTGGAAGCTATTAAGGTAATACGAAATGCTGTAGCAAGCAAAGGACGCTTGCCTTCCCTTCGCGAGCTTATGGTATCCTTGCAGTATAGATCTCCCCGGTCATCTTCTCTAATGTTTAGCCGACTTGAGTCTAAAGGGATTTTGAAAAAGAAAAAAAATGGAAGTTTTCAATTTATAGATCTTGGCGATAATTCAATTCACGCACAGACAGTAAATGTTCCTTTGGTAGGCACTGTTTCTTGCGGTATGCCTATTTTTGCTGAAGAAAATATTGAAGCCATGATCCCTGTTTCGAATAAACTTGCAAAGCCGGATGTTAAGCATTTTCTTGTCAGAGCATCGGGCGACTCAATGAATAAAGCCGGGATTAAAAATGGAGATATAGTTCTTGTGAAGCAACAGCAGACAGCAAAAAATGGGGATTGGGTAGTTGCTCTGGTTGATGAAGGAGTGACTATTAAGGAGTTATCAATATCCGAGAATGCGGTGATTCTCAAACCGTGCTCTACCAATAAAGAGCACAAGCCAATTATTTTAGATCGTGATTTTAAGATTCAGGGCGTTGTAATAACAACAATAGGACAAGTAGGGGTATTATGATAGACCAGTGTCATCTTCAATATAAAGAACGAGTTAATTTAGGTAGTTATTATACAAAACCTGAATTGGTATCATTGGTGTATCATCTAATTATGAAAAATGTCAGAGATTATCAAGATCATATCTTGCTCGATACATCTTGTGGGTATGGCTCTTTTATTCGGCAAAAGCACTGGAACAATAAAAGAATAGGTGCAGATATTGATGAAAGCGCATTAAAAGAAGCGGCGTCTATTAGCCCCGATGTTCTTTTTATTCATAAAAATGCTCTTAATAATGTTTCACGAGAATATTATCAATTGTCTGCTGGAGACAAGATCATAATAGTGGGGAATCCTCCCTATAACGATACAACCTCTATTATAAGAAATAACATAAAGCAATCATTCGAGGATGTTGAGGCATCGCTAAAAACAAGAGATCTCGGGATGTCATTTCTTCTTTCCTATAATAAACTATCTTCGGATTATATTTGTGTGCTACACCCATTGTCTTACTTAATAAAAAAAACCAATTTTACTTTAATTAAACCATTAGCAGATAATTACACATTAATAGATTCTATTATTATTAGTAGCGGGGAGTTTACTCAAACATCTAAAACAACTGCCTTTCCCATTATTATTGCTTTGTACAAAAGAAATCGATTAGGAATGGATTATAAATTTATCAAGAACTATTCCTTTAGAACTAAAGAAGGGAAAAGGTTTAGATTGTCAGATTTCGATTCGATATCGAATTATCTAACGAAATATCCTAATCAAAAATATGTCGATTCAAAAGATGCTATTGCTAAGTTTTGGACTATGAGGGATATTAACGCACTAAAAAGAAGCCGCACTTTTGTGACAGAAACAACAACAAATACCATATTTGTTACAAAGAAATCTCTCGATTATTATTGTTATGTGGATGTTTTTAAGAGATTCATTCCCCGAGTCCCTTATTATTTTGGTAATTGTGATGTTATGATTAATAATGAAGATTTCTTGAGAATTAAAGATGATTTTAGAACATTCAGCCTAAAATGTCATCCATATTTAAGGCCAGCCATGCATTTAAACCATGAAGCACAATTTAGCATAAAGAGAATCGAGGAATATTTTTTGAAATTATTGGGAGAACATTATGTTTATTAAAGCAAAAGATGAAAATAAAAAAGAAATTATTGTTGCAATACCGTTGACAAGAGGGACTGAAAAGACTCGCATTAAAAAGAGAAGCATACTTAATGAGTATGGTTTTCCAGCCGCGACACGAACAGATGCCTTTTGTCAACAATGTTATGTTGAGTGGCAAATAGGATATGATGTTGTAGTCTCTGAACCGGATAAATTATCCATGACCACATTGAAGAACCAGCGTTTTATCGGCGCAAATGGTAAAGAAAAAACATTATATGAATTGTCAGAATATATTTATTACTTTTATAAGTGGAATGTGGTCTCGAATAAAGAATTAACCGGTATTCAGAATTTTCTGGGGAATATCGATTTGGATCTTTTGCTGGATGTAAACAAGAACTATATGATCGAAAGAGGCCACCCTATACCCAAGAAGTTATTTAATATTGATTTTGAGTATACTCAAGTGAAATATCCATTGCTCATTCATAAATTTGATCCATTCGAAATTATTACGGAAATCAAAATTACGGAAAAGCAATATGCTGTTGGTCTCCAACCCATGCTATATTTTTGTTTTCCGGTTACAGAATTAAAAACAGCTGTTCCTTTAGTCGGCAGAGTTGCAGAAAAGAAAGAAAACGCAGATTTTGTCATTAATCCAACAAATATTCAAGTTTTTCTTGAAGGGTTAAAAATATTCGGCATTTTAAGCGAGAATCATCGAAAAGATATAATTTCAATAATTGATGTGATTTTGAAATAATAGCATGTAAAAATGTCTTGTATTCATCCCCTCGCCCAGAAAACCCCGGGTTTTAACCCGGTTGTACCTTGGCCTATAGGAATAACACTTTGCCCCTGTGTGGAATTGGGCAAGTGTTCACTCGTGTGAAAGTATTTACCTGTGTGTTACACCTTGGCCTATAGGAACAACACCCTGCCTTAAAGGAGAGGCAGGTGTTCACCAGTGTGAAAGTGTTCCCTTGTAAGAAAATAAAAGGAGAGGGGGCTCCTCTGGAGTAGCTCTAAAAAACTCTTATTTCTATCCCCGCTTCAGATTTTCCAAGGACTATAATATTGTCAAAGGGGGGAAAATATGCTGGATGCCTCGAAGAAAAGATACCGCCTGCGATTGATTCTGCCTGTTTATCCGGCGTTCAATATTTATTCTCATGTCGCTAACAGGACCACGGCCTTAGGACCTGTATGCGTGGCCAGCGTGGTCAACGCTATGGAGAATTGGGACGTTGAGGTCATCGATGAGAATAATTTGCGAGGATACGGCCCCCGGAGTGAGTCCGGCGGAGCGAATCATCATTTTCTGCAGACCCTGAGACCGGCGGATATTGTGGGGTTTTACGGAGGGTTGACCAGCACTATCCCCAGGCTTTATGAGATCGCGCGTTTTTACAAAAAGAAGGGTGTGATCACCATCGCCGGCGGTCAGCATTTTGTCAAAGAAAATATCCCGAGCGCTTTGTCATCAGGTATAGATTATATAGTTTTAGGAGAGGGAGAGGAGACCGTTAAGGAACTCCTGGAAGCTCTGCAGGGCAAGCGGCAGCTTAAAGATGTCCGGGGGATCGCTTATTCGGATCGGGAGGGAGTTCTTTTTACCCCGGCAAGGCCGCCCTTGACAGATTTCGATAAATTGCCCAGGCCGGATTTTTCTCTGGTGCGTTACGCCCGCATCAAAGTATATCCCGTTGAACGCATACGCGGCTGCGGCATGGACTGCGAATTCTGCACGGTCAAAGGGAAACCCAGGCCGGCCTCGCCGGAGCGTCTGATGGAAAGTATCAGTTTTCTTCTGGAGACCAGGGAGGCCAGGCATTTTTTTATAGTTGACGATTTCTTCGGGCAGCACAGGGAAGAGACCGTCAGGTTCTGCGGGATGCTCCGGGATTATCAAAAGAGCATCGGCAGAAGGCTGGATCTGACCGTGCAGATCAGGCTGGATAAAGCTAAAGACCCGGAATTACTTTTAGCAATGCGCCGGTCCGGCATCAATATGGTGGCGATCGGCTTCGAGTCGCCGATACAAGAAGAGTTAGATGTGATGAATAAGCATATAAAGCCGCAGGACATGGTATCTCAAGCCAGGGTCTTCCATAAATTCGGATTTCTGGTGCACGGCATGTTTATTTTTGGTTATCCGATGAAGGAAGCCGTAAGCTTTACTATGCCGGTAAAAGAACGCGTCAAACGGTTCAGGCGTTTCATAAGGGAAGCCAGGCTGGATACGATACAGGTTATGCTTCCGGTCCCTTTGCCGGGCACGCAGTTGACGAGCCGGCTGGAAAAACAGGGGAGGATATATTCCCTGAAGGACATCGGCTGGGAATATTACGACGGCAATTTTCCTCTTTTTGAGCCTGATCCTCCGATGACTGCCGAGGAAATGCAGGATTCGGTAAGGAGAATAATGGGCAGGTTCTATCACTTTAAATCGCTGTTCGTGATCGGCATGAATATATTGTCTTTTCCGGCGCTGGTCTTTTTCTTGCATGATATCAAGTCCGGCTGGAAGCAGTGGTATCGGCCCTGGCGCAATCATTTGCTTCGTTTCGCCGGATGGGTGACGATGAAGAAATGGGCCTCCGACTTCGGAAAAGATAAATTTTCCCGCAGGTTGAAGACGGCAAAAGAACATTTGAAATCCGTATAACCCGTTTTATTCCCGGGCGGCAAGGCTGATCCGGCAAGATATACTTGTTGCTTACAGGGTGGCAGCGCGCGCGGTAAAAGGCAGGCGTTTGACGCCGCGCGCCAAGCTCAAGGAGCTTAAGTATGGACCAATTCATGGCAGCGGCGGTTAATGAAGCTAAAAAAGGGCTGGAGACGGGCGGCATTCCCATCGGGTCCGTCATTGTCCATCAGGATAAAGTAATCGGCAGGGGGCATAACAGGCGCGCGCAGAAAGGAAGCGCAATATTGCACGGCGAAATGGACGCGCTGGAGAATGCCGGACGCCTGCCGGCAGAGATTTATCGAGGATGTGTTTTATATACAACGCTTTCTCCCTGCGCCATGTGCTCCGGCGCCATAGTCTTGTATAAGATCCCCCGTGTGGTAATCGGCGAGAACAGGACGTTTTTGGGGGAAGAGGATTATCTGCGCTCCAGGGGAGTGCGGGTGGAGGTTCTGCAGGACGAGGAGTGCGTAAAGATGATGCGCGATTTCATCGCTGCGAACCCGGGATTATGGAACGAAGATATCGGGGTTTAATCCCCTCGCCCAGAAATCCCCGGCTTTCAAGCCGGATTTGCCTAATGTGATACTTCTGAGTGACACTCGCGGTAAAAGCCTCCTGCGTCAAACTGTCTTGTTTCGGAAGGATACTAAGAGAAGGTATGTTCACTAAAGATGCCCGGCCTAAAGATACTATACGGCGTATACGCGTCATATTGAAGAAGGCCGGTTTCAATATCGAGGTTTATTCCTGGAAGAATCCGGTCCCGCGCGTCTGGTCGGTTTCCGCGCGGGAGCGCGGATGCGAAAACCTTTTTGCCAACGGCAAGGGGATGTCCAGGGATTCAGCGCTTGCCAGCGCGCTTGGTGAGTTCATGGAGCGGATCAATACCGCTTATGCCTGGAGCGATTACACGTTTTATAAGCTCGACACCCCGCGGGGTTTCCTTTTTTTTCCGCAAGAGAAGTGGTTTTCTTTCTCCGGCAGGCGTTTGCCGGCGGGGATACTGGATAAAGAATTGCGCGGTTTTTATGACCGGGAAGGAAAGCTCGCCGCTTCCGATCTGGTTTACCGCGTTTCCGCGGGATTGCGCGCCGGGATTTGCGCCGTACCGTTCAGGCGCGTATCCGACTCCCGGGATGTCTATTTTCCCCTGAATCTGCTTGATAATCTCTACGCCAGCAACGGAATGGCTTCCGGCAACACGCCCGCCGAGGCGCGGGTGCAGGCCCTCTCCGAAATACTCGAACGTTACGTTAAATATAAAGTCATCAGGGAAGGTATCGCGTTGCCTCCGGTCCCGCGGAGGTATTATTCCGCGTGTCCCGGGATACCGGAGGCGATCGAGGCTTTACGGCGGCGCGGTTTTACCGTTTTGATAAAAGACGCTTCTCTGGGCGGCAGATACCCGGTGGTGAATATAGTCCTTGGGGAGCGCGCCTCCAGGAGATGTTTTCTTGCCTTCGGAGCGCATCCATCCTTTGAGGCCGCGCTTAGCCGGACTCTAACGGAGTTACTGCAGGGGCAAGAGTTGGGTGATTTTTGCGGGTTGCGGGAGCCATGCCGCAGGCTCCGCGATGCCGCCGATCCCTTCAATCTGGAAGAACATTTTATCGATTCCGGCGGACTGGTCCATGAGCGGTGTGTCCGCGGGGAGTCTGATTTTTCGTTTCGTTACACGGACTTTCGCGGCACGCGCGCAAAGGAGTATGATTATTTGCTTTCCATCTTTAAGCGGGAGCGCAGGGAGGTGTATATGGCTGATTTCCCCGGGGGCGGTTTCTACGCCTGCCGCGTTCTGGTCCCCGGGATATCGGAAGTATATCCTCTCAGCGATCTTATCTTGCTGAACAATAACAGCGGCGCGCGTGCCGGGCGCATGCTTATGACGCTGCCTTCGCTCGGGAGGCGCGGGCCGCAGCTTCTTCTGCGCGAAATGGATAAAAAATACATCGGCGATAACATGTATGTTTCCCGCGCGGCCGGCGTCGTTTTCGACGAGGGGAGCCCCTGGAAAGGCGTCTGCTTCGGGGAGGTGCGCCTTCTTGCCCTTCTTGCCCTCGGCAGGAAAGAGGATGCCGCCAAACAGGCGCTATGGTGCCTGGAGAGCGGAAAGGTGAATGGTTCCGCGGCAAAGGTGTACAAGTGCCTGGGGTTTATCCTAAAGCGCGGGCCAGACGGCAGGGGCGCCGCGCGCCTCTTTCCGGAAGAGGTCATTGAGGAAGCGCGGGCTTTATCGGAAGGTAAAAAAGTATTCTCCCGTTTCTTCGACGGACAGGGGCGTCCGCCCGGGACCCGCGCTCAAGAAAAACTCGCCCGTTGTTTCCTGCTGGCGCGGGCAATGAGGAGAAAGAACGGATGAGGTTGAGCCTTTTTATCGCCAAAAGCGGTTATGCCTCCCGCCGTAAAGCCGACCTGCTCATCGCCGACGGCAAGGTCAGGGTGAACGGGAGGGTGGTGCGCGAGCCGTATTTTCAGGTCGGGCCGGAAGATAGCGTGGAGACGGCCGGCAAACGGCTGAGCGCCGTGGAGAAGTTGTATCTTGCGTTAAACAAGCCGGAAGGGGTGACTACCACTCTGGAGGACAGGTTCGCCAAGAAGAAGGTGACCGATCTGCTGCCGGAGAGATTTCGCGGCGTTTTTCCGGTGGGCCGGCTGGACAAGAACTCCTCCGGCCTGCTTATTCTCACCAACGACGGAGATCTGTGTTACAGACTCACGCATCCCAGGTTCGCGGTGGAAAAAGAATACGTCATACGCGTCTCCGGTTTCGTCCCGGATGATGTCGATATCAGGGCCCGGAAAGGCGTCATCGACGGTGGCGAGCATTTGAAGGCGCTCTCCGCCGTGATCATCAAGCGCGATAAGAAGTCTACGCTGTGCCGGGTGGTAGTCTGCGAAGGCAAAAAACGCCATATACGCAGGCTATTCCTGGGCCTGGGGTTCCCGGTGCTGGAATTAAAAAGGGTGAGGATCGCCGGACTGCGCCTGGGGGATATTAAGACCGGGGAGTACCGCGTTATCACGAAAGAGATGATAGAGTAGAGCGCGCAGAGCCCCGCGGGTCATTGCTTCGCGATGGACTCGATTATCTTCTGCAGTTTTTCTTCGAAACCCGCTTCGGCAAAGTCAGGGATGGCCTTTTGAAGCTGGTCCTTGAAATCCGACTGCAGCCATTGGAAGTTCATGTCGTTCATCCTCCCGGAAAGCTGGAAGTTGAAGTTGAGGTTGGGGAAGGCCTTGTCCAGCAGATTGAGCAGAGGCGTGAATTTAGGGGATTCTTCAAGCAGTGAACGGGGGAAGGTGAGGGATATCCTGCTGGAAACCATATTGCCGGCTCTTTCCAGCCGGAAGTTTCCGTTCAGCCCGACGTTGTCCGAATCCAGCCGCATTCTGACGAGTCCGGCGCTTTCTTTGTCCACCAGAAAGTCGGCGTCGGCGCTGCGGAAGGCTATCTTGTTGAGCCCGGGCAGAGCGAACAATTCCGCCAGCCATTTGAAGAAGCTGAAATCCTCAAGCCTGCCGTTATGGATGTTCATGCCGCCTTTAAACAGCAGACGCGGATAGTTCAAGAACATCATATTCCCGGAAAGGTTACCGTAAATCCTGGAGAACTGGGGAATTATCTCACGTAGTTCGTTCGCCTCGGCGTCCTTTACCGCGGCGAAAGCAGTTATCACAGGAGAACCGTTTTTCCACCCGATCCTAACAGTTCCTTCCATCCATCCTTTGTGGAAATCCGAAGAGTATTCCGCGAGCCAGGCGTTGTTTCCGGCCTGCCGCAGGGTGACGCTCAAACCGTCCAGTTTCGTCAGGCAGGAACCTTTGTCCGTACGGCAGAGTAGCTCGAGAGCGGCGGCATTGAATTCCCGCAAAGGCATTATCTTGTCCAGGGGGACCATCATATCGGTGAACTGCAGGCGCGCCGCCTGCAGGGGGATGGTTTGCTTTCGCCAATCCGGGAAATCGATTCCGGCCGTGCCGTTAATGGAAAGATATTTGTCGTCTTTAAGGCAAAGAGAGGCGGAGAGAGCGGCGTTTTTCAAGGTTTCGCTATCCCCGTTATTTCTCAACCCCCGGAAAGCGCAGGAAGCCTCGACGGCGGAGTTGTATGGAGGCGCCAGGCAGAGAGAGGCTTTTATCCGCACAGGGTTGTTGTTGAGAGTGAAATCCAGTTTTTCTATCTCCGTCAGGGGATATCCGAATCTCACCAGGAAATCAATGTCAAGAATGAAGATGTTGTCCCGGTCGCTGCGCCCGGTTATGCCCGCGTTATTGATGAAGAGGAAGCCTTTCAGCGCGGCGGCTGAAGAGGATATTTTTCCCCAGAATTCGCCGTCCATGGTACGGCTCAGGAATTTGAATTTCTCCACGTCCAGGCTGTTATTTTTATCCACTGCCCCCAGAAATTCGCAGGAAATTCCGCCGG
>JBAZDY010000058.1:0-9974 GCA_041654215.1 Candidatus Omnitrophota bacterium
TATTGTCCACCGGCATGCTTTCCGCTATCCCCTTCCTGCCGTCGGCGTAAACGTATTTGCGTGCCAGCCCGCGCAGAGGCAGCGAACCGGCGTTCTCGCCGTAAACCTTGTTGGTGGAGCAAAGAATAAACCCGGCGCGGGGACTGTGTTTTCTGACCGCCTCAAGCAAAGAAAACGTCCCGAAGGCGTTGAGTGAGAAATCCTCTTCCGGCATCATGATCGAAGAAGGGACTCCCGGCTGTCCCGCGGCGTGGATCACCGCGTCCACCCCGCCGCGCAAGGCAAGCCGGAGGGCATCCCGGTCTCTTATGTCCGCCTTGATCCTGCGGACATTGGGAAAACGACGCAGATATTCCCAGTTGAATTCCACAGACCTGCGCGGACAGCCGAACAGCCTGGAACGGCAGAGATTATCCAGCACCGTCACGCGGCTGCTCTTGCGGGCGGCGAAATACTCCGCGGCAGCGCTGCCCACCAGTCCCGCTCCCCCGGTGATCAATACTTTCATTTTTGCCCTTTGCTTGAGGAGGATTTCACCATCTCCACGTATTTCAAATAACTCAAAAACTGATAAAAACTGTCGGTGAAGGCGATCACGAAACCGTAAAATCCGTCAAGAAAGCCTTTCTTGCCTATATAGCGCCGGAAGAACCTGTCCACCGTCCTGTAGAGAAAATGAAAAAGCCGCATCTTCCTGCCGGAACGCAGCCATTTTCTCGCCTCCAGGGTAGTCTGCCCGTTATTGGACGCGATCAGCTCCGCTATATCCCGGTAACTGCGGTGTATGATCTCGTGCTTCAATATGCCGGTCTTCCCCTCTATGAAAACGCGCGGGTGCACTTCCGCTTCCTCGTAACGAAATTTATCCTTGAGGAACATACGCACCTTGTAAGCCGGGTACCAGCCGCCGTGGCGCACCCAATAGTTGCCGATAAAATTACGCAGAGGGACGTTGTACGCGCTGCAGGGAAGCTCTTCTCCGGACGAAAACATCCCGGAAAGCTCTTCACGCAATTCCGGGGTAAAACTTTCGTCGGCGTCCAGGCTGAAGACCCAGCGGTTGCGCGCCTGCGAATAAGCCCAATTCCTGAATTTCCCCTCGATATCCCATTTCTCCCGTATCATCCTGCCGTAACGGGCGGCTATCTCCGCCGTCCTGTCCGCGCTGTAGTCGTCTATGACCAGCACTTCGTCGGCCCAGCCGGAAACGCTGGTCAGGCATTCTTCGATGCAGGATTCCTCATTTTTGGCTATTACCACCACGGACAAAGGGACTTTCCCCGGCATTTTACCTCCTTGTTCTAAAAAATGATTTATACTTCGACGGTTTTAAGACCGCGCCGTTCAGTATTCCGCTCCGAAAATCCCGGAGCTTCATTTCTTTTCATCCCGCCTGCGCGCCAGCCCGGCCGCCGCCTGAAAAACCTCCTCCACCTCCACTCCCCCCAGACACTCCCTGGAACAATTCCCGTTATACAGCCTGAAACCTTTATAGCAGGGACGGCAGGAGAGGTCTCTTTTAATCACAAGATGCCTCTTTGTCCCCGGAGGATACGGCCCGTAAACCTTCTCATCCACGGGCCCGAATATGGAAACGCTCGGAGCGTCTGCCGCCGTCGAGACGTGCATAGGGCCTCCGTCGTTGGTCACCATCAAGTCCATAAGCGATATGAGCGCGGCAAAACCCTGCAGGGAAGTTTCCCCGGTGAGATCGGCTTTTATCCGCGGACAGGCAGCGGCCACCGCCGCCGAGACCGCTTTTTCCGCCCGGTCTCCGAGCAGCACCACCTGCATCCCTAATTCGCCGGATATCCTGGAAGCCAGTCCGGCGAATTTCTCCGCCGGCCAGTGCCTGGAAGAAGCATCTCTCCCCCAGCTCGCCCCCCCTCCCGGGGCCATGCCGGCCACCGGCAAAGAAGTATCTATGCCGCGCGAACGCAGCATTTCCCGGGCCCGTTCCTTCTCTATTTCCGGGATAAACAAAACAGGAGCCCCGGGCACGCCGCGGATGCCTACCGTCTCCAGCACCCTGAAGTAATGCTCGATTATATGCGTTCCGTCAAAAGCGTCCAGCCGGACTTTTTTCTTCAGGAAACGCCCCCTGCCGCGGTAATCGAGCCCGGCGCGAAAACGTATGCCGGCGAGCATGCTAAGATTGGTATAACGCCAATCCAGGGAAAGGTCTATGGAGGTATCGAACCGCCCTTTTCGCAGGGCCCAAAGCAGCCCGGCGGTCTTCTTCATACCGGCAAAGGCGGAACCGGAGGATATTTTTTTGATGTCCCCCCTGGAAACAGGAAACAACGCCTGCACTCGCGGGTCTGAACGAAAAAGCTCGCTGGAGCGTTCACTGCACCAGAATCCGACGTAAGCATCCGGGACCGCCCGCCTCACCGCGTCCAGCAGCGGAAGGGTGCAGATAACGTCGCCTATACCGAAAGGATTAATGAAGAGTATTCTGCGCACCAAGAATTCCTTTCACTGCTTCGAAGACTTCTTCAACATCTATTTTTAGGAGCGAAGGTCTCTCCAGCACTATGTTCCCTTCCCCAAGAGGGCCCCAGCGCCGCGGGGCCTTTCCGGCGATATCGTTGCGGAACAACGCCGCCACCGGAGCGCCGGCGGCCGCCGCCAGATGCATCGGGCCGCTGTCGCCGGATACCAGCAGGCGCGAAACAGAAAGCACCTTCAGCAACTGGGACAAAGTGGTTTTACCGGTAAGATTGACGATGTTCCCGCCGGAAAGAGCCGAATAGAACTCCGGATAAACCCTGCTCTCCTCGGGCCCGCCGATCATCGCCAGGTTCATATCCAGTTCGCCGGAGATCAACCGCGCCAGCCTCAGGAAACGCTCGTGCGGCCATTGCTTGACCGGGTCGCTCGTCCAGGGATGAAAAGCCACAAACCCTTCTTTCAGGAACTTCTCCGGCAGAAGCGTCCCCAGGCTTTCGGCGCTGAGAAGGCGGTGGTCTCCGGCGGCCGGTTCTGCGGCCCCGGCCAGAGCCGCCAGCTCCAGATTACTTTGTTTTTCGTGCTTGAAACCCAGGTCGCGCGTGTCGCGCAGCTTCTTCGTCAGAAGAAAACCCCATTTCCGCGAATAGCCGATCCTGCGCGGGATGCCGGCAAGATACGCCGCGAGGTGCATTTCCTTAGTGGGATTGAAAACAACACAGGTATCTATCTTTCCCTTCTTTAGGCGGCGGGAAAAAGAAAGTATCTCCGATAAAGAATGCCTCCTGTTTTCGAACGCGACCACCTGCCCGCCGCCGCTCACAAGCAGGCGAGCCAGAGGAGCCACATTCGGGTCACAGGCGATATAAAAGGCCGCGCCGGGATGCGCCTTCTGCAGAGCGCGGAAGGCAGGGACATTCAGCAAAAACTCGCCGAAACGATCGGTGCGGCAGACAAGTATCCTGCGCGCGTGTCCTTTCCCCTGTTTCTGTTCGCCTCTATTCTTTTCCTTCATCTCTCGTTCTCCGCGCAACGCAGGCATTAATTGCGATACCCTTGTTTACTCTTTATTTCCCTCCCCCTTAAATGTTTCTTTTCTCTACTTTCGATTCTCGATTTTCGATTGCTCTGTGCGTTGTCCATAAAATTTACTGGACAACGCACCCACCCCGCCTTTATCCTCCTTGATTGTCACCCCGCCTTCATCCTCCCCATCCAGGGGAGGAAAGATTGGAGGTATCCATTCGGGAGAAAAGAATAGAGGCTCCCATTCGGGAAGAAAGATTGGTTGGTACCTGTTGGTAACCGTTAGCGAATTAAGTATCGTGTCCCCGCAATTCAAAACATCCTGTATTTAACCACGCTGAGCAGGACGGCGATCCCGTTCCAGAAACCTATCTTTTTGCCTTCGGAATATTTGCGCGGCGTGTACGAAACCGGTATCTCGCTTATTTTCATACCGCTCCTTACGGCCTTTGCCAGAAATTCGATCTCGATATCGAACCCGCGGGATTTCAGGCCTAACTTCTGTATCACATTCCTCTTCGTCAGCTTATAACAGGTAAAACAATCCCGTATATTGGTGCCGAACAAGGCGTTAAACAGCCCGGTGAGCGCCCCGTTGCCGCAAACTTGCATAAATCCGCCTTTTCTGCTGGAATAAAAACGGTTGCCGAGAACGATATCCGCTCCGCCGTTCTGTATCTCGCCGATCAATTTCAAATAGTCGGACGGATCGTATTCAAGATCGCCGTCCTGGATAATGACCAGGTCTCCCGAGGCATTGGCAATCCCCGTAAGTATCGCCGCCCCTTTTCCGCGGTTGGTCGAATGATGAATGATCTTTAAATTTGACGCTCGCCGGGCCCGCAGTATGGCCCCGGTTTCATCGGTCGAGCCGTCGTCCACCACTATCAATTCCTTTTCCAGAGGTATGGCGTCCACCTTTTCGATGATATCCGCTATAGTGCGGGATTCGTTGAAAACCGGTATGATCACTGATAAAAACGGCATATCTTCTCATCCTTTTCTGCGTGTTTGTTCCCCCGCGCGGAGCGTATTATTCCCGCGCGCCCCTTCCGGCTTAAAACGGAAGTAGAGGCCAATGAGCAGCAACAGGGACAAAAGGGTTATTACGTTCGCCGCGATAATAATGACGTCACGACGGTATATTCCATAAATTATCCAGAGCGACACGCCCGAACCCAGTTGCAGCAGGGTTATAATGCTGACGTCCCTGGCCGAACGGCTCGCGGCGGTCTTGATTATCTGCGGCACGAAAGAAAACATTGTCAGCAGGGCGGCGAGTATTCCTATAAACTGCCAAAACATTAAAACTCCTATGTTAATCGTTTTGCGTCTTTCGGGTTTAAACCGTAACCGTTACCGAAACCCCGTGTCGTAAGATACCGGGAAAATCCCTACTGGGTAATCTTCTCCTCAGAAATTCCCGGCCCGTTCAACCCGATAATTTCTGCGGCTTGATTAGTATCGTGTCCCCGGAATCCCGGAATCCGGAATCAGTCAGACCGCATCAGAATTCGAACTTTACCCCGGCGTTGACGGCCTTCTCGTCGTTATTCAGGACGAACTCCGCGAAAGCCCTTGCCTTATTGTCGGCCGCCATGAATTCGCGGGAAAGGACCAGCGACATCCCGGAGAACCCGCCTTCCCGGGTCCTCAATCTGAAGGTAACGGTATCCTTGCCGGCACTTTTGAAACCGGCGTCGAAATACATCCTCTCTCTTTTTCCTGGGCCGTATTCCATCTCGAACCCGAGGCTGAAACTCCTGCCGAACTTCCACTGTCCGTATAAAACTATTTCCCGCCCCCGCGAGACACCGGCGCCGATGCGGTATTTTATCCGGCCGGCGGCTGGGTAAAGATTTGGCGTCTGCAGATGCGCCTTGAACGCGAAACCTTCCCGGCTGGAACCGCTTAACGAATATACGAGCCTGGAGGCGGAGAAAACGCTCCAGCGGCCGCTAAAGGAAACACAAACCGTTTCCCTCTCCCCTGTCCGTTTCAGGCGTTCGCGCGTGTATTTATAAACGATTTCCTGGTTCTCGTTTATCTCCCAGGAGGATTGAAAGACCAGCTTGCCCCGTGAGCCGCCGCTCCTGCGCAACCGGAAAGCGAGTTTGCCGGCTTTTTCGGCGTACCATTGCCCGTAGAGCTCAAACACCTGCCATTCCAGCGTCCCGCTTTCGTTTACCCCTGCGGCTTCGAAGGCCAGCACGCCTGCGCGCGCGGAGATTATCCTGCCGCGCAGCACTATCCGCCCGGAATCCTCCCCGTCATCTTTAAGGGAAAAAACCAGATTGTTCTTATCGTCCAAGCTCCACTCACCACGGAAATCTATGCGCCCGCCGCGGTCAAAAACATAAGAAAGAACATTGTCCCGCACGCTGAACCTGCCCGAAGGAACCGCCTTTATTCCGGGGACACAATACTTAATTCTCTTATCGGTCACGGCTGCCGCCTTTATTGCGGGGACACGATACTTAATCAAGCCGGGTTACCTGTCGGATAGGAGGGATGATAATTAATCCCCCCTCCCGAATGGTTCCCTCCACTCTTTCCTCCCGAACGGGTACCTCTAATCTTTCCTCCCCTTGATGGGGAGGATGAAGGAGGGGTCGGTGCGCTGTTCAGTAAGTTTAGACAGCGCACAGAGTAATCGAAAATCAGCATTGCATAATCCAAAACTCAATGGAGCTTGCCCTGAGCTTGTCGAAGGGGTCAAATTTCGACTTTCGATTTTCAAATACCGCGAAATGATAGACGAGTTTTAATCCCGGTTACTCCTTACGCCATCCCCTGTCTTTTTCAACAATCCTACCAGGACTAACAGCAATATAAAAGCGTTGATGCACATCGTCTGCTGTATGTTCACAAGAGAGGCGTGAAAAAATATGAAGGCGGCGGCCTGCGCCGCGGCCGACAAAATCAGGTATTTAACGAAACGGAAATCTTGCAGGGCTATAAAGTAGATAATCAGGACATACACCACGGCAAAGAGGCTCATCGATAAACTGAAGAACCGCCCGAGAAGAAGCACGGAAGGAACGGACGTCCCGGTCAATATCTTCAAAAAGAAACCGGGCATCAGGTTGAAAATACCCGCCCCGGCGGCGCTGATAAATAGCGTGATTATGATGGATTTCCCCAGGATGATGCCGCTGTCGGCTTTCACGGCGGCCATTCCGCTGGTCTTCGGCAGCATCACCAGCGGCACGGCGGAAGGCAGAAAAAGGAATATCTTTCCTGCCATCTGGGCGAATGAATAGATCCCTGCTTCTGCGGGCGGGAAAAGGGATTTAACGAATATCATATCCGCAGTCACCAGAAAAGTAAAAAGAAAGAGGCTGAACGAAACCGGCAGCAGATACGAATAGAACATTCGGCGCACTGACACGGCGGCTTCCCGACGCATATCGGCGGATGGCCTTTCCGACCGCAGGGGAAAAATAGCGGCCTGGGCAACGAGCACGGTCGTAAGAAGCGACAGGCATACGGCAAAGAGAACGCCCGGGACTCCGGCTCCAAGATAAATAAAAATAACCGCCGAGACGACTTTCACCAATCCGGTCGCGCAGTTGGCGGAACAGAACCAGCCGAACATCTCCAGCCCTTGAAGCATTCCCAGCGCCACCGGGCTCAGCCAGGAAAACAGCATCATTAGAGCCAGGAGCTGCATTTGCAGCGGCGAGGAAAGCTGAAGAACGGATTGTATCTGCCGGCCTGCGAGTAAAACCGCGGCAAAAGTTACCACGCCGGCCATAAGGGACAGCAACAGGTATTCCCTGAAAAGCGCCTTTATCTGAGGCAGCCCCCGGCCGCAGGCGCGCGCAGAAGCAGTCTGGGAAACAACCGCGGTCTGCAAAGTGCCGGCCGGAATGGCAATCAGAAAAAGCACGGACAGCAATGAATTAACGGCCGCGAAGTCTTCCGGAGAAAGTTTATGGGCGGCGACGATCTGGTAAACAAGATGAAAAGAATTCGCCACAAGCGTCCCCGTAAAAACCAGGACGATGCTCACGAAAAAAGAACTGTTTATGGAAAGGAATAAGGAGGAAGCCAAAGCGCGGATCGAAAAAAGGACCGTTTCCAGTTTCGGCATTTTCAGGCTTGTATGTGATGAACGGCTTTATGGCCCGGCAATCAGGCCGGCATCAAGTCCGTTTACTGAAGTTTGAGAAATCGTCTTTTACCGACTTTCAGTATCCCCCCGCGGGAAAGAAGCGTGTCCTCCGAAGCTACCTTCTCACCGTTAAAGCTGACTCCTCCCTGTTCAAAGAGACGCCTGGCTTCGTTTCTGCTGGCGGCGAGGCCGCAGGAGATGACCAAATCCATGGCGCGCTCCCCACCCGGAGCCAGTTTGTGCACCGGCGTGTCCTGCGGCGCCTCTCCGCGGCTGAAAACGCGGCCGAACTCTTCCGCCGCGGTCTCGCCGGCATCTTTGCCGTGATACTGCGCGGTGACGGTCTTTGCCAGCAGCACCTTGGCGTCGCGCGGATGCAGCGCCCGCACGGCAGCCATATCCTCGTCCGTCAGAAGCTCGAAATACTTGAACATAAGCTCGTCCGAGACCGACATCAGCTTGCCGAACATATCGGCGGCGGGTTCGTCTATGCCGATATAATTGCCGTAGGACTTGCTCATCTTCTGCACGCCGTCAGTCCCTTCCAGAAGCGGCATGGTGATCACCGCCTGGGACGGCTGGCCGAAATCTTTCTGCATATCCCTGCCCACAAGCAGATTAAATATCTGATCGCTGCCCCCCAGCTCTATGTCGGCCTTCAATTCCACGGAATCATACCCCTGCAAAAGCGGGTACATAAACTCCAGAAGCGATATATCCTGACCGCCGGTATAACGGGTGCGAAAATCCGACCTTGCCAGCATCTGGGAAACGGTGGCATGCGAAGTAAGCTCGAGCATATCGTTCATCTTCATTTTACCGAACCAGTGCGAGTTAAAGACCAACTCGAGCTTGTCCATATCGAGCACGCGGGAAACCTGACTGCAGTAAGTGGCGGCATTTTCCTCGACCTCCTCCTGCGAAAGCTGTTTTCGCAGTTGGGAGCGTCCGGTCGGGTCGCCGATGCGCGCGGTGAAATCCCCAATCAGGAACTTCACCTTGTGCCCCAGTTCCTGGAACTGTTTCAGTTTGCGCAGAAGAACGGTATGGCCCAGGTGCAGGTCGGCGGACGTGGGGTCGAATCCCGCCTTGACTACGAGCGGCCTGTTTTCCTTAAGTTTCAGGCGCAGTTCCTCCTCGGAAACGATGTCCACCGTCCCGCGCTTGATGACCTTCAACTGTTCTTCTATGTTCGTCATATCGCGATTTTGTGTAGAGCCGGGAGTACGGAGTAATCTGCGGCTGGAGTAAACACGATTACTCCATACTCTCGGCCCGGCACTCCATACCCGCGTTATATTTTCGACGTGAGTCCTATTTTCCCCTGCTCGATGTCGACTTTTATTATCTTGACCTGCAGTTTATCTCCTACTTTAAGCTGGGCCGAGGCTTCTTTGTCTATCTCGTTGGCGTAAACCAGCCCTTCCAGCTCCTCCTCCAGCTTTACGAAGACGCCGAAATCGTTGATGGTGACCACTTCTGCCTCCAGCACCGTTTCCAGCGGGTATTTTGCGGCTATCTCCGGCCAGGGATTATCCTGCAGTTGTTTAAGCCCAAGGGTGACGCGGTGGCTCTGCGTATCCACGGAGAGTATCACCACTTCCACTTTCTGGCCTTTTTTCAACAGGTCCTGCGGATGGCTGATGCGTTTGGTCCAGGACATATCCGATATGTGGATCATCCCTTCCAGGTTGCCGTCGAGCTCGATGAAGGCGCCGTAATCAGTGAACCCGCGCACCTTGCCCTGCACCTTGGTGCCGGCAGGATATTTGCTCTCGGCTTCGGTCCAGGGGTTCTGTTCGAGATGTTTGACGCTTAAGGATATTCTGCGGGCGTCGCGGTCTACGTTCAGCACCTGCGTCTCCACGGTATCCCCCACGGCGAACAATTCTCCGAGGTTGGTCACCCTCTTCGACCAGGAAACTTCCGAAACGTGTATCAGACCCTCAATCCCCTTCTCCAGTTCCACGAAAACACCGTAAGGAAGAATATTGACGATCTTACCCTTGAGCTTGTCGCCGGCTTTATACTTGGTGTCCACGTCCTGCCACGGATCCGGGAACCGCTGTTTTAAGCCGAGAGAAACCTTGTTGGCTTCCTTATCGAAGTTCAGGATCATGACGTCGATCTTGTCCCCGATAGCGACCACTTCAGAAGGATGGCTGATCTTCGACCAGGACATATCGGTTATATGCAGCAGGCCGTCCACGCCTCCCAGATCCACGAAAGCCCCGAAATCGGTGATGGCCTTGACGGTTCCGGTGTGTATCTCGCCGATCTTTATCTCCTGCCAGATCCTGGCCCTCGCCTCTTCCTTCTCTTTCTGGACGGCGTCGCGCCTGGAAAGTATTATGCTCCTGCGCAGGTTGTTTATCTTTAT
>JBAZDY010000059.1:0-9806 GCA_041654215.1 Candidatus Omnitrophota bacterium
TTTGCCGGTTGAAGAGTCATCGCCTGAAGGTGCCGAAGAAAGGGCTGCCGGCGTATATTCATATTACCGCCAGGCCGCGGAATCCCTGGTTGCGGTATTAGACTGCCGTGGAAAAGCCGGTCCAGATAAAACTGCGAATATACGCATAACAAAAGCGAGCCTTGAGGCAACAGAGATTATAGGTCAGATCCTGTATACTCTTTTGAACATAGAGCTGCAGAAACTTGCGCCCCGGCAAGGATTTGATTTTAAACAATCAAGAGGGATTTTATACCTTTCAGATATAGCATTGGCGGCTTTGCGGAATTCCGGCAGGCAGGGGGGAGATAGCCCTTTTGAGGAAGGAGCGGAATCTCGGGAAGAAACCCAGAAATCAGAGATATTGAATTCTCTTGTTCCGGTGTCCCCAAAAAATGAATTGCGGGAAGTGGAAGAGGACCAGGATGATTGGGTGGATACCGAGCTTTGGTGGGGAGAGCAACAGGATCTTATTAATGAGGCTGTAACTAAATTCCAGCGAGAAGGGAAGGCGGACTTTTGGCGGATATGGGAAGATTTCTTCTATGGGCAGAGGATCGAGTCAAGGCCTGTTCTGGACCGCAGAATAGCCGAAGTGGATTATTTCGTAAAAGGATATATTCTGGAGGGGATTAGAGATCCCCAGGCGCGGGAAGCCGCGGAACAAAGTTTTACTGAATACATGCTTGACACGCTGGATCCACGCGTAAAAGAAATCGTTCTTTTTATCCTGGAAGGCACCAAGCCTCCGCGGGAGCCGCCGGAGTTGATGCAATTGAGGGTCAAACAAGAGATTCACAAACTGGATGAAAGCCTGCGCACCCTTTCCGGGATAGCCAACAGCGACATGCGTCTGTATATAGATTTCAGAGAGATGTTTCCGCGGCTGAAGCCGGCAGAAGAGTTTTCCGTCAGTTATATGTACAGCGTCCTGCATTATTTTCGTGAAATGGGTTTGAATGAGCACCAGATACGCCGGCTGAAACTGGATGATTTGAATGCGGTATGTCCGGATTCAGAGAATTATTCGCGGATTCTTACCGGAGATGAAATAATGAAACTCGGGACTAAGGATGAAAAAATAGAGAGAAGATTTGCCGAGGAACAGAGAAGATATAAGAAGGCTGAGCGCATGCTTGAGGAAGCTAAAACCCTCTTGGATGGAAGGCTCCGCGAGATACAGTCAAGGAGGGTCAGGAAATATCTGCTTGCTTCAGGGATTCCGGAAAAAGAGGTTGCCGTTGCCGTGGAATCGGTTCTTTTTGCTTTGAAAGATAACCTTGTCGGATTCGAATGGTACCGGGATGTTGTTTACGGCCTGACCGCCGCAAAAATTGATCCTGGAGAGCCTGTTTATATCCGGGAATATATCAAGCGATGGGCTGCCGGCAAGGAAGAAGAAATACAAGCAGTTAGGAGCGAAGCGCGTAAGATGCTGCTCGAGCAAGACGCCGCTGAAACAAATAGAATTCTCGGAAAGTCTCCCGATAAGGAGATCGGGGCATTAAGGAAGAAAATCGAGGTTTTACCGTTTAAGGAAAGAAATATAGATGATATTCACTTCCACAATAGACAACTCTATAACGAGATTAAGCAAGATCTGAAGCGTAATATACCTGAAGCGTTTGAGGGAGAGATCAATATGGAGGCCGTATTGCGCGTTGTGTTGTACCTGGTCAGCGAGATCGGCATACCGTGGAGAACTGAAGAACCAGGTCACAGAAGAAGAAATATAGAAGAAAGCGACATATCGTTTTTGCTTAGTACATATAAGAGAACCAATGATGAGGGAGAACGCCGGGAAGTGGAAAAGAAAATTAATGAGGCAATAGCTTTGACAGATCCTTACCGCGGCGGCAAACTCGTTCTATCCGGAGGATTTTCCGGCAGAGACGGAGGGGAAGGCCCGGTTAGTTTTTCCACCGGAAGCCTTTTTGAAGCGGCCGGCTATGAGGAAGCGGATGAAAAGGCCGTATATGATCTGTTAGAAGGTAATACACCCTTGAGGGCGCCGCAGGGGCGGACGGAGTGTCGCCGGTTTCTTGATTCGACAGCAGGCCTGTCTTTGGAGAAGAAGATAGGCCTTATTCTCAAAATGGAGCTCCTGCGTCCGCAGGGAGTTGATATCGAAGAATGCTGGGCACGGGCGTTCTCCTTTGTGGAATATCACAGGGAGAAAGCGGCGGAACTGGCGGGATGCATTCGGGATGATACCGGACACAGCGCGGAGATAGGCGCGCAGGATATCCTGGCGCGTTGGCTCTCCCCGGATAATTTCAACGGATACAGCATACTGGGGAAGATTTATTTCTCCGGCCGTGAAGCGTCGATAGGCAGGAAGGTGTTGACTAATTACCGGTCTATTGTAAATGAGGCCCCGGAGGATATCCGGCGGATATTCCTTGAACTGTTCAAGGGGCGCATGTTCGACTTGCGCGTGGACAAAGGTATTTTCAGCGCGCTCGGCGAATACACCTTGACCGGCATACGTGACTTGAGCATAGGCAGGAACCTGTTTGAAATAACGGTGAGGGAAAACAGCGGAGCGGAACGCAGGTTCATTATACGAAACAGATGGGGAGGGTCTTTGATACTTGAGCAGGAGGCGGTGTATCACGAGATACAGCGGAGACTGCTGGGAACGGATACCAGCGGCGAAGCCTATCTGGTCAAGCGCGACGGGAGGGATTATCCCAACAGAGCCGATATAATGGTGCAGCCGGTATTCAAAGGTGATTCCGGCAGCCGCATACTTTCCGGACTGTTGAAAGATCCGATCGGCAGCCAGGCTGTCCTGAAAAGCATGCTTTTTGCCTGCCTGCCGCAGTTGGCGCTGGAGCATATCCTGGGATGCAATGACCATGGGTTCCGTAATAAGTATCTTGTTTTGGAAGGTAATTTCGTTAAAAACGTGGCGAGTTTCGATATCGCTTATTTATTGCGCAGAGTCAATTACCTCTGGGAGATAGAAGACGTCCGGCAGGGGATGACGGAATTGAACCTTGTTTACGTCCTGGAAGAATTCAAGACGCTGGAAGGCAGGATTTGTCTTCTTAGCGAAATAGAAAAGAGGTATCTGACAACCTGGTATCTGATAAGAAATAATTCCATTGTTCTGGAAGAGATTATAGATGAATATTACCCGCGCAATACCGCCGTTGAGGCCAAGGCGCTATTAAGAGAACGCCTGGCGCAGGGGCCGTTTATCTTCCTGGATGAGATCTACCGGGCTTTGCTCCTGGATTACCGGGTCAGGGGGTTCTATAAGGGTGCATTAGGCAGGATATTACCTGTGATAGATGAGGAGAGAATTTCTTCTTTGATTACAGCGTTTAACGAGACGTCCGCAATCAAGATATCGGGGACCAGGCTGCTGCATTACGCCCGAGCAGGGCAGGAAGAAGGAAAGGAAGCAGAGCTGTTGGATATGTTTCGCGGTATCCTGAGCCCGGCCATCATGGAGATAGACCCTTCCGTAGGATCCAGGATAAGTATGAACAATATGTCCGGTTTCATAGAACGAGCCGCGGTTTCCTGCGGGCAGGCGGCTGAGATCGACTTCGATAATGAAATATCGGCGATAGCCGGGGAGGCCGAGACGGTAATAAAGGCGCTAAAGACGGCGCGTCTGGAAGGGACAAAGGAATTGTATGACGGCGGAGAGCGGGTATCTTTTCTTGAGTTCCTGCGGCAAGGTGCCGCAGGCATCGGGGAGAACTTCATAAATACCCGCGAAATAGCCGTCTTTATGAACGGGAAGAGAATATCCGATAGCAGGGGCAGTGAATATATCCTGACGGCTGAAGAAATAGGGAATGCCGGTATTTCTTTCCGTCTGTTGAGAGAGCCCGATGCGTGCCTCTCCAGCGAAGTCTTCACTCTCCAAAAGCGGTATGGGATAGATGACGCATTATTTGTCTGGATAGGCTTGAACGAGGTCAGCTTCTCCGATTGCGGAGACAAAGTTGATTTGTCAAAAAGAACAATAGCTTCTCAAATGATGCGTTATTTAAAAGGATGTCTTCCTGCCCGGGCAAGGTTTGTTTTTTATCCCCTGGAGAATTATCCGACGCGCCGCTATTTAGGGTCGTCTTTTGGCCTCGGCCGGCAAGGAAATCCTGTGAGATTGTCCGACGGGCTGTCCGTTTATGAAGGCTTCAGCGGGACTGTAAAGAACGACATATCGCTTGATGAAGTTATCGCCGCTGCAACCATGGGCAGACTGGCCGGTATAGCAGGATTGAGTTCTTATAAGATGTTTGCTTACGGATTGACCGGCATAGAGGCTTTCAAATGGCTCTTGAAGAATACATATTGCGGAACGGTCATGCCGTTCACTTTAATCGCGGCAAAGAGTAAAGGAGATTATGACGGAGGCATATGGAATAACCATGCGGCAGCGCAGTATCCGATCAGGATGGACTCCGCTTTGCCGGAAATATATCTTTCCTATGTGAATAAGTGGGGAGGCGTTCTCGGGTTTCAGGATGTCTCTGTTGACGCGGATAATCCTCCTGAACTGGGAAACGGGAGGGTGTTAGGTGATATCACGCATAGAGATGCCGATCGCGATGGATGCCGGGGAATTCAATGGACGGCCGAAGGGAGTAGTTCATTAACTAATGCCTTCGTAATTGTCCGGGACGGCGGATCCGCCGCATCGTTTGCCGTAGGTTTGGTCGGTTCCCTGGACAATTACTTCGGCCCCGGATATGGGGCTGTGTTCCTCTTTGTAATCGTTTATTTTATCGCCGGGAATATAAAACATTCCCGGGATTGCGTGAGACTGCAGCGTATCGAGACGGCATGTTCTATGGATATTCATTCTTTTTCGTTGAGAAGGTTTGTTTTCGATGTCTTTTTGAATCTCGTTTTTATTGATTATGTCTGCATGTTCGCGGCGACCTGTATTTTCTGGGGACAATTATCCTGGCCTTTCTCATGGATTTTCGCGGTATTCCGGGTGGATTTTATGTTCTTATCCGTATCGTATCTTATTTTATTCGGGAGTGAGATGTTCCGTTATCTTCTTGCCCGGGCGGCCGGCGTAAAGGAATTCGTTTTTATAGTGCAGGGGAAATATTCAAGAGTGGCGTATCCGCGCGAGGAGATCAGGGATGCCGTGCTGTCGAGAAGGATATTCGCAGCCGTGAATATATCGGGGATTGCTCTCAGCGTTGTCCTGGCTGTCTGCATCGCCGCCGTCATCGGAATCAATGAACTGTTTATAGGCGGCATTCTTATTTTCTTGAACGAGATGAATCTGCGGCGGGATTATCTGCCGGAACCGCTGCGCGGCATGTTCGAATCAATGGAAGCCCTGGGAATACGTTTTATAGTCCTGCTTAGCGGCCTTATCTTCAAGGTTTATATCCATTCCAGATCTCTCAGCGCCCGGATAAAGGAAAACGTTGCGGATATCCGGTTGTCTTTATGCCTGAGAAGGCTTAGCGGCGCTGCCTTGACGGCAAAGGACGGGACGGAATACTCTTTGTATTTGAAGGGGAAAGCTGCCGCCGCCGAAACGAATTTCTATCTGCGGAGAGAATCGGATAAAACCGTCTCACACGACTGGGTGTTCCAGGTTAAAAGGAAGAGGCCTGGTGAGATTTCCATTGCCATTATCTTCGGCAGCACTAATTTCCTCGGCGGCGGAGGGGATTTGACGAACAAAGGGATCGGTTCGCAAATAATGGAACGGTTATCCGAAGTCATTCCGGAGGATATGAAGGTCGTTCTGGAAGTGGATAATGAAGAGGCCAGGCACCATATCTATCTTAATTATCGCATAGACGGTAAGGAAGTTAGAAGGAATGCGGATAATTTTCAAGTGGTGGACGCGGAGGATGCGCCGGCCGGCGCCGTTACTCTGAGACAGGTGCTTTTTGGGACCTATTGGGGCAGGGTTTTGGAAAAGTCAGGTTTTTCAATAGCCGAGGTAACCTGTGCTATAAGCGGCACCGATGAACACAAGGGGGTGGAGGCTTTGCGCGCGGCGATCGGCTATGGTGATTCGGAGAAAATGCTTGTTTATCCGTTTAACATCACGGCGATGAAGCAGCCGGCTGATCCCGACGGCGGGGCTGAATGGAAGGAGAAATTGTCCGGGCTCTTCCTTGAGCTTATAGATTCTCTTATAGAACTGCGGCGTGAACCTACTAAGGAACTCTGGATAAGAGTGAATGATCTGTCCCATGAAGTGAGCCTGCTGATCATGCAGGACAGCAGGCCGCGCGATCTGCTTTATCTGGAGGGGAGGGAAGTGCGGGCGCTGTTTCCGTTCCTGCTGGGTTCGGATAACACCGTTATTTTAGACGCTATTTGCAGATTCGGGGAGTTTTATTCTTTGCCGGGCGCGGGACGCGAAGAGCGGCGGCTTAATAATCCGGATGGAGGGAAAGGAAGGATAATCAATAACGGTGAATATTTGGATGACAGAAATTTTCCTGTGAACTATCCGTCTATCCTTCAAGAGCTGGATAACTGGCTTGAAGAGCAGTGGAATGACGAGAAATGGGATGGGGATGCGTTATCCGAAGAATTGATGTTTTTTGATAGCTTAGGCCCTGAAGGCAGGGATGACGATCAGACGAGAGTATTGTTTCTCAGCGGCAGAGAAGAAATAGTCGGCAGGTTCTTTGTTTATCTGAGCCGGATAAAAAAATACAGCGAGAAATGGGGTGAGGCGTCGACACACTATAGGATTCAGTGGCGTTCAGGAGAAGAAATCTTCTCGCCTATTTCTGATGACTCCAAAAGAGAAATCATCGATGATTTGATCGGGATAAGCCGTGGAGACGGCGAGGCTCTTGAGCATATTTTAGCGCATCCGCTTGATTATATACGCCTGAATATAGCCGCGAGCCTCGCCGCCGAAAGCCCTCATGGCGAATCTTGTCTCGCTGATGCTTACGCGGCGGGTAAGCCCGTAGATAGCAGACCAACAAATAAATATACTTACCTGCTTCTTAAGTTCGGTATGGGATCACTGGATGTCGATCCGACGGGCAAGAATATCCGGATTGTTATGCCGGTGATTCTGCAACATGAGCAAGCCGACCGTAGAAGCCAAAATTTCTGGGAACGCAAAACATTGGCAAACCATATAATGTCCTCGCTGAAAGGATATTCTCGCGCGCAGAACGGCGACGGCGGCAGGCCGTATGCCGATAATCCAGGGGATAGAGCGATTTCCAGGACACATCACTTTATGCGCAAGCTTTATTTCGCGGACGCGCGGCAGATATCATTCAATTATTCCCGGCTGGCGCTTTTTGTGATTATCGCGGGGGGATGGTTCGTATCCGGTTTGTTGCCGGGTTTTTCACTGAGCGCTCATTGGGGCCTGGGGTTAGGGGGATCTGTCGTGCTGTTCCTTGCGGCCGCAATACCTGTATTCTGGGGCATAGGTATAGGGCATGAGATTATTCATTATTGCGCCGGGACACTATTTGGCCAAAGGCGGCTGCGAATTGTTGTATCGCGCTATGAGGGAGGAGGGGCATTGAAGAGATTGTTCCCGTCCCTGTTCAAATCCAGGAATGCTTTGCTCGCTGTCGATAGAACAAAGGTTTTGGAAAAAACTGGTGATGAAGAATGGTGGGAGGTGTTTTTTATTGATCCCGCCGGGGAAAGACTCATATTCCGCGATGATTTCGAAAAACTGGTGCGCAATTCAACGGTTCCCCAAAGGAAGAAGGATGATTTGCTTGGACTCCGGGCACAGGCTTCTCGTTATCATATTATGTCAACATGCGGTTTGCCCGCGGAAAATCTTGCCAAAGATATGTTTGCCGTTCTTCTGCCTTCGTTTATGCATTCGATTATAGGGTTATATTTGATCCGGTTGGGAACGCCTTTAGAAATAGCCATAGGTCTCATTGTGTTTTTGCCTATACTTACAGGCCTTTCCTATAGAGGCGATCTCTCAATTTCCGTTTATCCCTATTGGGAGAATATCATAGCGGAATTTCAGCAGCATGAAGGCTTGTGGGGGATACTTACAAAAAGGAGGTTCTATCTTGAAAATCTTCAGGAGGAATATGCGCCTGGTATAAGCAGAGAAGTAACCGTGATGATTCCGCGTGGACTACATGCGATTTTGCATGGCCGGTTTCCTGCAGGAAAGATCGAGGACCTGGTAGATCTGGAGTATGTAATCAATACGCTGTTGATGGTTCTATTACGTGCGGATAATCTGGTGAAAGCGGAGCTGCACGAGAAAAGATATAAGCCCGCAGCTTCTTATCAGAGAGAGCGGTTTCTCGAATCTCTCGAGCGTATTTCTTCGCATACATCGGAGCAGCAGCAAGAAAAATACGCTTTATTTTTGCATGATGCGATATCTGCGGTTTATGAAGATCCTGTGTTTTGCAATGAAGACCGGGGATATTTCAGTTTCGCGTTAAAGAGTTTACTGAGAGACCGGGATGGCTTGCCCGGAAGTATTATTACAGTACGCATAAACAGTTCTCTTATGCAAGAGTGGGATTATCCGTTTATCGGAGATGAGGAAAAAGAAACTTTCGGCGATGGAGGCAGCAGAGGTGTTGAAACGGGATTGAGCGGTTGTTCCGAACGCGCTATGGATATACATGGTAATGCGCCTTTCATAGACGCAATCGATAAACGGCTGTGGGAAGTGTTATATGAAGGAATGCGGCAATGGCGGGAAAAACTTGATGATCCCCAAAGCGCGCCGGAGGTTATACGTGAATTATTCGGGGAAAATCCGGCTGACGCTAAGCTGGCTGTTCAGAATAACAGCTTTTATGCAGCCAAGCATTGTTCCGGCGGATGCGTTACCTGTGTCCTTTCCCACAGTTTCTTGAAAGAGAAATGCGGAGAGTATGCGCCTTTGCAGGGCGAAGAATTAGCCGCGATACTCAAGAGAGGTTTTGAGGCGGGATTTCGTGTTGTGGAGGTTTTTGGGCAGGATTCTTTTGATGACGTTTCTTTGTTACATATTATTGCTGAAGCGTGCAAAGATGATTGCCTCGCTTTTGCCGTCAGCACCAATACGCTCTATCTTCTCGAGCGCTATGATCATTCTTTGGAAATATGGAATGAATTAAAAGAGAAACTTGGCAATCCGGAGCATCTTACCGTCAGGCTCAGCTGGGGCCCTGATATGATGAGAAAGGCGTTGGGACTGTCCCGATTCAACGGGGATGAAGAGAAATTGCGCAGGGCAATGGCAGAAGTCATTTATAATTTCAAGAATACGGATAGATTTCCCGAGAAAATCCCCGGGAAGAGCAATCGGCTGGTATTCCGCTGGTTTGAGGCGATGTCCCGGAGGAAGGATAAGGTGAGCTATCGATTGGCGCGGGATAATTTAAAGGAGTTTCGGGATGATCTTTTGTCGGTTTTAGATCAAAGAACGGCACAAGATGGCAGACGATGGGAGAATCGGGAAATATTCGATGAACTGGAATTCGGAGCCATGGATTTTTCCACTTTTGAGGCAGCGCGTTATGGTATCCGGAAAGGATACCTTTGCAGGGAATGGACGGTGAAGGATTTGTTCGAGAAACGGGATATCTGGCAGCAGATGGAGTGCAGGTATATTCCCGTTATCGACGTTTCCGGATTTATCAGCGGCTGTTTGTCCAGGAGAGAAGGGTATATAGAAAAAGTAAGCCCGGAGAATTTTATCGATGTTGTGTTAAAGCCTTTTTCGCGTCCGAGGATGAGGCGTTTGTATTACGACCGCGATCCGGAGAAACAATCGAGGAAAGCGGCAAAAGGCAGGCAGTTCGGTTTTGCCATCGCGTTGAGGCCAGGGA
>JBAZDY010000060.1:0-9590 GCA_041654215.1 Candidatus Omnitrophota bacterium
TTCCACTCAGGGGCAAAGTGTTATTCCTATTGGCCAAGGTGTAACACACAGGTGAATACTTGGCCATCCTATTGGCCAAGGTGCAACCGGGTTAAAACCCGGGGATTTCTGGGATAGGGGATTAAAAATCCTGATATCCCTTTTGCTTTCGAGCGACTTAGTAACGTTCAGCGCAAGGGTTGTCTTCCATACTTGGCGGGGGTCTTGAATAATTAAAACTTGGCCGCGGAAGGTTTGTTGGATAATGTTTTCTTCCAGTATTCGTTTAATCATATGTAATGTATGGCGTAATTTGTACTGACTAATGGACACATTACGCCATATGCTTTAGGAAGTCAAGTATTCTCCCCCTCCTTGATGAAGCAATATCTTCATCCCCCTTAGGTTTTCGTCTATTTCCAAAATAAAAACGCAAGGCGGCAATCCTTGCGCGAGAAGTGTTTTAGGAAATAGAGAACCGAGAGCAAACCGCAAGCAAACATACCCCTGCTAACTAAGCATCTCTCTTTCGTGGTTTTCTAAAGATATATTTTGGAAGGAAACGTCCGGTATTTTTGCAATACTCTTCATAATCATTAGGAAAAGTGTTTTTTAACATCTTCTCTTCCTCTGCTGTCAACAGATGCCATACCGGATGCAGAATAATGGCCCAACCAATGAATACCCAATTATTTAACAGAACAGCTAACCCGAAATTGAAGAAAGTCAAAAAAGCGGCATATAATGGATGGCGAAAATGTGAAAAAGCGCCCCGCGTTATCAATGTTTTTCCTCGTAATCCCGGTTTTAACGACATAAAACTCCAAACAAACATTATGATACTCATAGTAAAGAAGAGTGTAAAAACGGATACCCGCAAAAGAAAGCAGCCATCGCATATCATTGGGATTTTAAGCAAGTCTTTAAAATACGCCGCAGCAAGAAACAGCAATACGCTAATTATTAGTCCATTAAAACCTGATCCAAATAGTCTTTTAAATTCAATCATGGTGGTTAGAAATTACCCAAATTAAAGCTCCTACGCGCCACTAAATAACAACGCCCACAGGTGATGAGCAAGCCCGAATGAAAGGAGGGCGCGTCGAATCACTGCTCGATGTTGACACCAGCCGAGTTCCACAACATCAATGTTGCCAATTCGTTATCAAATTATACGTTTGGGAAGGGATGTTTGAAAGCTTATCATATCCATCCCTAAAAAATAAACTTTCAGCTTTGTCTTTTCCGCTGTCTTCCTTTTTACGTTTTGCGATTCCCCCTAACGAAGTTTCCAGCAAAACCAGTTAAGGACTCATTCTTCATAATTCTTTCCTCTCGTTTCAAATCTTCCCGATTATCTCCCTTACCCATTGATAAATTCTTGTGGTAACTTTGACCATCTCATCCGCATCTGATTTATTGATACTACGGCATTCGTATTCGACGAGATTTTTGCGGGCGATGATTTTGCGTAACTGCCTTGATTTCTCCTCGGCGCCGTCAAGCGGCAATCCAGCTACCAGGTCGCAAACATCAAAGTGGTCTTGCGAAATCGAACGCACGCCCTTTCCATAGACGCAAATCGCATCTGCGGATGAAATCGCACATTGAATAGCCAAGGTTGCTGCCGCATTCCAGTTTGAAGCATTAAATGCGGCTAACATCTGCTCATAATTATCAGTGGCCTTCTTTAAATATTCGGAAGCTGCCGCCCTACCCTCTTGCCTTATTTTTATCTCGCGAGCAGTCATATTTAAATCTCCAATGGTTCTTTCCCATATAAAACGGAATAAGATTTCATTAAGGTTGAAACTGGCGGCTGGTTCTTTTTAAGCCGTTCCTTGAATTCTACAGCGGACTTTATATATGGATCTATCTGAACGCCAAAATATGCCTTAAATCTGGAGGCTATTTCGGAAAGGAAAACATTTTTAACTGGTTGAATATCCGCGGCCCTAGACACTACCACCGCAACATCAATATCGCTTCCCTTTTTAGCTGTCTCGGTTTGCACGCTTCCATAAAGGATTAAAGATACAATTCTTGTTTTACTCTTAGTCCGTTTAAGTTCTATTAAAAGAAAGTCGCGGATTTCATTTTTAATGTTACTTTCTGCGGCAAACATCGGACGAATAATTTTTTGAACAATTCGATCGTCTTCATTTAAAGTATAAATATGCTGTTTGCCAATAATATCTAATTTTAAGATGTTGCGTTCATGCAGGCTCTTTAGTGAATCATGTGTGGAAGGGGCCGAATAACCTACCAGCTTAGCAATCTGGCGGCCTGTGGCTTTAAAGTTCTTTCGGACAGTAAGAAGCCGCAAGATAGCCACCTTGGAAAGAGAATCAACGATTTCTTCAATTTGAAATATTTTAACCATAATATGAACCTAACATATGTAAGGTTAACCTTACAATGAATATAACACGTTTTATATAATTGTCAAGAAGATTGGCTAAAATAAAAGACGAAAAAATCCTTGCGCGAGAAATGTCTTAGAAAATAGAGAGTGGAAATTAGACCGCAATTGCGCTCCCCTCCATTGTCCAAATGTCGAACGCTCAATTGCTCAGTTTTATTCCGCCTACGGCGGGAGAAAACCGCCCCTGTTGGACGAAATCTGCAACTGGCTTATTATGAAAGCAGACATCATTTATGCGCCTCACAATATATTTACGCTCATTTAGTCTATTTTACTCAATCGCCAATTTCCCCTATAAATCCGAAAAGACTGTAAGAATATCTGTTTGCCCTTGATGTATTTTATTGTGCTCTTCGTTTCTGCCGCTAATCTTAACCATTCTTGTTTTTTATCCCATTCTGGAAGAAGTCCTTCCAACATGCGTAAAGATATTTCATAATATTCAGGGAAATTTCTCATTTCAAATACTATTGCAATTTGTCTGTCTAACAATGGTTTTTCCTGATTAGGGAGGGGTTCAAAAAAATTTCTTATTAAAAGATGATAAGTCTCAAATCTTTTTTGTTTTACTTCCTTGCTCTGTAAATTAATATAACGCACAGCCGCCCATGTTATAGCAACAATAGAAAAAAGAACACCTATCCCCTGAGAATTTACTTTTAACCATTCAAACATTTTGCCCCCTTTTTACAAATTTCTTGGGCGATATTAGCTTTACTATGAAGAACGCCTAATCTCGAGACTTACTCAAACTTATCAGCTCGCTTTTATTCCCCATTATCAAGGCTTTCTTCTTTGCGCGAGTCCATCCCTTAATTTGTCGTTCACGTTGTTCCGCTTCAAAGCGATTCTTAAATGTTTCTTTATATAGGATCTCTTTTGGACGATTATACCCCGTAAAATGCCCGCCTTTCCCTTGAATATGTTCTTTTACGCGTCTATCTATATCATCGGTGATACCGGTATAAATTGCTTCATCCTTGCACAATAACATATAAACAAACCACATTTTTTGTCCTTCGACGCACTCCGGTTCGACGCGTTCGTCCTTGCGGATTCTCTTGCTCACCCTCGCTTGCTCAGGATGATTCTACGCGCCGGTAAATGACAACGCCCCCATCTCAAAGTAACCCGCCCACAGATGATGAGCAAGCCCGAATGAAATGAGGGCGCGTCGAATCACTGCCCCGCATGGACTCGAACCATGATAGTCAGATCCAGAATCTGAAGTCCTACCGATTAGACGACAGGGCAATAATCATATAAATCTTTTAGTAGAAAAAATGCTGAGATTGTCGAAGCATAAGCTCATAAATAAACCAATTGGAACACTTACTTATAAAACTTTTATATAGAAAATCCTGAGCGAAGTCGAAGCATAGCCCCGGCAATTCACGGCTTCCTATTCTATTACAGGGCCCCGGCTGTGACAAGCGTAATTTTACGCCCGCGCCCGCGCGCCGAAGAAAAACCTTCTGTTATTGCTTCACCCAGGCCGTCAGCCTGCGGCTTACGCGTTCTTTGCCGAGATAGTAGATGACCTCGAACAGTCCGGGGCCGATGGTCTTACCGGTGAGCGCCACCCTGACCGGATGTATCAGCTCTCTCGACTGCAAGCCCAGCTCCACAAGCAGGCCGCGAAAGCATTGCTCGATGGTTACGATATCGAACGGTTCAAGCGCCTGCAGGAGATCCGCGAACAACTTGAACTCGCGAGAGAAATCCCTGGTCAAATGTTTCTCCTTCGCCTGAGGATCAACGACAAAGTCGTCCTTGAAGAAAAAATCAGCCCATGCGGGGAAATCCTTAAGAGTGCCCAGTCTGCCCTGGAAGAGTTTGACCACGGAAAGCAGGTAATCTTTGCTGAATTCCGAGACATCGAGCCCCTGTTCTTTAAGGAACGGTTCCAGCGCCGCTGACAGGTCCAGCGTATCGGCGGTCTTGATGTACTGGTTGTTTATCCAGTTCAGTTTGTCCATATCGAAAGTGGCCGCGGTCTTGTTGGCGTTCTTGATATCGAACTTCTTGATCGCGTCCCTTATGCCGATGATCTCCTGGTTCCCTCCGGGCGACCAGCCCAGCAGAAGCAGGTAATTCACCAGCGCTTCCGCCAGGTATCCCATGCGGCGGTAATCGCTGATGGCGGTGGCGCCGGTGCGTTTGGAGAGGCGGCCGCCGTCGGAGCCGAGAATCAACGGCAGGTGTGCGTATTCCGGTACTGAAAAATTCAACGCCTGGTAAAGCAATATCTGTTTCGGCGTGTTCGAGATGTGATCATCTCCCCGGATGACGTGGTTGATATTCATCGCCGCGTCGTCCACCACGCAGGCAAAGTTATAAGTCGGGGTGCCGTCGGACTTGATGAGCACCTGGTCCTTGATCACTTCGGTGTCGAAGGAAATCTCTCCATGGATCAGATCATTGAAGACGACCTTCTGCTGCTCGACCTTGAAGATTATGGCGTCCTGCTTTTTCTCTATCTCCGTTCCGTCATCTTCTCCCTCGGCGTCCGTCCCGGACGGGGAAGCCCGGTAAGCTTTGCCTTCCTGAAGGAGCCGCTCGGCGATTTCACGGTAGATGTCAAACCGTTTACTCTGATAGTATATTTCATCCCAGTTGAAGCCCATCCAGGAAAGGCTGTCAAGTATCTCTTCGAGGTACTCCGGCCTGGAGCGCTTAACGTCGGTATCCTCTATGCGCAAGATGAATTTCCCTCCCTTGGCGCGCGCGTAAAGCCAGTTGAACAACGCCGTGCGCGAACCCCCAATATGCAAAAACCCGGTGGGGCTGGGCGCGAACCTTACTCTGACCATCTTCTTTTCCTTTCTTTACCTAAATCAATTCGACGCACCACGGCCTAAAGCCGTGGTTTGCTCATGATTTTGATACTGAGCGGCGACTGTATTATCCTCACCCTTAAGGGCGCGGTTTTAACGCCGTCGATAAACCGGGCGTTCCGGTTATTTTACCAAAGCTATGCCCGCAAGCAGCGCTTTCCTGTTCATCTCCAGCAATTCACGTTTCTGCTCCTGGATTATCTCGAGTATTTTTTCCGCGGAAAACATCTTTTTGACCGCGATATAAGCGCCGAGCGCCACCATATTGGCGGCCTTCAGGGAGCCGGCGGCCGCCGCCGCGGTCTCTGTGAAAGGATACCCGCGAACGTCCAGGGCGGTTTCAACCGGGGCCTGTGCCAGCGAGGAATTATACAACAACAACCCTCCTTGCCTGAGCCGCGGGAGGAATCTTCCGAGAGAAGGCTGGTTCATCACGATCAGGGTATCGGCTTTTTCCACGTAAGGAGATCCCGGTTCCGACTTGGAAATCACCACCATGCAATTGGCGGTGCCGCCGCGGACTTCGGCTCCGTAAGAAGGCAGCCACGTCACCCGGAGACCGGCGCGCATGCCGGCCTCGGCCAACAGTTTTCCCAGAAGCATTACCCCCTGGCCCCCGGAACCGGCGGCTATTATTTTCTCTTCCTGCCCCAATATATTAGCGGATTTAACCATTACTTCATCCTGCCTAACGGAAACTCTTTCACCATGGTATCCCTTATCCAGTCCATCGCGTCCGCCGGAGACATCCCCCAGTAAGTCGGACACGGCGAAAGCAGCTCCACCAGCGAGAAGCCCCCGTCTCTGAGCTGGTTGTCGAACGCCAAATGCAGGGCCGCCTTGGCCTTGATTATCTCCTGGGGGCAGAATAGCCCGCGGCGCTCCACGTATTTCACACCCGGAAGCATCGCCAGCATTTCGGATATTTTAAGCGGGTAACCCTGAAGTTCCGCTTGTCTGCCGCCGGGAGTAGTGCTAGTGACCTGGCCCAGCAAAGTGGTCGGGGCCATCTGTCCTCCGGTCATCCCGTAAATGGCGTTGTTCACGAATACGACCGTCAGGTTCTCCCCGCGGTTGGCGGCGTGTATGGTCTCGTTGGTGCCGATGGCGGCAAGATCTCCGTCTCCCTGATAAGTGAAAACGACCCTGTCGGGACGGCAGCGTTTAATCCCGGTGGCGACCGCCAGCGCCCTTCCGTGCGCCGCCTCGCAACAGTCGAAATTCCAGTAATCGTAGGCCACTACGGCGCACCCTACCGGCGCCACGGCGATGACCTTTTCTCTGACTCCCAGAAGGTCTATCACTTCCGCCACCAGACGGTGCGCTATGCCGTGCCCGCAGCCCGGGCAGTAGTGGGTCGCTGTGTCGCGTAAAGATTCCGGGCGGGAGAATATCTTTTTCATAGCTTGCGCGCCTCCGCGGCTATCATTTCTTCCAACGGGAAGCCTCCGCCCGCCCTGCCGATAAAACTTACTTCGGCCCTTCCGTTGAGCGCCAGCTTCACGTCCTCCAGCATCTGTCCATAGGACATCTCCGCCACCAGAAATTTGCGCGCCGGAGACGATTTCGGCAAAAATGCCTGTGCCGGAAAAGGCCAAAGCGTCACCGGTCTGATCAATCCGGCTTTCTTCCCTTCCCTGCGCAGGCGGCGCACCACCGCCGAACAAATCCTGGCCATGGTCCCGTAAGCGACCAGCACCAGATCCGCGTCTTTAAGCATTGTGCCTTCGTAACGCGCCTCTTTTTTTAGTATCACGGCATATTTCTTCTGCAGGCGCAGATTAAAATCTTCGAGGTCCCCGTCCCGGAGATAAAAGGATTTGACCACATTCGGCCCCCTGCCGGCGCATCCGGTCAACGCCCACGGTTTAGAAACTTTCACCGCCTTTTTCCCGGCGAACGAAACAGGGACGCGCACGCTGAAAGGTTCCATAACCTGACCAAGCATTCCGTCTCCCAGGATAATCGACGGAACGCGGTATTTTTCGGCCAAAGAGAAAGCGGAAAACATGGCATCGAAAGACTCCTGCACGCGGGAAGGCGCCAGCACCAGACAATGATAATCGCCGTGACCTCCGCCTTTGGTCGCCTGAAAATAATCCGATTGCGAAGGCAGGATATTGCCCAGCCCGGGCCCGCCGCGCATCATGTTAACTATCACCGCCGGGAGTTCCGCGCCGGCCAGATAAGATATTCCTTCCTGCTTCAGGCTTATTCCCGGGCTGGAAGAGGAAGTCATCGCCCTGATCCCGCTTGCGGCCGCGCCCATGACCATGTTGATCGCCGCGATCTCCGATTCCGCCTGGATGAAAACACCTCCGGCCTCCGGCATACGCCTGGCCATATAGGCGGTCAGTTCGTTCTGCGGGGTGATCGGGTATCCGGCGTAGAAACGGCAGCCTGCCTGTATGGCGCCCTCAGCAATCGCTTCATTTCCACTCAGCAGAATTTTCTTTTCCTTATTCACTTTTGCACCTCTATACAACATTCCGGACAAACTAGGGCGCAGAAACAGCATCCGCCGCAGGTATTCTTATCTTCGTCAAACTCCACATACACGGCTCCCAGCGCGTTCAGCTTCCCGGACTTCTTCAACAGCCCCTTATGGCAAAATTTAATACACAACCCGCAGCCTTTGCACTTCTCCGCGTCTATGACCGGTTTAGCCATCCCTATTTCCTCGCTTCTACGGCTATCCTGCCGGCGATCCCGGCGGCATCCAGACCGTAACGTTCCAATAATTCCCTCCTCTTGGCGCAGGGAGGGAATTCCTCCGGCACTCCGAGCTTGAACACCGGCACACCCAGGACTTCTTCCACCGCCGAACCGAATCCGCCCTCGACGATCCCCTCCTCCACCGTAAACACCGGCTTCCCCCGCGCCGCGATTTCTTTTATCAAGTCGTTGTCCAAGGGTTTTACGAACCTGGCGTTGACCACGTTGCCGAACAAACCTTTTTCTTCCAGCATGGCCGCGGCTTCCTCCGCGGCCGACACGGCGCCGCCCAGGGCGAATATCGTGAAATCATTCCCTTCTTTCAAGACTTCCGCCCCGGCGAGCTTCACAGGAACGGCCATGCCGTCCGTCAGTCCGCGGCGCAATAAGCAAGAGGAGGTCTTGGGATACCTCAATGCAACCGGCCCTTCCAACGACAGAGAAAACTCCAGCATCATCTCCAGGTCGTGCGCGTCCGCAGGGGCCATTATCGTCATATTAGGGATGTGGCGCAGAAAACTTATGTCAAAAATCCCCTGGTGCGTAGGCCCGTCGTCGCCGACAAGCCCCGCCCGGTCGAGAGCGAAGATTACGTGCAGTCCCTGCAAAGCCACGCACTCTATTATCTGGTCATACGCCCTCTGCAAAAAAGTGGAGTATATCGCCGCCACCGGAATCAACCCTTGCTTGGCAAGGCCGGCGGCGAAACAAACGGCGTGCTCCTCGGCTATCCCGACATCGAAGAACCTTTGCGGGTATTTATCCCGGAAGACGTCCAAGCCGGTGCCCTCGGCCATCGCCGCGGTTATCGCCGTAAGCCTCTTATCCCGCGCGGCAAGATCAACTATCTTTCGCCCGAAAACCGAAGTGTAGGTAGCTGCCGAAAGAGGCGCCGGCTCCTGTTTCTTGCCGGCGGGCAGATCGAACGGACCCGTGCTGTGGAAACGCACCGGGTCCTTCTCCGCCGGAAGAAACCCCTTCCCTTTCTTAGTAATCACGTGCATGAACAAAGGCCCCTTGAATGCGAGTATCTTCTTCATCGCCGGGATCAGTTGGGCGAGATTGTTCCCGTCGAAGGGGCCGAAGTACCTGAAACCCAGCTCCTCGAAGAAAACGCCGGGGATAAAAAGGCCTTTTAGCCCTTCCTCGAATTTGTTGGCTAGTTTGAGCAGTCTCTTGCCGCGCGGCACGCGGGAATTGAGAAACGACTCCAGCGAGCTGCGAAAACGGTTGTAAACCGGCAGAGAGATTATCTTGTTGATATAAGTGCTCACAGACCCCACGTTGGGAGCGATGCTCATTTCATTGGTATTCAATACCACCAGCAGGTCTTTTTTCAGGTGACCAGCGTTATTTAATCCCTCGAAACAGAGGCCGCCGCTCAAAGAACCGTCGCCGATCACCGCGGCCGCCTTGAACGTCTTTTCCCCTCCTTCGATATCCCCGGCGCAGGCGATGCCGAGGGCCAGGGATACCGCTGTCGAGCTGTGTCCGGTGGTAAAAAGATCGTATTCCGATTCCTCTTTGCAGGGGAAGCCGCTCAGGCCGCCGTATTTACGCAGCCCGGCGAATCCGGCATTTCTGCCGGTTATGATTTTATGGGCGTAGGTCTGGTGGCCGACATCCCAGACGAT
>JBAZDY010000061.1:0-9278 GCA_041654215.1 Candidatus Omnitrophota bacterium
GTATTTCTTCCTGAGCTTGCCGGAAGAGTTCTGCACCGGTTCTTCGCTTATGCCGCACAAGAAAAACCCCGACTTTCTGGAACTGGTGCGCGGGAACACCGGCAGGGTTTACGGCGGACTGATCTGGGTGCTTACCCTGATGAAGGGGCTGCCGTTGAGTTACAACCGCGACATGCAATTGGACAAAGAACCTTTGTTTTCCGTAGTGGAGACCATGAAAAACGAGTTGTCGCTTCTCTGCCGGTTCCTGCCCGGTGTAAAGGTGAACGTCGGGGCGGTGAAGGCGGCGCTTTCGGACAGGACTTTTTACGCGACCGAGCTCGCGGAGTGGATGGTGAGGGAGAAAAAGGTGCCTTTTAAAAAGGCGCACGAAGCCGCCGGCTTACTGATAAAGGCTGCGGAATCCTCCGGGAAAAAGATAGAAGATATGAAAGACGCCGAGTTGCGGCGTCTGCATCCGGCGTTTAACGCCGCGGTCATCAAGCGCGTGATGGACCCGTTTTACGCGGCGGGAGGCGGAAAACGCGCGCCGGAAAAGAAGAGCGGCGGCGTGAAACCGGCCGGGCTGAAGCCTCCGGCCGTCGAACTTTAAGCACAGGAAAGAAAGACAGAGATGCACGATTTTGTCCGCAGGAACGGAAGGTTATATTGTGAGGGGGTGGACCTTGAAAAGGCGGTCTCTGAGTTCGGCACCCCGCTTTTCGTATACAGCCGCAATACCCTGACCGGGCATTTCCTGAAACTCAAGGACGCTTTCCGGGAACTAGACCCGTTGATATGTTATTCCGTGAAGGCGAATTCCAATCTGGCCATACTGAAGACCCTGGTGCAAGAGGGGGCCGGCCTGGATATAGTCTCCGGCGGCGAATTGTTCAGGGCCTTGAAGAGCGGTTGTCCGCCCGAGAAAATAGTTTACGCTTCGGTGGGCAAGACGGACAGGGAGATAGAAGAGGCGGTAGCCGGGAAAATACTGTTCTTCAACGTGGAGTCGGAGCCGGAGATGGAGAGGATCGGCCTTATCGCCCGCAAATACGGCAGGCGGGTGAAGATAGCCCTGCGCATCAATCCGGATGTCGAGGCGAAGACCCATAAATTTATAACTACCGGCAAGATCACGAATAAGTTCGGCATAGACCTGGATAACGCCGCCAGGATAATACGTTCGAGGGCGAAATACCGCTCGCTTGATATCTGCGGCCTGCATATGCACATAGGTTCGCAGATAACCGACGGAGAACCGTTCCTCGCCGCCATAAACAAGGTGGCTGGTTTCGCGCGCAGCCTTTCTGCGGACGCGGATATCCGTTACCTGAATATCGGCGGCGGACTGGGGATCATATACGACAGAGAAAACCCGCAGACCGCTCTCGCTTTCTCCCGCAAGGTGCTCCCGGTGCTGAAGAAAAGCGGTTTCAGGATAATTATGGAACCGGGCAGGTTTATCTGCGGCAACGCCGGCATACTCGTTTCCAGGGTTATTTACGTCAAGAAGACGCCGTTGAAGAAATTCATCATCGTTGACGCCGGCATGAACGATCTAATAAGGCCGGCTTTATACGGGGCTTTTCATCGCATCGAACCGCTGAACAGTATGCGCGGCGGGTTGGAAAGAGCGGACGTTGTAGGCCCCATCTGCGAGAGCGGGGATTTTCTGGCCAAAGACAGGGAACTGCCGCGCTTTAAACAGGGGGATTGCCTGGCGGTGATGAGCGCCGGAGCCTACGGCTTCAGTATGTCTTCCAATTACAACTCCCGGCCGAGGGCCGCGGAGATTATGGTGCGGGGAAACCGCGCTGTATTGATCAGGCGGAGGGAAGATTATGCGGACCTGGTGCGTAATGAGATTGTTGTTTAAAACGGCCGGCAGACAAAGCGGGAAGCCGGGGATTATATTTTTCTTTACCGCGGTTGTGTTTTTCTCTGCGTTATATCTCCGGGATGCCGCAGCGGAAACGCAGAAATTTATCAAGCACGGCGACGGGATAATGAGGTTTGTTACAGTCAACTTACCGTTCCCGGCAGTCTATATGTTCGAGATGCCGCCGGCCTGGGCTCCGGAGGGCGTCCCTTCCGGCGCCGTGGACGGCAGCTGGTATGGAAAGCATATAAAAGAGGACGCCTGGATAAAGATAATACCTTTCGACAACAGCGCCGGACTGAAAGCGGAAGAGATAGCCAAGCTGATCAAAAAACAGTATTTTAACGACGGGGAATGCTCTCTGGACGATTTTCACAAAGATGTCGTCTATGTTTCTTCTTCTGCGTACCCCTGTGAAGCCTATTTCTACGAAAAGTGTCCGCCCGGAAAGGTCAATTTTTTCGTGATTTGCGACGTGGGGGCGCCGAGTTCGGTGATATTCAATCTTTCCTGCCGCGGGGAGGTGAGGGAAGTGCTGAACAGATATATGGAGGACCTGGATAGAATAATGCGGAGATTCCAATGGCAGAAAAAATGAAATCCTCCGGGAGAACGATTGATTTCGTGAAGATGGCCGCCTCCGGCAACGACTTCGTCATCCTGAAAGAGCGTTCGCTCGCGGCCGGATGCGGGAGCCTGTCAGCGTTGGCCCGCATGATCTGCGACAGAAAATTCGGGGCCGGGGCGGACGGGATGCTTTTGCTCGGGGAGGCGGTTTCCGGCGGGGTGAGAATGAGGATATTCAACTCCGACGGCTCGGAAGCGGAGATGTGCGGCAACGGGGCGCGCTGCGCAGCCTTGTTCTCAGGCAGAAAAACGGTGGACCTTCACACGAAAGCCGGCCTCGTATCCTGCCGTGTTGACGGAGGATGCGTTCGTATCCGGCTTACCGCCCCCAAGGGGTTCCGCGGGGGGGTGGATCTGCCGCTCGGCGGCCGGGTCTTAAAAGCTTATTTCGTCAATACCGGGGTGCCGCACGCAGTGGTCTTTGTGCAGGGACTCGATTCCATCGACGTGGACGCGCTCGGACGAATGATACGTTATCATAAGGTGTTTTCTCCTGCCGGGGCCAACGTCGATTTCGCGGAGATAACCGGGCCCGGGGCACTAAAGGTCAGGACGTACGAAAGAGGGGTGGAAGGGGAGACGCTCGCGTGCGGGACAGGTTCTACTGCCGCCGCTTTGTCGGCATCCTGTCATCTCGGTATGCCGGAAGGTAATGCCGTTTTCAGAGTGTTGACCCGCAGCGGCGAAACCCTCAGAGTGTATTTTGACAAGAAAAAGGACTGTTCTTTCAGCGGCGTGTGGTTGGAAGGCGGGGCCAAAATCGTCTACAAAGGAGTTTATTATGTTTAGCGGTTCCATTGTCGCCCTGGTTACCCCTTTCAAGAACGGCAAGGTGGATGAGAAGCGGCTGCGGTCTCTGATAGATTTTCAGATTGAGAACGGGACCTCCGGCATCGTCCCCTGCGGGACCACGGGTGAATCCGCCACTCTTTCCGTGCGCGAGCACGAGAGGGTGATAGAGATATCGGTTGAGCAGTCCGCCGGCCGCGTTCCGGTGATTGCCGGGACCGGCTCAAATTCCACGCAAGAAGCCATACAATTGACGGTAGACGCCGCGAAGGCCGGGGCCGACGCCTCTCTTCAGGTCTCCCCATATTATAATCGGCCGACCCAGAAGGGCCTTTACGAACACTTCAAGGCGGTCGCCGACGCCGCCGGGATACCGGTCATACTTTATAACATAGCTTCCCGCACCGGGGTTAACATCGAGCCGGAGACGATCTCCCGGCTGGCCGCCGACTGCAAAAACGTCGTAGGCGTCAAAGAGGCCTCCGGCAGCCTGGACCAGATGTCACGCGTCAAAGCTCTCTGCGGGGAGGACTTCGATCTTATCTCGGGGGACGACAGCTTGACTTTGCCGGTACTTTCGATCGGCGGTACCGGCGTGATCTCCGTTGCCGCTAATATCGTGCCGGCCGACGTCGCCGGCCTGATAGATAATTATGTCAGCGGCAAAACCGCCGAGGCGCGCCGACTGCATTACCGCCTGCTGCCGTTGATCAAGTCGCTGTTCCTGGAAACCAACCCTATCCCGGTAAAAACGGCGATGGGTATGCTCGGCATGTGCGAGGCGGATTTGAGGCTGCCTTTGACCTCCATGTCGAAGGATAACGCCGGACGGCTGCGGGCGTCGTTAAAGGATTACGGTTTATTGAAAGAATAGTCCATAATAGAAATTATACCGAAAGGAACCGACGATGATAAAACTTGGTGTTTCGGGGGTCTGCGGCAGGATGGGCAGGCGTATTCTGGAGCTCGCCTCCTGCGACAAGGATTTTGAGATAATGCTGGCCCTGGAACGCAAAGGCATCCCCCAGATAGGCAGGGAATTAGGCAAGGTGAAGATATCCTCGAATCCGGACGGGATGTTCCTCATAGACGTGTTCGTGGATTTCTCCGCTCCTGAGGCCAGCATCGCCAACCTGGAGTACGCCGTTAAGTACAATAAGGCGCTGGTGCTCGGCACCACCGGTCTTACGGAAGACCAGGTATCGAAAGTGCGCAGGGCATCCGATTCCATTCCGCTGGTTTATTCTCCGAATATGTCGATAGGGGTCAACGTGCTTTTCAGCGTGCTGGCCGATATCAGCCGCAAGCTCGGCCGGGATTATAAGGCGGAGATAGTCGAGGCGCATCACGACGGGAAGAAAGATGCTCCTTCCGGCACGGCCAAGAAGATGCAGGAAGTCATCGCGGCCTCCGGTTTATCCAATCCGCCGGCGCATTCGATAAGATTGGGAGACATCGTCGGCGATCACACGGTGATATTCTGCGGCAATTCCGAGCGCATCGAGATAAAACATCAGGCGCACACGCGCGATCTTTTCGCTCTTGGCGCGCTGAAGGCCGCAAAATGGACCGCCGGGCAGAAACCGGGCCTGTATTCGATGAAGGACGTGCTCGGGCTGTGATAAGAAAATCGATAAAGAAGGACGATACATCGCGCTATACGAAAAGAAGGGATTTTAAATATGTTCCAGTTGTCCGATAATCTGAAGAGTCTGCCGCCGTATCTTTTTGTGGAGATAGATAAGGCGAAACGGAAGGCCAGGGCCGAGGGAAGGGACGTGATTGATTTCGGCATCGGGGATCCGGATCAGCCTACGCCGGATTACGTCATAGACGCACTCTGCCGCGCCGCGCGCGATCCCGCCAATCACCGTTACGCCCTTGACCAGGGTATACCTTTGTTGCGTGAATCGATCTGCGCCTGGTACCGGAAGCGTTTTTCCGTCTCCCTCGACCCGGAGAAGGGAGTGCTGCCGTTGATAGGATCCAAAGAGGGTATCGCGCATTTCCCGGCAGCTTTTCTCAACGCCGGGGATTATTCGCTTGTTCCTGATCCGTGTTATCCTCCTTATAAAGGCGGGACTATACTCGCCGGCGGAAAGGTGCACCTGATGCCGTTGAAGGAAGACAATGCTTTTCTCCCGGACTTCAAGAGTATTCCCGAATCCGTATTGAAAAAAGCGAAGTTAATGTTTCTTAATTATCCCAATAATCCCACCGGCAGGACGGCGGATAAGGACTTCTTCTCCGAAGCCGTGGCGTTCGCTCTCAAACACGGTTTGATACTGGTCTCAGACCTGGCCTATTCCGAGATGTCTTACGACGAATATAAACCCGGGAGCATGCTGGAGATCGAAGGGGCCGGGGGTTGTGTGATAGAATTTCATTCGCTTTCCAAGACCTGTAATATGACCGGGTGGAGGGTGGGGTGGGCTTGCGGCAACTCCTTTCTTGTTTCGGCGCTTGCCAAGGTGAAGGCCAACATCGATTCCGGTATTTTCACGGCTTTGCAGTACGCCGGGGCCGCCGCCCTCGACAACAGCGCGGCGCAGGCGGACGCGATGAGCGCTCTTTATCGGGAACGCCGCGACACACTGGTCGGCGGGCTGCGCAAACTGGGATGGCAGGTTCATTCTCCCGGCGCCACGTTCTATCTCTGGTTCAGGGTCCCTGACCCCCAAAAGAGTTCCATGGAATACGCGGCGTATCTCCTGGACAAAGCCGATATTATTGTGACCCCGGGCGTGGGTTTCGGCGGGAATGGAGAGGGGTACCTGCGCATGGCGCTTACCGTGCCGGCCGAGAGGATCAAAGAGGCGTTGAAACGCATGGAGAAACTGCTCTGAAAACCGGACTGTGTTATATAGCCGTGGGCTCGAACCTCGGCGACAGACGCAGCAACATCCGCGCGGCGATATCCCTGACCGGCGCGCTGCCGCGGACGAAAGTGCTCAAGGTGTCTTCCTTGTTCGAGAACGCTCCCGCGGGTGGGCCGCGCGGCCAGGGGGATTTCTTGAACGGCGCTTTCAGTCTGGAAACCGGCCTGACGCCGTCCAGACTGCTGGCCGGATTAAAAAGGATAGAGCGTGAACTGGGCCGCAAGCCCGGCGCGCGCAACGGTCCCCGTTCAATAGATCTGGATATACTTTGGTACGACGGAAAAAGGCTGAACGGTTCGGAATTGCGCATCCCTCATCCCCGGATGTTCAGGCGCGATTTCGTATTGCGCCCGCTGTTGGAGATTCTATGAAACATCTTCCCTCGAGGGGGGAAAAGCAAACAATGAAAGTAATACGCAGCATAAAGGCGATGTCCGGTTTTTCTTCCGAAGCCGCCGCCGGCGGCAGAAAAACAGGTTTTGTCCCCACCATGGGGGCTTTGCACGCCGGACACGTCAGCCTGATCAGAAAAGCCCGCCGCGACAATGACGCGGTGGTGGTCAGCGTTTTCATCAACCCGCTTCAATTCGGCCCTTCCGAAGACTTCCGCAGATATCCACGGGATCACGCCTCCGACGCCGGCATCTGCCGCGCAGAAGGAGTGGATGTGCTGTTTTGTCCCTCCGCGCAGGAGATGTACGGCCCGGGATTCCGCACTTTCGTGGAGGTGGAAGGTATGAGCGCCGTTCTTTGCGGGCGTTCACGGCCCGGGCATTTCAGAGGCGTGGCCACGGTGGTCCTGAAACTTTTTAATATAGTCTCTCCCCGCACGGCCTATTTCGGCGCGAAAGACGCCCAGCAGGCGGCGATAATAAAGAGAATGACGGCAGATCTGAATTTGCCGGTGCGCATAGAGGTCCTTCCCATCGTGCGCGGGCCCGGCGGGCTCGCCTTGAGCTCGCGCAACGCCTATCTCGGAGATAATCAGAAAGAACAAGCGCTTTGTCTTTTCCGTTCCCTGCGGGAGGCCGCCAGACTGGTCGAGGCGGGTGAACGCCGCTCTTATAGGATAAAAGAATCCATGAGGCGTATTATAAGCGGCTGTCCTCAGGCGGAAACCGACTACATAGAGATCGTCGATCCCCGCACCATGGAAACTCTGAAAAGCATAGGCGGAGGGAAATGTCTGGTCGCGCTGGCCGTGCGCGTAGGCGGGATAAGGTTGATAGATAACGTGACTCTGGACGTGAAATGAGGTATGATACTTTTATGCCCGGGCAGAAAAGCGGGACCAGACTTAAAATAGGGATTGTCGGATGCGGCGCCATAGGCGGGTCTCTGGCGCGTATTGTCCGGGAAGAGTTCGGCAGGAAAATGCGCGTGTCCGCGTTGTTCGACCTGCGCGCGGAGCACGCCGCGGCGCTTGCCGGGCGGCTGCGTATAGCCGCTAAGACCGCGGTAGCCCGCGACCTGAAGGCGTTGATAAAGGCTTCCGATCTGGTGGTGGAGGCGGCTTCCGCCTCGGCTTCTTACGATATCGCGCGCGAATGTCTGAAGGCCGGCCGCAGTGTTATGGTGATGAGCGTCGGAGGCATTGTGGACAGGGTAGAACGGCTGCTGCGTGAAGCGGAGCGTTCCGGAGCGCGTATCTACGTCCCCAGCGGGGCGCTTGCCGGAATAGACGCCTTGAAAGCGGCCGGAGGAGCGCGAAGCGCGCGTCTGAAGAGCGTGACTTTGACTACGATCAAGAATCCGGCTTCTTTCTCCGGAGTGGATTATCTCCGCAGGAGGAAGATCGATCCCGCCGGGATAAACAAGGATACCGTGCTTTTCGACGGCAGGGCGGAGAAGGCCGTGCGCTGCTTTCCGCAAAACATAAACGTGGCGGCTGTGCTGAGTCTGGCCGGTATGGGCGCGCGCGCGACCAGGGTACGCATAATCGCTTCTCCCCTCGTGAAGAAGAACATACATGAGGTCAGGATAGAGTCGGACGCGGCGGTGATAACGACGAGAACGGAGAACGTCCCGCATCCGGAGAACCGTAAGACCAGTTACCTGGCGGTGCTTGCCGCCGCAGCCGTGTTGCGGCAGATCACCAGCCCGGTAAGCGTCGGAACCTGAAGGCGTTTACTCAAACCGCAGAAATCCCGGGCTTTCAGCCCGGGCGCGGAAGACTTTTTCCTGTTTACGAAGAACATCCTTGCGCATTTGATAAAGCAAGGTTTTGTGGAATTAAACGGCCTTTTATTGGAGAGCCGTATTGAAGGCAGAGAAAGTAACATAAACAGTCAAGCAGCATAATGAAAGGGGGTGAAACGAATGGCGAAGAAACTGGTGAAAGTGGGGGTAAAGCGCGAAAAGGGATATCTCTATTACGTCGATAAGGACGGGGATGTATCCTGCGCCAAGATGGCCCGTGGAGGCAAAAAAGGGGGTAGCCCCAAGAAAATTGCCAAGACCGGCATAAAGAGAGAGACAGGCGTCCTGTATTTCGTCGATAAGGACGGCGACGTCTCTTGCGCCAAGATGGTCAGAGGCGGCACCAAGAAGAAGGCCGCAAAGAAGCCTGCCAAGAAATCGGCAAAGAAAGGCGGGAAAAAAGGCGGTAAGAAAAAGAGGTAAGCCGTCTCCAACGTAATAAAACGCGCACCGCCGCCCGGGGGAATACCCTTTGCGGCGGTGCGCGTTCTTTACAGTTCATATACGGCTGCGCGTTGGCCTTCATTAGAAAACGATACACGGCATACAATTCAAACTTTTTTACGCGGGGATTACCGCATGACCGCATACGGCTCCCCGCCGTTATTCCCCTAAGGGCCCTATTATGGAAGACCGGATAATAATCAGCGGCGCGCGAGAGCACAATCTTAAGAACGTCAGCCTTTCTATCCCTAAAAATAAACTCGTGGTTTTTACGGGGCTGTCCGGATCCGGAAAGTCCAGTCTCGCCTTCGATACCATCTACGCGGAAGGTCAGCGCAGGTACGTCGAAAGCCTTTCGGCATACGCCCGTCTGTTCCTGGAACAGCTGCAGAAGCCGGAGGTGGACGACATCCGCGGATTGTCTCCGGCCATAGCCATTGAACAGAAGACCGCGTCGCGGAATCCCCGCTCTACCGTAGGGA
>JBAZDY010000062.1:0-9203 GCA_041654215.1 Candidatus Omnitrophota bacterium
GGGCTTAACGGAGTCAAGGAAGCCGAAGTGCAAATCGACGGCAAAAAGATCCGCGTGGCCATCGCCCACGGTTTGAGCAACGTCGAATACGTGCTGAATAAGGTCAGGGAAGCCAAGAAGAACAACCAGGAGATACCGTATCATTTTATAGAGGTAATGGCCTGCGCCGGCGGCTGCGTCGGCGGCGGCGGCCAGCCTTACGGGGTGACCGACGAATTGAGGAAAAAACGCGCGGGAGGGCTTTATCAGGACGATAGGGATTGCAGTGTGAGGTTTTCCCACGAGAATCCTTATATAAAGACACTTTATGCGGAATATCTCGGCAAGCCTTTGGGCGAAAAATCCGAGCATTTACTGCATACGCATTACAAGGCCAGACCGGTCTATGTAAAATAAATAGGCCGTTGTCAAGCGCTGGTCCTGAAGGCGAAGAGGCTGTAAGCTTCCGACCCCAAGGGGAAAAGACTTCCGGCCATGCTTATCCCGGTTTTTCTCCGTGGGATACGGGGGAAAACCGGTTTTTTATGCGCAGTCAAAGGTCGTTTTCGGTTTAAAAGGTTACCGTAGCCATTACCGATATTAAAGCTCGTTTATCGTTTACCGGTTACGATGCCCGTATCGTCAATCGTCTTTCGGTTTTAAGACGTAGCCGTAACCGTAGGCGGTGTTATATTAAGAACGGAGGCTATATGGAACGCAGACTGGGGTTCGTGGGGATAATCGTTGACGACAGGGAGAAAACCGCTTCAGCCGTCAACGCCGTGCTCAGCGAACACGGCGGCATCATCGTCGGCAGAATGGGAATGCCTTACGCGCGCAAGTCCTGCTGCGTAATCACGCTGATCGTGGACGCTTCCACCGACGAACTGGGAGCGTTGACCGGAAAACTTGGGGCGTTGCAAGGCGTATCGGTCAAGTCGGGACTGGGGAAGCAGTCTAAATGAACCGGCGCGCGGAAGAATAGGATGTGAATTGTGTCCAGGGCGGAGTGTCTGATAGACAAGCTTTGCGGACGGGGCAGTATAAGTAAAAAGGAACTGGCAGATCTGCTTTCCCGGCGGATCTCGGCCGGAGACGAAAGGCTGCTTTTTCGGCGTGCCGACGGCTTGCGGGATTCGCATGCCGGAGACGGGATAATAGTGCGCGGCATAGTGGAGTTTTCCAATATCTGCCGAAACCACTGCGCTTACTGCGGCTTGAATGCCGGCAACGTTCGCTTGAGGCGCTATTGTATGACAACCGAAGAAATCCTTGCCTGCGCGCGCGCCATATACAATTCCGGTATCCGGAGCATAGTTTTGCAATCAGGAGAATCGGCTTCCATCGGGGCGGAGTGGCTGGCGGAAGTGATCAAGCGCATAAAAAACCTTTATCCGGCGGCAGTCACTATTTCCGCTGGCGAGCGCAGTCGCAGCGACTACGCTCTTTGGAAAAAGGCCGGGGCGGACAGGTATCTCCTGAAAATAGAGACCACTTGCGCCGTTCTTTACCGTCGTTTGCACCCCGGTATGAGACTGAAAACGCGGTTGCTTTGCCTGCGCGCATTGAAAGAGCTCGGTTATCAGACCGGTTCAGGCTGTATCACCGGTTTGCCCGGGCAGACCGCCGAGAGCATAGCGGAAGACCTTTTGTTTTTCCGGCGGTCCGGCATGGGAATGATAAGTATAGGCCCTTTCATTCCGCATCCGCGAACACCGCTCTCCGCCTGCGCCCCGGCCGATCCCGTACCGGCGTTGCGGGCGATAGCGCTTGCCAGACTGCTCAATCCATACGCGCACATCCCGGTAACCACCGCCCTGCGTCGTTCTTCCGGCAGAGAGGCTTACAAGGCTCTGGAATGCGGAGCGAACGTGGTAATGTTTAATTTCACTCCGGCAGTCTTCCGGCACCTTTACAATCTTTATCCCGGCAGGTCGAAAGCGCGTTTTGACTCCGGGCGGGAACTGGGTGAATTGCGCGCGTACGCGGCCCGGGCCGGCAGGAAACTCGATTTCTCACGGGGCGATTTTAATTCAGGACGTAGAAATTACAGGCTCCATTAAGCAAGAATTTAAGGACAGAACAATTGAGAATTGAAGATAGAAATTAGCCTCACTTTAGACAATAATTAAGTATTGTGTCCCCGGAATTAGATAAGAGATTTAGATTTACTTTTCGGCCACAGATGGTAAAATGAATACACTATGAAAGAAGTCGTAGAGCGTATCTTACAGGAAGAACAGGATTCGAAGAAAAAGATCGAACAGGCAAAGCAGCAGGCGGAGCGGATTGTTTCCGACGCGCGGGCGCAAGCCGGTAAAATCCTCGAAGAATCTGCGGAACAGTCGCGCGTCTCCGCCCTGGAGCGGCAAAAGGCTGTCCGCGCGGAATACCTTGCCGAAAAAGAGAACATGGTAAACGGCGCCCGCGAAGAATACGCAGCTTTGCGCAAGGCAAAAGAAAAGAACGTCCTTTCCGTAGCCCGGAAGATATTCTCCGAAATAATTTCCCTGTAGCGCCCCGCCGGCGGAAAGCCGCGGAAATCAAGAAACCGTAATATTGAACCGTAACAGGCAGACGGCGGCGTTTTTACCTAAGCCGGCCAGAATAATGCAGGATCTAAGTAAGTATTCTTTTGCCAACGCCAGGATCAGGGCGATGCTTTCCGCGCTTCTGCCGGAGGAGTTTTTTGTCTCTTTGACCGGGGCCGGCGACCTGCAGGAAGCGCTGGCGCTCTTTAAGGGAACCGCATATTCTCCGTTGTCGGAAGGTATGAATATATCTTCTTCCGCCGACCTGCCCGCCGCCGAACGTTTTATCGCCGCGCAGGAATCCGCGGCTTACCGCAAGGTTATTTCGTCCATCTCTTCCGTGAGGGAGAAGGATTTCCTGACGCTGCTCCGGCAAAAGCTGGAGATAGAACAGTTGAAGACCGCCTTGCGTATCTGGCACCGCAGGCTGCCGGTCGCTTGGGAAGATTACATCGACAAGGCGGGAAGCGGGTCCACGCTGGATTTCGGAAAACTTGTTGAGGCGGAGAACATCGAGGAGTTTATACTGCTGCTGGATGATTCGCCGTATAAACGCGCGCTGATGAGCGGCCGGGAACAATTCAAACGGGAGGGCAAACTTTTCTTTCTGGAAGTCGCGCTCGACATGGATTATTACGACAGGGTCGCCGCGGCTATCTCCCGTCTTTCCCCTGCGGACCGCAGGGTCGCTTCTCGTATAATCGGCGTCGAGATAGACATCGAAAACATAAACCTGCTTTTGCGGTTCAGGAAATATTATTCCCGGAACATGTCGGAGATGCTCGACTGGTTCATTCCGGGAGGCTTAAGGCTCAACAAGGACCACGTGCGGGGTTCTTATACCAGCAACGGGATAACGCAGGTGGTTAACAGCCTCTCATTGGGCCCCTATTCGCGCATAAAAGGGATATTCGAGGAAAACTTTTTCCTCATCGAAAGTTTTCTCTACGGACTACTGGCGCAGGAAGTAAAAAGTGCGCTTTCCGGTTTCCCGTTTACCATAGGAACGGCGATAGCATACTTGGTCTCAAGCCGCAGGCAGGCCGGACTGCTGGTATCCATTCTTTACGCCAAGGCTTACGGACATTCCAAAGAAAATATAATGCAGTCTTTGAACATCGGGGTATAAAAATGCTCGGTCCCTGTGAAATGGAGCTTATCAACATAGCCGTGCTGAAAGAAGACGCCGAGCAGACCGTCGCGCAGCTGCTGAAGCTCGGTAACTTCCATCCCGTGGATATCCGCAGAATCGAGTCCGGCCTGAACGGGCTTCCGGCATCGGAAACGCAGAAAGAGGCCGGAGATTGGGAAAAGCTCGCCGCGCGCCTGCGTCAGACGTGCGCGTCTTTGGATTTTCGCCCTTCTTCGGGGCCGGCGCTTATGACATCCGCGCTCTTCGGACAATTCTCCTATTCAACCGCGGAGCAGAAGCTTAATTCGATTGACGCGGAGGCCGCAAGCCACATATCAAAAAGAGAAGAATTGCGGGAAGAGATCCGCACCCGGACGGCCATGCTCAACCGGGTGCCGGCCATATTGCCCGTTCCTCTGAAGAGGAGAGACAGCGCTTACAGTTTCCTGGAAGTAGCCTCCGGGATGATAGCCGATAAGAACCTGGATTTGCTTGAACGCAGTCTTTCCGGTATTCACAGCGTGGTTTATCCTTTTCGTAAAGAGCCCGGCGGCAGGACGGCGCTGCTGCTTATAGGACTGCGCCGCGACAAACCGTATATAGAAAAAGTGCTCTCCGATACCGGGTTCGAGAAGAAAGATTTTTCCGACCAGGGCGAGGCCGTGGGAGGCGAGATACAGCTTAAGCTGAAAGTGCAGATAGAGAAGGACAAGAGGGACATGGAAACGGCGTCAGCCGTCCTGGCGGAGATCGCCGCGCACTCGGGGGAAGAACTGTCGCAAATCCACACTTTCATCAGGCTCAAGAGGTCGATCGCAGAGGCGCGCAGGTATTCCTGCAACACCGACAAGACGGTCCTGTTTTCCGGCTGGGTGCCGGCGGACGAAAAGGAAAAGGTGGTTTCCAGGATCCGGCAGATGGCCAATTGTCTTTACCTGGAAGAGAAAAGCCCGGACGAATTGGGGATATCCAAGGACGACGTCCCGGTGCTTTTGAAACATTCGGCGTTAATAAGACCATTCGAACTGTTGATTGAATCTTACGGAATACCGCGTTACGGCAGCGTTGACCCCACCTTGTTCACCGCCGTGACTTTTCTGCTTATGTTCGGCGCGATGTTCGGCGACCTCGGACACGGTTTGCTGCTTCTGGCAGCCGGTATCCTGATTATGCGCAGCCGCAGTGATAAAGTACGACAGGCGGGGGCTCTCACTTCATACGCGGGAGGGGTATCGGCACTGTTCGGTCTGCTTTACGGCAGCGCTTTCGGGTTCGAGTTCGACTCACTGTGGATCAGACCGATAAACAACATTCTCGGCATATTCAAGATAAGCGTGATATTCGGTATAGCGGTGATTTCTCTGGGAGTGGCGCTGAACGTTTTCATCTCTTTACGCGACCGCGATTACGCCAAGGCCTTTTTCGACAAGGCCGGATTGATATCCGGGATCATCTACTGGAGCGGGATTGCCCTGGCGGTAAGACTTGCCGTTCCCGGCGCCGGGCCGGTCCCGGCAGGCTATTTTATTTTGATCGGCGCCTGTTTTGTGGTATTATTTCTGAAACCTCTGGTGGAGATATTTACCGGCAGGGCGCATGAAGGCGTTTTTGTGCTGCTCATGGAAACCGTGATAGACATGATGGAGATCGTTATGGGATATCTGGCCAACACCGTCTCTTTTATCCGCGTAGCGGCATTCGCCCTGGCGCACGCCGGGTTGTTCATGGCGATCTTTGAGCTTTCCAAGCTGCTGAAGGATGTCGGTTCCGGCTTCGTTTCCCTGTTGATCATTATCGGAGGGAATATACTGGTGCTGCTGCTGGAGGGGATGGTGGTGGGGATACAGTCTTTGCGCCTTAATTATTACGAATTTTTCTCGAAGTTCTTCGTGAGCGGCAAGAACGTTTATAAACCGTTGAGCGTGTGACAACAGCTGTAATATGGAAAGGTCCCGACACTTCGGGATCGTATCCGGCCGGACGAGATGTTGCGGCGGCGCCGCGCAGGTTCCGGCTGCATTCAAGAAGGGGGAAGGCATGACAAGAAATGGATTGATATCAAGAACACTTAAGGTGGTATTGCCGGCGGCCGCGGCCGTCGCTTTCACCGGATTTTTCTGCGCGGTATCCGCGGCGGAACCTACCTCGGCGGCCAATGCCGGCGCGGTCAGTTGGGCGTTTCTATCCGCCGCTTTGTCCGCCGGGCTGAGCGCTCTGGCCGCCGGTATCGCCGTGGCCTATGTGGGCGCGGCTGCGGTGGGGGCGATGAGCGAGAAACCGGAGCTGGCCGGCAGGGCGTTGATATACGTCGGTCTGGCCGAAGGTATCGCGATATACGGTTTGATTATCGCCATTATGATCCTGAGCAGGGTGTGATCGGTTATGAGATTATTTTGCATCGCCGACAGCGGCAGCGCCCTCGGGTTCAGGCTGTCCGGTATTGAGACCATGGAGGTCCGCACCGCCAGGGACGCGGAAGAGGCGTTCAAAGTTGCTTTTTCCTCCGAGGGAGTGGGGATCCTGGTCATTACGCGGAAAGCCGCCGACCTGGTCAGGGATAAGGTGAACGGTATGATATATACCCAGGAAGTCCCCCTTGTTCTGGAGGTGCCTTCGCTGGGGGATAAACCGGGGGCGGAAAGCGCCGACGATCTGCTTAAAGGCGCTATAGGAATGAGTCTTTGAGGATGGCCATTATGGAAAAACAACTGGATAGAAAGGAAATGAATTCGGAGAACGCGGAAGTTATATGCGGGAAACTGAAGAATAACGCGGAGACCGAGAGCGCCGAGATACTTGAGCGCGCCCGCAAAGAGGCGAGTGATCTCCTTGGCCGCGCGAGGGATGAGGCCGCCCGGCAGGCGGAGACGTTCATGCAGCGGGCTGAGCAGGAAGCGGCTCTCCTTTGCGAGAAGATAGTTTCTTCCGGCAAGCTGGAGAAAAAAAGGGTTTTTCTCGAGGAACGCGGACGGCTCACCTCCGCCGTCTTTAACGCCGTGCATCAGGCGGCGCTCGGGTTCCGGGACAGCCCGGAATATCCTGTGTTCCTGAAGAAGCTGATATGCGAAGGCGCCAGGGCGCTGGAAGACGCGCGCCTGCATGTTATATTCCCGCCCGATGACGGAGGACTATTCGGCGACGGATTTCGCGCGGAAGTGCAGTCCGCCTGCGCGGAGGCCGCCGGAACAGCGGTGGCGCTTTCTTTTTACGCCGGAGATTTCGGGGATATCGGCGTCATCGTGCGCACCGAAAGCGGCAGCCGCATATTCGACGGTCGTTTCTCTTCTCTTTTGCAGCAGAGATACGACGAGTTTTACGGAAAAATAATGAAGGAGATGTTTTAAATGGAAAAGGTCGCCGGTAAGGTCTATAGAGTGGTCGGGCCGGTAGTCGAGATCGAAGGTGTTTCTTCCCTGCGCATGCTGGACATGGTGGAAGTGGGCGGTTACCGTCTCGTGGGCGAGGTCATGCGCTTAAAAGGGGACAGGGCGTTCGTCCAGGTTTATGAGGATACCACTTCCGTCAAGGCCGGCGATCCGGTATACACGCAAGGGTTCCCTCTTTACGTTGAGCTCGGCCCCGGACTGCTGGGCAACATTTACGACGGGATACAGCGTCCCCTGGAGGTGATCCGCCAGAAGGAAGGTTTTTACATCGGTAGAGGAGTCAGCGTTTCTGCGCTCGACCGGCAGAGGCGCTGGCATTTCGTTCCGTCGCGCGCCCCCGGGGAGGAATTACCTGCGGGTTCCTGCCTGGGAGAGGTGCAGGAGACTTCATTGATACGCCACAGGATCATGCTTATGCCGGAGACCTCCGGAAAACTCGTATGGATCGGCGGAGAAGGAGATTATTCGCTTGAGGATAAGGTAGCCGTGGTGGAGACGAAAGACGGGCGGCAGGAAGATGTTTTCATGCTGCAGCGCTGGCCGGTGAGAAAAGCCAGGCCGTATCTTGAGCGCCTTAAATTAAAAGACCCTCTTATAACCGGACAGCGCGTCATAGATACGCTTTTCCCGGTGGCTAAAGGCGGATGCGTGGCCGTCCCGGGAGGTTTCGGCACCGGCAAGACCGTGGTTCAGCACCAGCTCGCGAAATGGAGCGACGCCGAGGTGGTCATATTCGTGGGCTGCGGTGAGCGCGGCAACGAGATGACCGACGTGCTGATGAATTTCGCCAAGCTGGTCGATCCCCGCACGCAAAAGCCTCTTTCCGAGAGGACCATTTTTATCGCCAATACCTCGAATATGCCTGTAGCCGCCAGGGAGGCGAGCATCTACACCGGGATAACCATGGCGGAATATTACCGGGATATGGGATACAACGTGGCCCTTATGGCGGATTCAACTTCCCGCTGGGCGGAGGCGCTGCGCGAATTGTCAGGAAGGCTTGAGGAGATGCCGCTGGAGGAAGGATTCCCGGCGTATCTGCCGTCGCGCCTGGCGGAGTTTTACGAGAGAGCGGGTAAGGTCAGGTCGCTCGATAAAAAAGAAGGTTCGATCACCATTATAGCTTCGGTATCCCCGCAGGGCGGAGATTTCTCCGAGCCGGTAACTTCCCATACAAAAAGGTTCATCCGTTGTTTCTGGGCGCTGGACAGGGATCTGGCCAACGCCAGGCATTATCCTTCCATAAGCTGGATAGACAGTTATTCCGAGTACCTCGACGACATAAAGGAGTGGTGGCACGACAATATAGATGAGAAGTGGCTTTCCTTGCGTTACCTGATGATGGATCTTTTACAGAAGGAGCAGAGGCTGCAGCAGGTGGTGAAACTCGTCGGGCCCGACGTCTTGCCGCAGACACAGAGACTGGTGCTGGAGGTATGCCATATTTTCAAAAATACCTTCTTGCAGCAGGCGGCGTTCGATAAGGTGGATACTTATTCGTCGGCGAAGAAGCAGTTCCTGATGCTGAAGACCATAGTGGACTTTTACCACGTCTCGGAAGGACTATTGCAGAAAGGCGTGACCCTGGCGGAGATCAAGGGCCTCGGGGTCTATCAGGATGTGATCAGGATGAAATTACGTTACACCGAGGATGATCTGGATAGCCTGGCCGGCCTTTCGGCCAGGATAGCCGATAGCGTAAAAGAACTGGAGTTTTGACATGGGACAACAATATGCTCTCAGGGAATACGTGGGGCTGGAAGAGATAGTCGGCCCCATATTCTTGATCCGCAATACCCATAACGTCGGATACAACGAGGTGGTCGAGATCGCGGACGAATCGGGGAAGATACGCACCGGCGTTACCCTGGAAGTCGGAAAGGGATACGCGGTGGTGGAGGTGCTGGGCGGGACAAGCGGCCTTTCATTGAGCAACAGCAGGATCAGGTTCAGGGAGAAACCTCTCATGTTGGCGGTCTCGGAGGAGATGCTGGGCAGGGTGTTCGACGGCAGGGGGAACCCTCTGGACGGGATGCCCAAGCCGGCGGCCGACGAGATGCTGGACGTCAACGGGCTCGCCATAAATCCGACGGCGCGCGACTATCCGAAGAACATAATCGAGACCGGTATATCGGCCATAGACGTCATGAACACGCTCGTGCGCGGGCAGAAACT
>JBAZDY010000063.1:0-9121 GCA_041654215.1 Candidatus Omnitrophota bacterium
AATCGAGATAAAAATGGGTTAGCGCCGGAGGTCTCGCCGTCGTGGTTTGCGTGGTGGAGGGGGTGGAGTCGGCATCCCGCCCGCGCGCATCGGTTTGACCCTCTCAGGCAGCTCCACCGACATGTACAACGTGCGAAGCTCGGTTATCGAGACGTGCAGGATCAGCTTTTGCCGCTTGATCTCGGCCTCGTCGTCTACAACGGCCCGAGACGCGCCACTTTCGACGAGTCGCCGTCTCTCGGCTTCGATCGCCGCCAGCCTTCGAAGGGTGGTCAGTTTGTCGGGATCCACCTCTACCAGCTCCCCGCCACCAAAGGACAGGGCCCCCCGACCATCCGGCCAAACCTCAGCAGGCAACGCCAGCTTTCCCAGCTCGGAGACTCCCAGCACCGCGCGTATTCTCTCGTCGTGGGCTCGATTGTTGACCGCCACGCGAGACTCCCCCGTCAGTCGCCGCCGCCTCCGTTCCGCTTCGATATCATGAAGCTTGACGACGAGGGCCAGCTTTTCGGGATCAATCATATCGACGCCTCACTGATGGCCTAGCGCCGCCGTCAACACCCTGTTCACCATTGCCCGCCTCGCCTCGAATCTGGCGGCTTGTGCCGGGCTCGAAGCCATTGCAGTCAGTCCTTCAACGGTCGCAGGTACGGACACGGGAACGCGCCCCATTTTTCGCTGGAGTCGGTCCACCATCGCACGCCGCCGGTCTTGGTCTGCCTTCACCTTCGCAACCCTCGCCGCCTGCTCTTTTGCCTTCAACTGAGGCTCTATATCTTTCCAGTCTGCGTATGCCATAGCTTGTTTCACCTCCTCACTTTTTAGACTTCTTGAATACCATGAAGTACAGGGACGGCGCCCTTTTGAGGTGGCTGGGTGGATCTTCAGGCACAAGATAATCCGGCCATGCCCCGTCCGGTAGCACCTCAAAGATCGTTTGGGCTTGGGCTCCAGTTATGCCCCGGATAACGATATTGGTCCTGTGGTTATGCACGTGGTCCGCAAGTAGCGCCGGGTTATCAGCCGCCAGCGCCCCCGCCACGTCTTCAAACTGAGATTCGGTTATCATTCAATACCCACCTTTTTTAAAGAGAGTTTCGCGTCACTTAACATCTTGTTAGCCTTCGCTCCAGCCCGGAACGCCTCGCCGTCCGATGCGGAAAAGCTATCCTTTCGCCATTCCATCGCCTCCTCCTCCAGGTCGGAGAGAAGCTTTGTACCTAGGAAAGAGATTTCGTTTATGATCCGTTCCAGGTGCTCCTTTCGTGCCTCCATCGAGGAGATGGAAGCCGCCAGCGCCGCCAGCCCCGGTATATCGTCGACTTCGATTTTGCCCCTCTCTCTATCGATTGCTACGTGACAGCACCCGAAAGTTTCCGCCCGCGCCTTTTTGATCCCATCCACTAGCTTCTTATGTTCTTGCACAAGTCGCACGGTCGGATCTGAAAGCTTTTCCTCGTCTCCGCTCTCGATTACTTCTAATCTGGCGTTGTAAAATATCCTGTGATCTTCCAAAAATTCCATAATTTCACCTACCCTTTTTCTCCTCCAGCATTGCCATAACCTCTTCGACCTCTGGAGATGGGTTCCCCTCCAGATCTGGCGGGATGGTCGCCGCTATCTTTCCCATCGACTCGGCAAACATGGCCTCCGATATCGAAAATTTCGGCTCGGGCTCGGTCTCGCCTTCCATCGCCCCGATTCTTCGCTCTAAATTTTTAAGCATGTTAACCTCTCCAGGGGGGGACGGGCAAGGAGCAGGTGATCACTGGACCCGTCCCCCCTTTCAGTAGATAAATGACATCCCGAATATTATAATCACGTTCTAACTATAATATATCGGTGATCATAGTACTTACGTCTTTCGGTCGCCAGAATCGCCCCCCACTGTCGGGCCTCGCCTCCAGCTCCCAGCCAGTCTTTTTCAAGGTTTCCCGGACAGTCTCGGAGTGGACATTGAACCGGCTTGCAAGCTTCGATACGCCGGTTCGGTCGCCGATTGTCGGTTTTTGCCCGGAGGAGGTGGCCCGATGTTCAAGATATTTTTCCAAGTCGTCGGGCCTTCTCCAGTATTCCAAAGGCAATTTAGTCTCGCCTCCTCTCTTTCTCCAGGGCGATAACCCGTTTTTCGAGGTCGGGGACTTTCAAAAGTTCCCAGGCTTTCAACCACGTGATGCACAACAGGTTAATTTTTTGTGCATTCTCGATTTGAAGACCCGCCTCGAAGATATCATTTATCACTCTTCTGCAAATTTTTTGCACGTCCTGGGGGGATTTTATCGACATCCCCCTCGTCTTTTTCTTTTTATTCTCGGCCATTTATACCTCACCGCTTATCGTTATCGCCTCTCCCTTGGGGGGGTAGGGCAGACTCCATAAACTCTATGCTACTGATCGCATGTTTGAAGATCAGCATTCTTTTGCCGTTCCCCAGATCGAATACAATTTCGTACGGGTTGTAGCCCGACAAAACCGCATTCAGGGGCCGCCCGTCCACCATCCGACAAAGCACCTTCTGCCCCAGCATCCGAGGGATGAACTGAGGGCCTCTCTGCTTATCGGTCAGTTCGTTCGATGTCGGTTCGTTCGATTTATCCACTGACTTATTTTCTTCTTCGCTCATTTATATCTACCTCAAAACGCCCTTGCATGATTCGTAAGCAGACGGGACAGAGACGGTTTAGATCGGCCTCCAAGTCGCCGCCCTCCACCTCGCCCCGCTTCGCTTCTTCTGCCTTCGCTTCTTCTGCGGCCAGCCTAGCCTCGATTTTCTGAAGCCGCCGCTCGAAGCTTCGAAGACCCCTCAATGGACCACCTCGAAAGTGACCACGTAAACAAGCTGATCAGGATCGAAGACGCCGTTTATCGCCTCCCAGACCTGGATATACTCAGAAATTGAGTACCCGCCCTCGGCTCTGGCGTCGTCCTCGGTGATATTCCCGAGAAGTTCACGCCTCACATCGAGGATTCGAATCTTGCAATGGTGCTCTCTGCTGAATAGCTCGGTTTTGACGAGATGGACAGCTCCGACCTTTGCCCGTGGTCGCTTCCAGATCCGCCGGGTTTGGGTCTTCTCGCCTGCCTTGATCATTTCGACGTGGTGGGGGGTGAAGAGGATCAAGAGATCACCTCCTCGTCGTCGCTGTAGCCTGGGGGCTGTAGCCGTCCGAGATAGTCCTCTATCCAGCCGGATTTTCGGAGGAGATCAAGGCACATCCCCGCCTTCAAGTCATCATAGCCTAATTCTGACTTCAGAACTCGAGTATTCAGCCCGTTATGTTGCCTCGCCAGGTCTCGCCAGTACGCCTGCGATAGATTGAAAATCCGGCCGTTCTCTTCTGGATCGATCTTTTTTGGCGGTGAACGTTCACCCTCCTTTTTTGTCCGATCACGTTCGGCGGGGAGGTAGCGCCGCAAGTCCTCTTTGATGTAATAGTCGCATCCGAAACTATCCAGCAACTCCACCACATCAGCCGTAAATTGGCGCCAGTCTATCCCCGCCGCCCGCTTATCGTGGTTCCATTTTCCGACTTTGAAGTGATCCACGAACTTGTGAGAACGCCGGATAAGTTCCAGAGTTTCGGCGGGATCTATGACAGGTTCCAGGCTCGCCCAGGTCTCGATGCCTTTCTTGTGCGCCTCTTCCAGGGCTTGAAGACGGTCCTCAGGCAATGCCGCGCCAGGTTCCAAGGTCTTCGACGTCTCAGGATCGACAAAGGTCAAGGTGCAGGCAAAAGAATCACCCGGCCGGTAGAGATCGAAGTCCCGCGCTGCCTTCATCCCGCCTTTCGTTAGGACTTGGAAGTTGACCTTTGACTTGTGGAAGAGTTCCAAGACGGCTCTTACGTCGTCCTCGTCTCGTCCGAGGTCGTAGGCATCGCCTATGAACGTGAGATGCACCGGACCCGACACGCCAGCAGCTTCAAGCGTTCTTATGTCGCGGTCGATCGCAGGCAAAGAGGATTTTTTGATCCTCCTAAACGGGTCTCCATAAGTCCCGTTCCATCGCCTTTGGTTTGTCTTGTTGTAACAATAATCGCACCTATGGGTACATCCATCGTAGAGATTGACGCTTAACTCTGAATACTCACCCGCCGGACCGCTCGAATAAGTCAGCCCGTACAACTTCGGCTTAGGTTCTGGCGTCTTGAACTTCTCGGCGATCTCGGCCTTTCGTCTCTTGTCCTCTTCCAGGTTCGCGGCTATGCTCTGGTGGTCGTCGGAGGAGTCGGCGATCTCTCCGGCCAGCTCCCTCTCTCCAGCGACAGATATCTCGGGCTTTGGCGACAGATGATTTACCTTCTGTCGCTCTTCTGTCGCCACAAAAAACGTTACGCTGCGACCTTCTGCGACAGAAGCGACAGATGCGACAGATTTTTCGAGATAATTCTCTCTTGTTATACTTCGCTCGTCTCCAGAACAACTCTCTAAGAAACAGTATATCCTACAAATCTCCTCTAACACTCTATATAGGAGATTTTCTGTCGCTTCTGTCGCTAGGTAGTTACTGATGGTGATTTCATACCTATTCTTCTGTCGTTTATCTGTCGCTGATCTGTCGCTTGTGTCGCTGTAAAAGTGGTTAGCGTGGTCTGCAAAGGCTTCTGATGGTTGTTTTGTAAGATAGACGCCTCCATATACCCTTACATCCTCCCCATTGACCTTAGTATTAGAGGAGGTGACGCCGAACACCTTGGAGATGTACTTACCTAGGGAAATTTTCGACGCTGGAGTCGGAACCTTGAACCGCTTGCAATAGTCCAGATACTCATCATAGGCAACAGTGACAGTCAACTTATCACCGCTGGGGGGTGGAGTGTTACCGAGACACTCGTCGCAGAAGTAGGACAGAGAGTACTGTTGCCGCCTATACTCCTCCTCCGCTTCTTCGGTGCTCTTGCGACGGTAGATCTTCTTATCTCGGAGGAGACCGGGGGCCCTGGCGGCGATGATCTGAGTTATCCCCGCCAGAGCTTCGGGCCGAGTGAGCTTATCCTTAAGATCCCGGTCGATCGGTCTCATCCCCGGCTCGTCGCCGAAGGTGTAACAGAAGTCTAGCTTTGCCGTCCTCCTCTTACGGCCGTAAGAGTCGTCCCCGTAGTCGAAAGCGTGGTTTGAATCGAGGATAGGGACCGCGTGAGGTCTGCCTTTCCTCCTCCCGCCGTACTTCGTATCGGAGTCGGTAAACTCTCCCGTGGCGATCTTTTTCAGGGCGGAAACTGCATCCTTGACGCCCTCTACCTCCGAGATGATCCAGAGATCCACATCAAAGAGGGCGCCGGGTCCGAATCGCGATCTTTTCAACTCCTCCAGTTCTAGTGCTGTCGATCTTTCCTGAGTAAATAGCGCCAAAAGGACTTTCTCAAAAATTCCTTTCCCATTGGAACCTCCGCCGAAGAGTTGGACGATGATCTCAAAAGGGATCCTCAGCGCAACGGCCGTTGCAATGTCTATGGCCGTGAGTACGTCCCTGGGGTCGGGGAGGGACGTGCAGAGGAACCAGATAAACTCCATCCAGTCCCCGCCCTCGGGGTCCCATTTTGCCCCGTACTTGAAGGTGAGGAGGTCGGACGGTCTATAATCCCTGAATGCCCCCGTTTTCAGCTCTAGAACGCCGTTTTGGAGGGGCATAAGGCAGGGGTCGGGGTTCCATTTCACCGGGTCAAGCTGAAGGTCGGTCCGAACTCGGTCAAGAACCTCCCCCACGATGTACCTATTGACGTGATCCCCGCCTACATTGTAGAGCGTGCTGGAGATCTTCGGGCCGCCTAGGGGTTCGTAGATCTCGCCGTCGAAGTAGTAGAGATCTTTCGCGGTGGAGTCCATCGCCAGGGTCATCTTTTCCCGGATAGATCCCGCTGCCTTCGCCCTCGAAAAGTTGAAAGTGAACCCTATTTTCGTATCGGTTTTGCCGGTCTCGGGGTTCTTGACCTTCTTCTCGGTCCTCTTCCATTTTCCGAAGTCCGAGAGCTGGAAGGGGGCCGCCCCCGTGGCGGAGGTCGGCGCCGCACCGGCTCTGTCGGTCCTCTCCTCCGATGGGATCAGCCCCTTCTCCTCACAGGCCTTGATGACCGCCTGGAAGACGGTGGAGTCTCGGAGGTGATCCTTTCCCCGGCAATCAATCAACCCTTCGAAGAGGGCAACCAACGCCGCCGCGTCTCCCCCGCTGCCTTCGTGGTGGTGGCAATACCAAAGCCCCTCCGAGACGTTGACAGATAGAGCGGTCTTGGACTTCGAAAATTCGCCCGGTACATCGCCCTTCCACTCGTCGCCGCTTGTCGTGGTCGGGCTCCATGCGTAGGCACGGAGAACACGCCTGATATCGCCGATTCTCTCAGATAGAGAGAGGTCGTCTCCTCGTCCCCGTCGGGCGTTCCGGGCCTCCTTCTCCTTCGCCCTCAGGTCATCCCATGCAGATGTATCTACAAGACCCGCCCCCTCCTCGAAGGTCGGGGTTTTCGTCGGATCTTCGGAGAATACAACGCCCTCCAAGATCGCTTTCAGGTCGTCTACAGTGATCTCCGCAAGAGGGGAGTCGTCGATGATCTCCCTTCGCCCGCCGCTCCAGTGAGGGGCACCGGGTCCTGTGATGTGGCCCCGGCCCGCGCATATTTGGCCCAACTCAAGCCTTTTCCGCGGCTGGATTTTCCCCTCTTCGTCCTCCTCCTCAGGGGCGAGGATTGAAGGATGCCAGAAATGGAAGGTCTGAGGTAGCCCCTTGCAGATGTAGTAAAAGTGTTGGCTCTCTGGCTTGTTCGGCGCCGTATCTGTCAGCGTCGCAGGGAGTCGGGACATAACCCCCATCCCCTCCAAAAGCTCCCCCTGATCGGCGTCGAAGCCGATAAAGCCCCCATAGTTGCAGACTAACCCAAACCCCAGCCCCGCTTCGAGGTGAGAGGAGAGGGAGGGGTCGTCCTCTCTCAGCGCCCCCTCGTCGTAAAATCCCTTATCGATGGGTCCCTTTCCGCTATTTTTGTCGCCGAGTATAGCGGGCCTCAGCCTGGTAAATCGAAGCCCCCGGTTCTTCAATTGGTCGGGGATCTCCACAGGGAGGGAGCAGGTCACGCCCTCACCCCCCTGCGAAGCCAGTAGCCACCATTCACCCACGCCGCCGTCTTGATCGCGCCCTCTGGAAGCGTTTCCAGTACTGGAGCGGCCAGCTCGACTATGACTGCGACCCATGATTTACGCCAACAGTCCCAAAATATACCGTGATCTCGGAACCACCGGGAAACTATAGAAGGATCAAGACCGCAATCAAGCCCTATATTGTAAGCGTAAATTGGCTTTCCTTCTCGATGGAACCGCGTTATACTGTCTATAATTTTGCGGTCGTAATCGCATCCCAAAGGTTTAAATAAAAATCGCGCGTCTTTACTCACTAGGATGCCTCCAGTACGTCGCCTCTAGGCTGTCGCTGCTGCTGGCGTTCTGATGAGAAGATGAGAAGACGATTGGTTGAGGGAGGGCGTTGGCGCGCCCCCCGCTACTTATTCTAGGAGTCACGATATCCCCCCGGGAGATCGCAATCTGCCGCCGCTCCTGTGGACAGAAGGGAAAAGTCTTTATCCTTTGTGGACATAAAGGATAATTGGCCTAATGTGTCTCTTTTTCTCATTTCAATAACCTCTCTTCGCAAGATCTTTCAGGACGCATCCTCTAAGATACGTGGCTCTTGGTACGTGTTCTGCATCGCAGAGTTTTTCAACTCTATCAACTTCTTCATTTCCAAGCCGGAAATGAACGAAATTTCGTCGCGCCATGTGCTATCCCATCGGGCGCAATCCTATATAAAACCTCGGATTACTATATTACCAGACTAATCGCCCCTAATCATTCATTCATTCATTCAATGTAGCTAACTATCATACTATCTATCTATCTATTATCGATTTTCTGAATTATATAGACATTTTACAATGTTTTGGCGGTATTTTGAAGCCGTAAATAAATTATGTATGTTGATAAAACCCACGACTTGATAGCTAGTCTGACCCAAATTTCGCCTCATCGCTTCTATACTCAATTTGAAAATCAGGTTATCCTCAAATTGTAAATCATCACCTCGTCTCTTTTCAATCCACCACGCCACTATAAAACCGATTTTATCTTATTTCCGATATGCCAGAAGCCGCCCGATGCTTGTTTTTGTGGAGATATATAGAACGTCGCCCCAAAAAGTGACAGGATAAAAGAGGAGTTGTTGGCAACTTCGCCTTTGGGATAATTACACACTATGAGCATGGAGAAAATCCGTAGCGTTTCATGATCTTTCAATAGAAAATCTCTCGTCTTAGAATGGTACCCCCCACAAAACCGCCACGCCTCACCCTCGCCGCTGGAGGTGGTCGGAGAGGTCGAAAGGTTACGCTTCAGCATAGTTCTGTGATATTCCTTCAGGGCCGGAGGCGAGATATCACAGAACCAGCCTGGACGGTGGACAGCTCGGAGGAGATCGCCCCCACCACCGGGACGGCCTCTCCACAGCCCCGCCTGGCGAGGATCGGAGCCCCCGGCCATAGTCCAGGACCTCCAGGAAGACATGGCCCTAGAAGCCACGTAGAGCTTTTTAAATCGAGGTCGAATAAAAATAGCAAGAAAGGGCGAGGATCACCGCCCCGCCCCTAGCTCGTCGCATTCAAGCTTGAACGCCGCCGCCCTGATCTCCTCGAGCTGGTTCAGCCGGTGGCACATCTTCGAGTCCAGCTCCTCGATTTCATCGTCCTCGAACTGGAGGTAGGGCATTGCCTGTAGGATCGCTTTCGATCTCCTCACGATGATTTCGAGGAGAGCCTGTTCAGAGCCCAGCTCGTTCTTTCCCTCGATCTGTCCTATCTCTCGGATCGCTTTCTGCGAGATCTCGCAGATCTTCATCAAGCTATCCAGGGTTTCGGTCGTCGTTGGTGTCATTTTTTCGCACCTCGTAGAGCATCGATCAGGTCGACCCCGTGCAGGTTGGCCCTGATCAGGTCGGCACCTGTCAGGTTGGCCTCACGGCATGATCTTCGATATGGTCAGCTATAAAATCCAGGGGAAGGGCGTCGTCGCTAAGGTTGACCCTAGAAACACGTCTAAGTTGTGTTCTAGGTGCGGTCTTCCTGGTGTCAGAAAACGACACTCC
>JBAZDY010000064.1:0-8958 GCA_041654215.1 Candidatus Omnitrophota bacterium
GGGACAGGGGTGGTGGCGGGGAAGATTCCATGGCTGCGGTTACCGGCTTACGGCCGGCAGAGAGGCTATCCTCGGCCTGCTTTCCACTTCCAAAGAACATATGAGCGCCGAGGATATCTATATGAAGATACATACCGTTTATCCAAATGTGGGGTTGACCACGGTTTACCGGACTCTGGAGCTTCTTTCCGATCTCGGAATGATCTGCAAGCTGGATTTCGGTGACGGACGGGCCCGTTATGAGCTCGCCGAAGGGACGCAGGGCGCTCGGCATCACCATCATCTGATCTGCACCGGATGTAACAGAGTAGTCGAATACACCGACTTCATAGACAAAGAGGTCGAGCTTCTCAAAGAGACGGAAAAAGGTCTGGAGGAGAAGTATCATTTTAAGATCACGGGTCATGTTATCCAGTTTTACGGTTTGTGCGATAGATGCAGCTGTAAATAAAACCATTTTTTGGGGTTCAACAGCCGAAAGGAGGCGCGTTATGCCGGGATTCGACGGAACAGGACCTGACGGCCGGGGATCTATGACGGGCGGCGGCAGGGGATATTGCGCGGTCAATATGAAGGGCCAGGGAGAGGCGATGGCTGGATTCCGGGGAAGGGGCCGCGGACGCGGCGCCGGATACGGGAGGTTTTTTTACGGCGGAGGGCGTCCTTTGCCGAATGGCCGGCCTGTGTTTCCGGGCGGCTTCGCAGGGCCTGCGTCCCCTGAAGAGAAAGCGGAATAAAATTTGTTCGGGTTTGAGCCCGGAAAGTTTCACTCGAAGCTTGACGGTTTGAAGCAGCGGTCTGCTCATGGTTTTGACGCCGTCGAAGTATAGAATAAGAAAGGAGTTTCGCATTATGAGGATCGGGATCGTTCTGGAAGATGATAAAGGGGTGCACGGTAATGTCTGCCCTCATTTCGCCCAAGCCGGTTTTTTTCTTCTGGCGGACATAGACCCGGATAAGAAAAAGATCGTTCATCTGCGTACAGTTCCCAATACCGTATCTCACGGCGGAGGAGGGTGCGTAGCGGTTGACGAGATATTGAAACACGGCGTCACTCATGTAATCGCCGGCGGCATGGGGTTTGCCGCTCAGCAGAAACTGGCGCAGGCCGGGGTCAAGGTCTTCGGATATTCCGGGAACGTGCAGAAAGCCCTGGATGATCTTATGAACAACGCGCTGGGCGGATTAGACGCCTGCAAAGGGCACGGCGAAACAGACGGATGCCATCATTAAGGAAGAGGGTGTGAATTATGAAGATATGCGTTACTTCTGAAGGAAAGAGCCTGGATTCTCCGGTCGATTCGCGGTTCGGCCGCTGCAGTAATTTCATATTTTTCGATACGGACACCGGAGGATTCGAGGCGCAAGAGAATTCCGGTCTTCCATTTCAGGGAGGCGCCGGCATACAGGCAGGACAACTGGCGGTTTCAAAGGGCGTCACGGCAGTACTCACCGGTAACGTCGGACCCAACGCCTACCGGGTTTTAGCGTCTGCCGGCATAAGCGTGTTCACCGGAGTCTCCGGGACGGTCAAAGAGGCTATCGAAGGTTACAGGAACGGCAAATACAAGGCGGCGGAAGCGCCAAGCGCGGCTCTCAAGTCCGGCACGCAGGTTAAAAATGAATGAGGAAGTGTCATATAAACGCAGAACAACGTATGCCGGCATGCGTATCGGAGATATGCTCTGTGAATAAGGAAATCACTGATAATTACTGTAGATACCTGGAACGTCAGGCTTTTTACAAGAGTTTCGGCTACGACGTGGAAAAGGAAAGGGACTTTATACTCGCCGCGGCCGCTCCGATTCGGGGCAGGATCATAGAGGCGGGCACGGGAAAAGGGCATTTCGCGCTCGCCCTGGCAAAGGCCGGTCATTCCTTCGTCAGCTTCGACATATCGGCGCAAGAGCAGTATTTCGCCGGGCTGCTGCTGGAATATTTCGGGCTGCGGGAGCGGGCGGACCTCAGGATAGAGAACGGTGAACGCACGTCTTTTCCTGGCGGCGCGTTCGATACCGTTTTTTCGGTCAACGTCCTGCATCATCTCTCCAATCCTTATCTGGTCATCGGCGAGCTTATCCGTCTGGTGTCGCCTGGGGGCAGATTGGTACTGGCAGACTTCACGCCCGAGGGATTCAAGGTGATGGATAAAATACACAGCCTGGAAGGTAACGTGCATGAGACTGGCAAAGCCGGAATGGCGGAGGCGGAAACGTATCTTGTAAATATGGGATTTTCACTCGGGAAAGTTTCCAGCGGTTATCAAACCGTACTCGTAGCCGGGAAAAACGGCGGTGCGTCATGATCATTTCGGTAGCCAGCGGTAAAGGCGGCACCGGCAAGACCACGATTGCGGTCAACCTGGCGCTTTCTCTCGGGGATGTGCAGTTCCTCGACTGCGACGTGGAAGAACCGAACGCCCATATATTCTTGAAACCGCGTCTTACCGGCGAAAGCAGGATATTCGTCCCGGTTCCCGAAATAGACGAATCTAAATGCACTTATTGCGGCAAGTGCCGCGAGGTCTGCGCGTTTAACGCCATAGCGGTCCTGGGCGGAACCGGCCCGGGCCGGGGCAGCGTGCTTGTATTTCCTCATCTTTGCCACAGCTGCGGCGCCTGTAGTATTTTCTGTCCGGAAAAAGCGATAAAAGAAATCGGCAGGGAGATCGGGGTGGTCGAGAGCGGAATTAGAGACGGAATGGAATTTGTCCATGGGCGGCTGAACGTGGGAGAAGCTATGTCTCCGCCTTTGATCCGGAAGGTCAAAGAGCGCGCGGATTCGGCAAGAACGGTAATCATTGACGCCCCCCCGGGGGCATCCTGTCCGGTAATCACGGCGGTGGAAGGCAGCGATTTCTGCCTGCTGGTCACTGAACCCACGCCTTTCGGGCTCAACGATCTTGTTCTGGCGGCCGGGATGCTGCGCGAATTGAAAATACCTTTCGCGGTCGCCGTCAACCGCGACGGCATCGGCGACGGGAAAGTGGACGATTATTGCGCCGGGGAGAAAATCCCGATCTTGATGCGTATACCTTTCAGTAAAGAGATAGCCGGAGCGTATTCCCGCGGAGAACCGGCAGTTTCGCTGTTCCCGGAGCTTGTCGGGCAGTTTCGGGATCTTTTCTCGCGTATCAGGACCGTATCAGGCAGCAGTTGATCAAGACGCAGAAATCCCGGGTTTTCAGGGGAGCTTCATTTATGATAGAGGCAGCAAGGAACAATTTCCTGGGGAAAAGCGGTGCCCGTTATAACTGCGCTCAAGCGGTGATCAAGGCGTATGCCGAACTGTTCGGCCTGCCGGCCGGGACGGTGGAGGCGCATGCCGGTTTTGGGGGCGGTAATGCCCCGCATGGTTATTGCGGCGCGTTGCATGCCGCTTTATATATTTTGGCGTTCAAAGACAGCGGAAAATCGCAAAAATGTAAAGATTTTTTCCGCGGACATTCAGGGGCGTTGACCTGCTGGGAAATAAGGTCTGGGAGAAAGATTACCTGTTTATCCTGCGTTGAGAAAGCCGCGGAATTCCTAAAAGGGGAGCTTTAAGAAGAGATATGAAGAAGATAGCCGTTGTCAGCGGCAAGGGAGGAACCGGCAAGACAGTGGTCGCCGCCTCTTTCGCCGCGTTGCCGGGGAGTAAGGTCATGGTAGATTGTGACGTTGATGCCGCCGACCTGCATCTTTTGCTGCATCCGGAGGTCAAAGAGCGGCATGAATTCAGGGGCGGCCGTACTGCCGTCATCGACCGCGGACTCTGCCGGCAATGCGGTAAATGTTCTGCCGTCTGCAGGTTCAAAGCGGTGAAATCCGGCCCTCGTGTGGAACGTTTCTTTTGCGAGGGGTGCGGATTATGCGCCCGCCTTTGTCCTTATGGGGCGATACGCATGGAGGAGTCCGTATCCGGAGAATGGTTCGTTTCCGACACCCGTCGCGGGCCTTTCGTGCACGCCAGGCTTGGCGTCGCGCAGGGAAATTCCGGCAGGCTTGTTGCGCAGATACGCCGGGCCGCCGAGCGGATCGCCGCGGAAGAAAAACTTGAATATATCGTGATCGACGGTCCCCCCGGAATAGGATGCCCGGTGATAGCTTCTCTCTCTGGAGTAGACTGTGCCCTTGTCGTTACTGAACCTACGCTTTCCGGATTGCATGACGCCCGGCGCGTCATGGAAACGGCAGATCATTTCGCCATTCCGGTTAAACTGGCGGTAAACAAATACGACCTCAATCCGGTGATGAGCGGTGAGATAGAGGATTTCTGCCGCGGAAACGGCATACAGTTCGCCGGCAGAATACCTTTCGACCCGGCCGTGGTTGAGGCGTTGTCCGCAGGGCAGACCATAATCGACAGCGGGAACCGTACCGCCGGCGATGAAATAAGGAAGATATGGGAACTCTTGATACGGTAGAGAAATCGGCCGCCGCTTTTTACGGGCCTCATCCCTGAAAACCTCCAGCGTAATAACCGCCTGCCGCCATCCGCCGGCTGCCTGCCGCGGAAAATCTTCTTCTTTTTATTGAGCCTTGCCGGAACTTGTTGTATAATTGCAGAGAAATCGGTTGTTCTCCATAAAATACCGGATTAACGTTTCTTCTGCGTTTATGGATCGCCATTCCCGCCGGTCCAAAAAGGGAGTCATAATGAAAAGTCTGATATTGTCTCTGTTCTTTCTCGCCTGTTTCTCTACCCAGTCATCGGCCGCCGTGAATAAATCGGTGCGGATAAAAGGATCTGATACTATGGTCAACCTGGCGCAGTCCTGGGCCGAAAAATACATGGAGATAAAACCGGAAGTGTTCCTGGCCGTGACCGGCGGCGGATCGGGCACCGGGTTCTCCAGCCTGATCAGCGGCACCTGCGAGATCGCCATGAGTTCAAGGGAAATAAAGGAAAAAGAGATCGCTCTGGCGGAGAAAAGAGGTATCCATCCTTGCGAGATAAAGGTCGCCCTGGACGGGCTGGCGGTGGTTGTCAATCCGCAGAACCCGGTCGGGAAGCTGACCATGGAACAGTTGGCCGGGATATTCACCGGCGCGATCCGCAACTGGAAAGAATTGGGAGGGGATGACGAAAAGATCGTGCTGCTGTCCCGCGAGGTGAATTCCGGGACCCACGTTTATTTCAAAGAGCACGTCCTCAGGCGGGGCAACCCGCAGGGGACGGAGGAATTCGCTCCTTCGGCGCTGTTATTGTCCTCTTCGCAGGCGATAGCGGACGAAATCGCCCAGAATCAGGGAGCCATCGGTTATTATGGCATGGGATACGTCTGCGCCAAGCAAAAGGCGGTACTGGTGGCCAGGGACGCGAAGTCTCCTTATGAAGCCCCGACGATCGACAACGTGATAAGCGGCCGGTATCCGATATCCAGGCCGCTCTTCTTTTACCTCAACGGCAGCCCGCAGGGTATGTTGAAGGATTTTATCGATTATTGCCTTTCCGCAGACGGGCAGGAGATAGTGGTAAAAACCGATTTCGTTCCTTACAAACGTTAGAAGCCTGTGCGTAAACTAAAAGAATTCCTTATAGAGAAACTGATACTCTTCTGCGGGCTGGCTTCCATTTTTTTTGTGGTGCTTATTTTTCTTTTCCTGCTTAAAGAAGGCCTGGCGGTTTTTAAAACGGTAACTCCTCCCCAATTCCTTTTCGGAAAAAGCTGGTATCCGATCTCCGAACCGCCTCATCTCGGCATCCTGCCGTTGATCCTGGGGTCTTTAATGGTCACGCTCGGAGCGGCGCTGATTTCCATACCCATCGGCGTGGCCTGCGCTGTTTACATCGCGGAGGTCGCCCCCCTGAAAATAAAGGAAATACTTAAAAGCGGCATAGAACTGCTGGCTGCCATCCCGAGCGTGGTCCTGGGTTTCATCGGTATGGTCACCCTGGTTCCCTGGATAAAAAGCATTTTTCATCTTCCCACCGGTCTCACCGCGCTTTCCGGGGCGGTGATGCTGGCTTTTATGGCCATGCCTACCATAGTCTCCATAGCGGAGGACGCCCTTTATTCCGTGCCCAAGACATATAAGGAAGGGGCCCTCGCGCTGGGCGCCACCCACTGGCAGGCTATCCACAGGGTGATCCTGCCCGCCGCTTCCTCCGGCATTATGGCGGCGGTGATGCTGGGAATAGGCAGGGTCATAGGAGAGACCATGGCGGTGATGATGATCACCGGAAACGCCGCGGTGATCCCGCATTCCATACTTCAGCCGGTGCGGACGCTCACCGCCACCATAGCAGCCGAGATGGGAGAGGCGGTGGTGGGCAGCGAACATTATTTCGCCCTTTTCGCCGTCGGCATCGTGCTGTTCGTGATAAGTTTCATCGTAAACGTGGGCGCCGACCTTTTCCTGCACAAGAAAGAACAATGAACGATAGTACCGTTACGGACTGCCCGGCGTCGCCGGCGCTTAAATTGAAGAAGAGATCCAGGGACCCGGTTTTGACCCAGCGTCTGGCCTTCGCGTTCCTTTTTGTTTCCACTCTTTTGATCATCGTGCCGGTGGGCCTGATCATAGTGATCATAGTGCAGAAAGGCCTGCCGGGGATAACCTGGCAGTTCCTTTCCGACATCCCCAGGCAGGGGATGCGCAGCGGAGGAATATTCCCGGCGATCCTTGGTACAATTTACCTGGTAAGCGGCGCCATCGTCTTCGCTTTGCCCATCGGGCTGCTCTCCGCCGTTTATCTCAGCGAATACGCCCGGGGGAATTTTCTTACCCGCCTGATAAAGCTCGCCATCGTTAATCTCGCCGGCGTGCCTTCCGTGGTCTACGGGCTTTTCGGCCTGGCGCTTTTTGTTACCTTTTTCAAGTTCGGGGCGTCGATACTCTCCGGAGCTTTGACGCTCGGGATAATGATACTGCCTATAATAATTACGGCTTCCCTGGAGGCTCTGGAGAGCGTACCGCATTCTTTCCGCGAGGCGAGCCGTTCGCTTGGCGCCAGCAGGTGGCAGACTATAAGATACGTGGTGCTTCCCAACGCCATCTCCGGAATAATCACCGGGACCATCCTCGGTCTGGGCAGGGCGGCGGGCGAGACCGCCCCCATACTTTTTACGGTGGCGGCTTTTTATCTTCCGCAGCTTCCCGGCTCCATATTCGACCAGGTCATGGCGCTGCCGTATCACCTTTACGTCATTTCCACCCAGGTACCCAACGTGGACGAGAAGATCCGTTACGGCACGGCGCTGGTGCTGCTTGCGATGGTGCTTTTCATGAACCTTGCCGCGGTGGTGATACGCTGCCGCTTCAGAAAGAAGAAGAAATGGTAGAGTTCCTCATAAAAGACCTGAACATCTGGTTCGGCCAGATACACGCCATGAAGAACGTGAACATGGAGATCGGCTCGAAACAGATATTGAGCGTGATCGGCCCGGCCAACAGCGGCAAGACGACCTTCCTGCGCATGCTCAACCGGCTTAACGAATTAAACGACAATTTCCGTATGACGGGCGAGGTGCTTTTCGGAGGCAGGGACATCGTCGAGATGGACCCGGAAACGGTGAGAAAGAGGATAGGGATGGTTTTCGCGCTCCCGCTTCCCTTGCCTATGTCGATATTCGACAACGTTGCCTACGGGGTAAAAGTCTCCGGGGTCAGGAACAGGAAACTTCAGGCGGCTGCGGTGGAAAAGGCGTTGAAGCAGGCGTATCTTTGGGACGAGGTCAAAGACAGGTTGGACACTTCGGCTTTCAAACTCTCCGGAGGCCAGCAGCAACGGCTTTGCATAGCCAGGACCTTGGCGGTGGAGCCGCGCGTCATTCTTTTTGACGAACCGTGTTCGGGGCTGGACCCGATCTCGACGGCCAAGGTGGAAGAGGCGATGCTCGTGCTCAAGAAGGATTATACGATAATCCTGGTTACCAATAACGTCAAGCAGGCCGCGCGCGTGGGGGACAGGACGGCCTTTTTCCTTTCCAGCGAGCTTGTCGAGATGGACGGCACGGATAAGATATTCACGGCGCCGCGGGACAAGCGCACCGACGGTTACATAAGGGGGAAATTTGGATAATCCGGCGATTTTGGTCAAGTCCCTCGATCTCTGGTACGGTGATTTCAAGGCGTTAAAGGGGATAAACGCCTCGTTCCGCGGGAAGATGATCACTTCTATCATCGGCCCGTCTGGGTGCGGCAAGTCCACGCTTTTGCGCGTCTTCAACCGCATGAATGACCTGGCTGAGGGAGTGCGCGCTTCCGGCGAGATTATTATAAACGGGACGGATATCCTGCGCAGGGACGCCGATCTGGTGGCTTTGCGCAAGAGAGTGGGAATGGTCTTTCAGCGTCCGAATCCGTTCCCGCTGTCCATATACGAAAATATCGTTTTCGGCGCGCGCATACACCTGGAGGCGAGGAAGAAAGATCTGGACTACCTGGTGGAGCAGAGCCTGCGCTCGGTACTGCTCTGGGATGAGCTTAAGGACAGGCTGGGGCGTTCCGCCCTGGGGCTTTCGCTGGAGCAGAAACAGCGGCTTTGCATCGCGCGCCTGCTGGCCGTCAAGCCGGAGATACTGCTTATGGACGAGCCGTGTTCGGCGCTTGACCCGCAGGCTACCCAGCGCATTGAGGAATTGATGCGCGAGCTGAAGCGCGATTATACCATCGTGATCGTTACGCACAATATGCAGCAGGCGGCGCGCATCTCCGACGAGACGGGTTTTATCCTGCTGGGGGAACTGGTGGAGTTCGGCAGGACGGAGACGATATTCACCAAACCTTCGGACCGCCGCACCGAAGATTACATAACGGGCAGGTACGGATAAATCCGGGCAGGTACCGGTTTTGGCGGCGGTCGGCTGCCGGAATATGTCTTGTGTGCTATACTATATAATATATGGCGGCCGCGCGGTGTTTTAATCCCCTATCCCAGAAATCCCCGGGTTAAAACCCGGTTGCACCTTGGCCAATAGGATGGCCAAGTATTCACCTGTGTGTTACACCTTGGCCAATAGGAATAACACTT
>JBAZDY010000065.1:0-8868 GCA_041654215.1 Candidatus Omnitrophota bacterium
CGATTTTTTGCCGGCTGCTTTTAACTGTTTTTTCTCCCCGGATCATTTCATAATAGTTGGATTTCTCTACCACTGTTTATCCAGGTTTCTGTATTGCACCGTCTCGGCGACGTGCTCGGGCAGAATGGCCTGTGCGCCGGAGAGGTCGGCGATGGTTCGCGCCACCTTCAGTATCTTGCTGTAGGCCCTGGCGGAGAATTTGAGTTCTTTCATCGCCTTTTCCAGCAGGCTTTCGGCGTCTGTGGAGAGCCGGCAGAATTTCTTGATTTGTTTGTTGTTCATCCTGGCGTTCAATAAGATACGTTCCTCTCTGAATCTTTCCGCCTGCGTTTTTCTTGCCAGGTCGACTCTTTCTTTGATGGCCGCGGAAGTTTCTCCGTCGCCCTTGCCGGAGAGCTCGTTGAAACTCAGCGGCTGCATCTCTATGTGTATGTCTATGCGGTCCAGCAGCGGGCCGGAGATCTTGCCGGCGTAACGCTCTATTTTTGAAGGCGAACAGCGGCAGTTCCTGTTCGGGTCGGTGTAATAACCGCAGGGGCAGGGGTTCATAGCGGCGACGAACATGAAAGAAGAGGGGAATACCGAACTGCGCGCCGCGCGTGAGACGCAGACGAAACCGTCCTCCAGCGGCTGCCTGAGGGTTTCCAGGGTGCCGCGGTTGAACTCCGGCAGTTCGTCCATGAAGAGCACGCCGTGGTGGGCCAGGCTGATCTCCCCCGGTTTGGGGACGCAGCCTCCCCCTATCAGGGCGGAATCGGATATGTCGTGGTGGGGGGCGCGGAAAGGCCTTTGCGCGATTATGCCCTGGGCGGGGGGAAGTCCGGCGGCAGAATAGATCTTGGTGATCTCCAGAGCTTCCGGGAGGCTCAGGGCGGGCATAATAGTGGGGATCCTTTTGGCGAGCATTGTCTTGCCGCCCCCGGGAGGGCCGATCATCAGCAGGTTATGGCCTCCGGAGACGGCGATCTCGATCGCTCTTTTCGCGAAATACTGGCCTTTGACTTCCTGGAAATCGTACGCGTAAGCGGAATTGCGGGCGAACAGATCGTTTATGTCTTCTTTATACGGCGACGCCTGCGAAGGGTCATTCATCAGTAAGATTGCCTGTTTCAAGGTTCTGACGGGCCAGGCGTTCAGAAGGGATATCACACCGGCTTCCGGGGCGTTCTGCGCCGGTATTATCACATCGTTTATGTTCTCTTTCTCGGATACGCAGATCATTATGGGCAGAAGACCCTGGACTGCGCGCAGGGATCCGTCCAGAGATAATTCTCCCAGCAGGAAATAATCTTTTAGCGGTTCCGCCGGTATCTGTCCGCTTGCCGCCAGTATGCCCAGCGCTATCGGGAGGTCAAAACTGGCGCCTTCTTTCTTGATGTCCGAAGGGGCCAGATTTATGGTTATACGCCCTCCCGGCCATTTGTAACCGGAATTCTTTATGGCGGATTTTACCCGTTCCCTGCTCTCCTTGATGGCGGCATCGGCCAGGCCTACCAGGTTAGTCGACGGTAGACCTCTGCCTACATCTATTTCTATTTCGATAAGATAAGCCTCGATTCCGTTAAGTCCGTAACTCAGCGTTTTTGCCAGCATATCTCCCCCTTTCAAGGATTTCCCAGGTCTCCTAACATAATAGACGGTAAAGAGAGGCGTAATCTAACATGTTTTTTATCGCCCTTTGGCGCGGGGGGTGAGAAAGTTCTTGCTTTTTGACCGGCGTATTTATATAATTTTAAGAGGAAAATACTGTAAGACAGAGAGAGGCTATGATAAAACTTCGCAACGCGTTAATAGCGTTCCTTTTGGGAGCCGGGCTGATAAGCATAGTGCATTATTCTTTTCTTTTGCAGGAAAAAGCCCGTCTCTCCCGCGCGCTTGAAGAGGTCAACGCGCGCGTCCTGGTGCTGGAGAAAGACAAGGCGCAATTGGTTCAGTCTTTGAACTCCGGAAGGGAAGCCGTCAAGAAACTGGGTGACGACAACGCGTTTCTCAGCAGCACGGTTCAGGCGCAGGGCGCACATATCTCGGCTTTGACGGCCGAGCTTGGAAAGACCAACGCCAAGTTGAAGGAATTGGACACCGGTTATTCTTTGTTACGCTGCGAAAATTCCGCTTTGAAGGCGCAGTTGTTCTTTGTGGTGAAAGAAGAGGCGAAGCTGCGTTTAAGCATGACGTCTCTCCCGGAACTGAAGAAGGCCATACGGGGCCTAAAAAAAAAGAAAACTCGCGCTCCCTCCTCGCCGTTAGTCCGTAAAGAAAAACCGAAGAAACCCGTTGAGGGGCAGATTCTGGAAGGGAACAAAGGGTTTCTGATAAAGAACGGTAAGCCGACCTTTGTCAAGACGATCAGAATAGAAGTCGTTCCTACTTCTTCCCGATGAAAGAGATCATCCGCCAACTATTTGCCAACAAGATATTCATGATCACCGTTTCTGCATGGATCGTGGCGCAGACGATAAAAGTCACTATGGGGGTCCTCAGGGAGCACAGGATAGATTTTCGCTGGTTCGTGGGGACCGGCGGGATGCCTTCCAGCCACGCCGCCGGTGCTTCCTGTCTGGCCGCCGCGGTCGGGTTTGCCTACAGGTTCGACAGCGTATTCTTCGCGCTCGCCGCCGCTTTTGCGCTGGTGGTTATGTTCGATGCGCAAGGTGTGCGCAGGGCGACCGGTAAACAGGCGCGCATCCTGAACAAGATAATGGAAGATATTTACTGGCAGGGCAAGATAGACGAGGTCAGGCTAAGGGAACTGGTGGGGCACACTCCTCTGGAGGTTATAGCCGGGTGCCTGCTTGGCGTTTTGATCGCCGTTTTGGCCAAATAACGTTTTTAAAAAGTTCGAACGGAGGATGCGATGAGAAAATATTGGCTTTTGGCCGTTGCCGGCGCGCTCGCGGCCGTTTTGATACTTGCAGCAGTGGTGAAAACGCATAAAGGGGGGAGTGGAACGCGGCGGATATCCGAAAAACCTTCCGTTATGCTGCCGCAGGCCCGGGAGCTCGAGAAGAAAGGCGATCTGTCGGGGGCGTCCGCCGTGTATCAGGAACTTATCGCGGAATATGCGAATTCCCCGGAAGTCGTGTCATGGCAGAAGAAGGCCGACGAGCTCAATATTCAACTTCTGTTTTCCCCGGCCATCACGGCAAACAGCGCGGCCTACGTGATAAAACCCGGAGACAACCTGATAAAAATAGCGAAGCAATTCAAGACCACCCCGGAATTGATAATGAAGAGCAATAACATGACCGGGGACAGGATCATGCCGGGCAGAAAGATAAAAGTTTGCACGTCGCCTTTCAGCGTTTTCGTGGATAAATCCCAAAATATCCTCATACTGAAGACCGGAGAAGAAATCGTCAAGACCTATGTGGTATCCACCGGCGCCGACAATTCTTCACCGGTCGGGACATTCAAGATAGTCAACAAGATAGTCAATCCCACCTGGTTTAAATCCGGGGCGGTGGTCCCTCCGGGGAGTCCGGAGAACGTGCTGGGGACGCGCTGGATGGGATTCGATATCTCCGGTTACGGCATCCACGGCACAACGGAACCGGAGAAACTCGGACGGCAGGTAACCCAGGGATGTGTGCGCATGGCGAATTCGGACGCGGAGGAATTGTATACTATAATCCCCGTCGGCACGGAAGTGGTTATTGTCGACTGAAAACAGGCGAGGAGAAGATTTCTTAAATATGAACGTCCTTCCTTTTGAAAAACCGATCGCAGAACTGGAAAAAAAGATAGAAGAGTTGAGGCTTTTCGCTTCGGAAAAGAAAATAGACCTTTCCTCCGAGATCAAGAAAATGGAGGAAAAACTCGAAGCGCTGAGACGCCGTACCTACGGCAGCCTTAGTCCCTGGCAGAGAGTGCAGATAGCCAGGCATCCGCAGCGGCCCTATACGATGGATTATATCTCCGCCCTGATGACCGATTTCGTGGAATTACACGGTGACAGGATTTTCGGGGACGACAAAGCCATGATTTGCGGTTTCGCCGTTTTTGAAGGGACGAAGGCAGCCGTTATCGGTCACCAGAAAGGCCGGGACACCAAGGAAAATCTAAAGCGCAATTTCGGCTGCGCGCATCCGGAAGGCTACCGCAAGGCGCTGCGCGTTATGCAGCTGGCCGAGAAATTCGGGCTTCCGGTGATAATATTCATAGATACCCCGGGCGCATATCCCGGCATAGGAGCGGAAGAACGCGGTCAGGCTCAGGCCATAGCCTTGAACCTGAGAGAAATGGTCTGCGTAGGCGTTCCCATAATAGCCACTGTCATCGGAGAGGGCGGTTCCGGCGGGGCGCTGGGGATAGGCGTGGCCGACGCGGTCTGCGTGCTGGAGAACGCTTATTATTCGGTTATCTCTCCTGAGGGATGCGCCGCGATCCTGTGGAAAAACGGTTTAAAAGCGCCGGACGCCGCGGAAGTCCTGAAATTGACGGCGGCCGACCTGCTGAAGCTGGGAGTGATAGACTGCGTGGTCCCGGAGCCGATGGGAGGCGCCCACCGTAATCCCCAGGAAACCGCGGCCAACGTAAAAGAGGCGGTCTCCGGTTATCTGAAAAAACTTCTTAAACAGGACAGGCAATCCCTGCTTGATTCCAGATATGAGAAATTCCGTAAAATAGGCAGGATCCTGGAAGAGAAGAAGTAACGCTGCTTTCTTCCCCCCTTTCTCCCGGAGAAAATCCGAGAATCAATTCGACGCGCCCGCGTTCCGCCACTTCGGCTTTGCGCGGGGTGGTTTTGTCTATTATTTTGATCAGTCCGCAGGTTGTCCCGCAGAGCGCCGTCGGGCTGTAAACTTTTCTTGACGGGCGCGATGCGCGGAGTTATACTTAGCATAATTGATATTTAACATAGTTAACAATATCGGGAGGCAAGGCGGTGCCGGCGGCTTTTATTGAACAGATATCCGGGTTGTTGCCTTTGGTTATGAAGGAGTTCTCCAGGAGATACTCCAATGACATCTCCAGGGGTAAACTCACCTTGCCCCAGTTTTATGTGATGGATTTTCTGTTTTCCCGCGGGCAAGCGAAGATGAATGAACTGGCGCGCTCCCTGTCCGTGAGCACCGCCGCGGCTACCGGGATCGTGGACAGGCTGGTGAGAAGCGGTTACGTGATCAGGAAGCCGGACATCTCAGACAGGAGGGTCATCAAGGTCTGCCTGGCCGGCAAGGGCCGCAAATTGATGGAATCGGTAATCCGCCAGCGCAGGCTTAATCTGCAAGAGGTTTTAGGGCAGTTGTCATCGCAGGAACAGGATGATTATCTGCGCATTCTTAAACGCGTTTACAGTATCGTCAGCGGTTTTAAAAAAAATGAGATATAATGGAGCCCGGGATTTTTTTCTTGATCCATCCCGTGTCGTAAGACGCCGAAAAAATCCCTTCGGCATTTTCCCGGCACTCTGCGGGGTAATCTGCGGTTTGATTAAAGCGGTTTTTATTGCCGTATTCTTGTGCGGCGTGTCCTGTCCCGGCGCCTGCGCGGGAGAAATAGTGTTGACCCTGGATGACGCGCTGCTGACGGCTTTGAAAGAAAACAGGCAGCTGGCGCAAGGCAAGGCGGGAGAAGAAGCCGCGCGCGCGCGGGTGTCTCTGGCTAATTCTGCCGTTTTGCCTGCCGTGGATATTTCCGGGACTCTGGGGATGACCCGCGGACTTTATTCCAAAGACGCCGGAGAATTGTCGGACCAGGTATCGGTCAGGCAGTATCTGTATAAAGGCGGGGCTATCAGCGCGGCAATGCGCAAAAGCAAATTCGACCTCTCCGCGGCGCAGGCGTCTTTAAGCAGGGACAAGCAGGAAGTGTTGTTGAAGGTGAAAAAGAGTTTTTTTACCCTGGTGCTTGCCGAAAGATACCGCAGATTAAGCAGGTTCATCGCCGTCAACGCCAGGCGACATCTGGATTATGTCTCCGAGCTCCACAGGCGCGGGCAGGCTTCCGAATCGGAGATCATCGGTCAAAGATCATCTTTGCGCAGCGCCATGTATCTTTATTCCAGCGCGGCCACGCAGAAGAAGTCGGCCGGAGAAATCCTCGGCAACCTTCTTTATCTTAAAAGCGGAGATGAAATTACCGCTGCCGGCAGGCTCCGTTACGCTTTCAGGGACACCGCTTACGATGCCGCTTTCCTGAAAGCCGCGGCTTCCAGACCGGAGTTAAGACTATATGAGGCCGAAGAGCGTTCTGCGGAGGAGGCGGTAAAGATCGCCAGAGGCTCCGGCAGACCGTCTTTGAAAGCCACGCTTGATTATTATTCTTCCAACCGGCTGATATCCGGCACGGAGAAGAACGATAACGATTACAGCGTGGCCGGGTTGACGGTATCCTGGCCTGTATTCGACGGCGGCCAGGCCAGGGCAGAGGTGGAAGCGGCGATTGCCGCGTTAAAGGCTTCCCAGGCTCAGCGCCAGCAGGTGGTGAAGGATATAGATACCGAGTTGAGGCAGTCCTGCCTGGGGCTGCAGGATTCGCTGGAGGCGTTGAAGGCGGCGGAGGAGGAAGTCAAGGTGTACCGGGATAATCTGAGGGCGGCGCAGGAAAAGTACCGTCGCGGGATCGCGAGCCTTCTCGACATGCAGGATGCCGCTTTGAAATATGAAACGGCTTATTTCAAGAAAGAACAGGCCGTCTATGCCTATATGGTCGCCGGCATGGATTTCGACAAAGCTATCGGAGGTGTTTGATGGGAAGCGGTAGAAAGTGGGTTTTCGGCGCGGTTTTTTGTTCTTCGGTATTGTTGGTCTGTCAGGGGTGCGGGAAAAAGCAGGAAACGGCCGGCACAGAAGATTTTCGCCTGCCGGTTCTGGCGATGAAAGTCGTCGCCGGTGACATAGAAGATGTTATAGAATACGCCGGGAGCATAAAGGCGGAGAAGGAAGCGACGGTATATCCGCGGGTCAGCGGGAAAATAATAGAAAAATCCCGCAGAGAAGGAGACAGAGTCGCAAAAGGCGAAGCGATCGCCTATGTGGACCGGGATGAAGTAGGGTTGAAATTCGAGAAAGCCCCGGTGGACAGCCCGATAGACGGAGTCGTCGGCGGCGTTTATGTGGACGTCGGCAGCAGCGTCACTCCGCAGACCCCGGTGGCGCTTGTAGTCTGCGGCGAACAGGTGAAAGTGAATGTTTATGTCCCGGAGAAGTATCTGCCGAAGATAAGTCCCGGCCGGCCGGCCAGGGTCTTCAGCGACGTCTACCCGGGCCGGGAATTCAAGGGGCGCATAGCCAGGGTTAGCCCGGTGCTGAACCAGGACAACAGGGCGTTCATGGTCGAGATAAGCGTCGACAACGCGTCCCGCGAATTGAAGTCGGGCATGTTCGTCCGCGCCCACATTCCTCTGGAGCGTAAGCAGGGCGTGCCTTTGATATTGAAAGAAGCGGTGCAGGGAAGGGATGAGGACACTTATGTTTTTGTGGTCGATAACGGCACGGCGCGCGTAAGAAAGATCCGTCTCGGACTGCGTTCCGGTGCTTATTATGAGGCGGCCGAAGGGTTAAGCCCCGGGGAATCGGTGGTCATAATGGGGCAGCAGAGACTCAGGGACGGGATGGCCGTCTCTGCCGAGGAGAAAAAGTAATGAATCTGCCCGAATTCGGCGTCAGGAAGCCTATTACCAACCTGATGATTTTCTTCGCCATCTTCGTCCTCGCGCTTTACAGTTTCAGCAGGCTGGGCGTGGACCTGCTGCCCGAGATAGAACCTCCCATAATAAGCGTTATCTCGAATTACTCCGGAGCCAACCCGGAGGACGTGGAGACCAAGGTCACGGAGGTGCTGGAGAACCAACTGGGCACCACCCCGGGGCTGGAGAAGATCACTTCTACCTCCAGCGAAGGGATGTCCGTCATCCAGCTGAAGTTCGTCTGGGGGACCAACCTGGACGAGGCTTCCAACGATATCCGCGACCGCATAGAGCTCGCCAAGCAGTCCCTGCCCGACATCCCGGACGAAATGGACAATCCCTACATATTCAAGTTCAATACCGCCAACATGCCTATACTCGTCCTGGGCGTTACCGCCGACGGATCTTACCCGGATCTTTACGACATAATAGACCGCCGTGTTTCCGATAACCTGAAACAAATACCCGGGGTAGGCACCGTCTTGATACAGGGGGGAGGGATGGTGCGCCAGATCAATGTCTGGGTGGACAGGCCGCGCCTGGAAGGATACGGATTGTCCGTTCTCGACGTCGAGGGCGCGATAAGGCAGGAAAATGTCACCCAGCCGGTCGGAAGCCTCAAATCAGGACTGACCGATTACCTCATCCGCCTGCCTGGAGAATTCTCCGACCCGCAGGACATCAATTCCATCATTATCGGCAGGAAGGACAACAGGTACGTTTATCTCAAGGACGTCGCCCGCGTGGAGGACGGTTTCAAGGAAGTAAAGACACGGGTGAGGATCAACAGGAAACCCGGCCTGGTGTTGATGGTGCAGAAACAGAACGGCACCAATACGGTCGCGGTGGCGGAGAGGGTCAAACGCAGGCTCAGCCAGCTGGAAAGCGACCTGCCTCCCGACGTAAGACTCCAGGTGATTTTCGACACATCCAAGGACATCATCAGCTCGGTGGACAGCCTGAAATCTTCGGTCTGGTTAGCGGTGGGCATGGTAATAATAGTAGTCTGGTTCTTCCTGAGGCGCTTTCTACCCAGCCTTATTATCGCCTTGACGATCCCTTTCTCCCTGCTGATTAGTTTCATTTACCTGTTCCTGAGCGGGAAGACCATCAATACCATAAGCCTTTCTTCCGTTGCCATCGCCTCGGGCATGGTGGTGGACAACGCGATCGTCGTGGTGGATAGCGTTATGCGCCGTCTGGAAGGCGGACAGCGTCCGCGCGAAGCCGCGATCTTC
>JBAZDY010000066.1:0-6454 GCA_041654215.1 Candidatus Omnitrophota bacterium
TATGAAAGAGTTCGTTGAAGGTTCACATGCAGTAGCGGAGGTCGTCCGTCTATGCAAACCCGGCGTGATATCCGCCTATCCCATAACCCCGCAGACGCACATCGTAGAGGACTTGGCGCAGTTTGTCTCCGACGGCAAGCTCGCGGCGCAGACCGTGAACGTGGAATCGGAACATTCCGCGGCTTCCGTGGTGCTGGGGGCGTCGGCCACCGGCGTGCGCTCTTACACCGCGACCAGTTCCCAGGGATTGTTTTATATGTTCGAAGTGCTTTTTAACATCGCCGGGATGAGATTGCCGGTGGTGATGACCTGCGCGGCCAGGGCTATTTCGGCTCCCATTAATATCTGGAATGACCAGCAGGACGCGGTATCCCTGCGCGACAGCGGCTGGATACAACTGCACGCCGAAGATATCCAGGAAGCGGTAGACTTGCATCTTATAGCTTACAAACTCGCCGAGAATAAATCGATCATGCTCCCGGTTATGGTCTGCATGGACGGATTTGTTCTTACTCACGGGATAGAGACGGTCGATATCCCTGAGCAGGCGATGGTGGACAGTTTCCTGCCTCCATATATCGCTCCGTATAAGCTCGACCCGGCAGCCCCGGTGACCATGGGGCCGCTGGTGGATCCGGAATATTACATGGAGACGCGTTATGCCCTTCAGGAGACGCAGAAGAAGGTTCTGGAGATGCTTCCTCAGATAACCGCGGAGTTTGCCAAGACCTTCGGCAGAAAGTATAACGGATTGGTGGAAGGATATCATCTCGAGGGCGCCGAAAAAGTGTTCGTCGCTATTGGCTCCGTCTGCGGCACCATCAAAGAAGTCATAGACGAAGCCAGGGCGAAGGGCAAGAAGATAGGATTGTTGAAAGTCTCCTGTCTGCGTCCGTTCCCGGCGCAGCAGATATACGACGCGCTCAAAGGCGCATCCAAGGTCGCCGTGATAGACAGGGCGTTGTCTCTGGGGTCGACCGCCCCGCTGGCCTCGGAAGTAAAAGCGGCTTTCTTCGGTAAGAAGAAGGCCCCTTCTGTGATCAGCAGTTTCGTGGTCGGGCTCGGCGGCAGGGATATTACCAAAGACTCGGTCAGAGAAGTGATAAAATTACTAAACGGCAGGGAAAGAAACGGCGAATTCATAGACCTGAAGCCGGAACTTCTAAAGGAGAGTTATGAATAAGAACCTTTTTGTCTCGGGTCATACCGCCTGCGCGGGATGCGGCCAGTCTTTGGCGGCGAGACTTGTCATAGACGCCAGCGGGCCGAACACTATAGTAGTCAATAACACGGGTTGTCTGGAGGTGTTTTCCACGAAATACCCGGAGTCAGCCTGGGAGGTTCCGTTTATCCATTCTCTGTTCGAAAACTGCGCGGCAGTGGCTTCCGGAGTCGAATCCGCACTCAAGTTCATGGGTAAGAAAGACGGTATCAACGTTATTGCCCAGGCCGGCGACGGCGGGACCGCGGATATCGGCCTGCAGGCTCTCTCGGGGATGCTGGAACGCGGCCACGATATCCTCTACGTTTGCTACGACAATGAAGCTTATATGAACACCGGTGTCCAGCGCAGCGGTCTGACGCCTTTCGATTCCAACACTACCACCAGCCCGGCCGGCAAGCAGTCCTTCGGCAATTTGCGGCCCAAGAAAGCCCTGCCGGAGATAGCCGTGGCGCACGGCATCCCGTATGTCGCGACAGCTTCGGTAGCGTTCCCGCAGGACATCCAGAGAAAAGTCAAGAAGGCCTTTTCAATTAAAGGCCCCAAATATATGCAGATACACGTCCCATGCCCGCTCGGGTGGAGGCACGATTCGAGCCTCACCCTTACCGTGGCGAAAGCCGCCGTAGAAACCGGTCTTTATCCGCTGTTTGAGTATGAGAACGGACAGCTCTCCGCCGTGCGTAAACTGGCGCAGGCCAAACCTGTGGAAGAGTACCTGAAATTGCAGGGAAGGTTTAAGCACCTGACGGGTGCCGCCGAGGAAATAAAGAAGATCCAGGAGATCGCTGACAATAATGTCAGGAAATACGGGCTCAGGGACCAGGTCTCCGGGAATTAGCGGAAGGGGGTAGGTCATGGGAAAGCAGGCAAGGGCGATAGCGGAAATTCCACTTAAGGATATCGTCAAAGACCTGACAAAAGCTTACGCCGACGAATGGCTGGCGCATTACCTTTATTGGTATATGGCCCAGATAGTCTGCGGCAAGGCCTACGAGGATATGCAGGAGTTGCTGAAGAAAATCGCCGCGGATGAGAAGGAGCACGCTGAAGAACTGGCCGACCTAATCACGAAACTGGGCGGTGTCCCGATAGCCAATCCGATGGAACTTGAGAAAAACGCCAACACGCCTTACATAATGCCTCCCAAGAACGGAGCTGATATCAACCGCATAATCCGCATCGTTACCGAGGCAGAGGCTTCCGCGATAGATGTTTACAACAAGATCGTCAAGAAGACGTTCGGTAAGGACCACGTTACCTATCAGTTGGTTATGCATATACTCGCCGAGGAAATCGAACACGAAGAGATGTTTGAGAATCTTATGGAGCGTTAGAAAAAGTTCCTCGGAATGCCCTCATGAATGCGGATACGCTTGGGGGAGGTTATATAGGAGCAGGCATACAGCCTAATATGGGCTGTGTACCGGGGAAGCCGGAGCTTCGCCGGGAAAAACACAGGGGCCTCTGGTTTTGGTTCCAAGGTTCCACTCAGGAGGAATGAAAAATGGCAAAGGTGACTATTGACGCTTCCGTGTGCGTGGGCTGCGGGTTGTGCGAGCAGTTGTGCCCGGAGGTATTCGAGGTTCAGGCTGACGGTGTCGCGCATAGCAAGGCGGACGCCTGCAATACGCATAATATAAGCGAGATCGCCGAGCAGTGTCCGGTCAGCGCCATCAAAGTGGAGTAATACGAACGCCGAATAATAATTGAAAAGCCCCGCGTGCGAACGCGGGGCTTTTTTATACGGATGGTTTCTATAACTTTTTCGCCGCGGATTTCTTCTCTACTTCCCGCATAAATTGATCGAAGGCTTCGTTCTGCTTCTTGAAAAGCAGGCTGCGGGCAAAGTCTTTTTTCTCCTGGGCGAATTTATTTTCGTCCACCGGCTTGAAAGAATCCGGGGTGATGATATAAAAACCGGAGGCGGCTTTTATCACGCCGCTGTATTGTCCGGGGAAGAGTTTTTTCGCTTCCGTGTAAAAGGCGTCGGAGGCCCCGATGCCTTCGATATAACTGCCGAATCGAAAATCCCCGGTTTTGCCGGACTTAAGCGACAGGGATTTAGCCATCTGTTCGAGTGACACGGATTCTTTGGCTGACGCCGCGGCTTGGATCTTTGAGAGGCATTCATCTATTCTTTTTTTCGCTTCCTGGGCGGACTTCTGCGATACCATCTTTTTCTTCACTTCGTCTTTGATCTCCTCAAGCGGAGGGATATACGGTTCTTTTTTCTCTTTGATTTTAAGCAGGAAGACCCCGGTAGAGGTTTTGACCGGCGGCAGGAATTTACCGGCGGAGGAGTTGGCGAGACGTTCCATCAATTCCTGCGACCAGCCTATGCCCGGGATAGGACCGTTCTCGGCGAAGAGTCCGGTTTCTTTGGCCTCCAGTCCCATATTCTTGGCCTCATCCCTGAAATCGGCGGCTTTGATAAAACGCTGCAGGGTCTCTTGTATTTTATTCTCCTGCGCGTCCGTCCCGAGCATAACATATTCAAGGTTGTAGGTGAGCGGTTTCTTGAAAAACAGGTTGTTGGCGGTGAAATAAGCTTTTATTTCTTCATCCGGCACGGAGAAATCGGCGGCTATGTCCGCGGGCAGAGCGGCTATGTATTTGACGCTTATTTCTTCGTTGGCCTTGTTGTAGGCTTCTTTTATTTCGGTGTCGTCGACTTTGATTCCGGCGGTCACCTCTTGAAATAGCTTCTCTATGGCTATGTCTCCGCGCACCTGCTCTTCGAAAGCTCTGGCGGGGACGTGGAATACGTAGCGCAGAACCTGCCGGTATTGTTTTTCGTCGAATTCACCTTTCTTATTCTGCAGAAAAGAATAACTCCGAATCGTTCTTACCACTTCCTTGTCCGGGATTCTTATCTTGCGGCGGGAGGCTTCTTCGAGCATAAGCAGCCGCTGCCATGCTTGCCCTTCGAGGTTGAGATACTGTTGCATTTGCTGGAGTTTATCTCCGAGACGCATAGCGGCAGCCGTATTAACCGCCTGGAGAGCGGACTGGTATTCCCGGCTAGGGATCTTTCTGCCGTATATCCTGCCGGCGTAGTGGCTTTGGCCGGGGGATTTTTTTATGGAATCGAAAAATCCCCAGAGAACGAAACCCGGCAAAATGGCTATCAAGAGTATGATCCAGATGGTCTTTTTTGTTCTTTTGCTCCACATGATATTAACCTCCGTAGGGGGATTGTGCCGGGTTACTTAAGCGGTGATGAGATGGATGAGCGCAGCCGCGCACCAGCTGAATACCGCTATATAGGCCGGGACATGTATGTATTTGCAAACTTCAGGATCGAAATAGGCTTCGGGGTGGTTCCAGATGTCCTCTCCGCTGGAGAAGGCGGAGAAGTCGTTTATTTTGCGAAAAAGGAAGATATAGAGATAATAAAAGCAACAGGCTATGAACGTGAGCGTGAAGATATTGCGTATAATTATCATCATATTGCTATCCTTTTATCCAATTATACTATTTTCAACCCGGAGAGACAATAATTAATATTTGAAATGTCGGGGCAGTAAAAATAAAAGCAAAGGCGGGAGCAAGAGAATGTTTCGGAATTTTGTCCTCCCGAGCAATACTTTATAGGATATATGGTCATTGCAGGAGTTTTTTGCGGAGCAATCCGGCTGGGAAGGGTCGCTTTACCATTTTGTTCCTCATAAGGACGACCTGAGGCACGGGAGCCAGGTTTTTGTTTTAACTGATTTTAACTGCGCTTAACCAATTAGTTGCTTTACAAAAGGCTTTTCCATCTGTATAATTAAGAAACCATTCCTGAAGTGCTCCCAGAAAGGGAGCATAAGGGGGTATTTTTTTTGCGTTTTTCCCGTGGTTATTGTTGTGGCCGGTATGCAGCGTAACCGTATTTTTAGTTTGTCCAAGGATTACCACGATCTGAAACCCGGGGAGCTTCACTTCTTTCTACAATAAAGGTGTTTCTTTCCGTTGTTTCCGGCTGTCCGGCGTTTGTCTGGGGGCTTCAGGGGAGTGCGGAAAGGATGACCGCATTTATCGGAGGTAGTATGGTTGTGAATAAAAAACAGAATAAGGTTTTAAAGCTCGGTTTGCCAAAAGGCAGCCTTCAGGAAGCGACTTTCAAAATGTTCCGGAAAGCCGGCTTCAATGTCTCTCTGCCTTCAGAGCGTTCTTATTTCCCCTCTACAGGCGATCCGGAGATAGAAGCGATACTGCTCAGGGCCCAGGAGATGTCGCGTTACGTCCAGGAAGGCGTGCTTGACTGCGGCATAACCGGCGAGGATTGGATAATCGAGAACGGGTCCGACGTCGTCAGGATCACCGACCTGGCTTACGCCAAACAGAGCATGAGTAAAGTGCGTTGGGTGCTGGCGGTACCGGAATGCTCGGGGATCGATTCTGTAAAGCAGTTGAACAATAAACGTATCGCCACCGAGCTGGCCAACGCCACCAGAAAATATCTCAAGGAACAAAAAGTGAACGCCGAGGTTGAATTCAGCTGGGGCGCCACCGAGGTGAAGGTGAATTCCGGGCTGGTGGATGCGATCGTGGATTTGACCGAGACCGGTAGAAGCCTTAAGGCCAATAAGCTGAAGATAATCGCTACTATCTGCGAGTCGACCACCCAGTTCATAGCCAATACGAAAGCCTTCAAGGATTCCTGGAAGAACGATAAAATGCAGCAGATAGCGATGCTTTTGAAGGGCGCGATAAACGCGGAGGAGAAGGTCGGTTTGAAGATGAACGTCCGCAGGAAGGACTTGAATAAAGTCATCTCGCTCCTTCCGGCTCTCAAGAGGCCGACCATCTCCGGTCTGGCGCAGGAAGAGTGGTGCGCCGTGGAGACTATTATCGACGAGAAGGTTGTGCGCATGTTGATACCCGGTTTGAAAAAAGCCGGCGCTGAAGGGATAATCGAATATCCTTTGAATAAAGTAATATATTAAACGGAGGAGTCAAATGCCTTGCGGTAAGAAAAGAAAGAGAGTTAAGATACGGACGCATAAGCGCAAGAAAATGCGCCGCCGTCTGCGTCACGTGAAGAAGAGAGACTGGAATTAGTAGTAAGATTCCGGGGACATAATACTTAATCAAACCGCAGAAATCCCCGGCTTGAAAGCCGGGGATTTCTGCGGAGCAGACTTGCCCTTAGTTTATCTAAGGGGTACCCCGCAGAGTACCGGATTTACTTTGGCCAATCGGAAGGCCAAGTGTTCACCTGTGTGACACCTTGGCTAATTGGAA
>JBAZDY010000066.1:6554-8806 GCA_041654215.1 Candidatus Omnitrophota bacterium
AAGTGTTCACCTGTGTGACACCTTGGCTAATTGGAAAGCCAAGTGTTCACCTGTGTGAAAATGCCGAAGGGATTTCTCCGGTATTCTTACGACACGGGGTTTCATTCTCAAAACCACACAGACAATTAAGTATTGTGTTCCCGAAATTACGCCGTCACGCGCGAGTTCCGGAATAAAAATGGCCCTTTCGAAACCTTTTAGCATCAAGAGTCTTATCTCCCGGGGTTCAATACCCGCATTGTTGTTCTTTGTCCTTATCTGCGCCGGCGCCTGCCGGGCGGCGGAAAGCGCGAAAGCCTCCGCGTTGAGCCATTATATAACCGGATTGATTTACAACCGCCGCGGCGAACAGAAAGATTCCATACGGGAATTCAAAAAAGCGCTCAAGGCCGACCCGCAAAACGTTTACATCCGCATGAAACTCGCCGTCTGTTACATGGGCGAGGAGGATTATCCCGGCGCCGTCGTGGAACTGCAGTCGGCGGTAAAGTTGCGCCCGGAGATGGTGGAACCTCACGCTTTACTGTCGCTGGTCTATTATCTGCTGGAAGAGTCCGATAAAGCCATACAGGAATACGAAAGCGCCTTGCGTGCGGCGGCGGAGACCAAGCCGGATGACGCCAAGATATCCGGCAGCCTGGGGCGGCTGTATCTTTACCGCGGGAAGCTGGAGCAGGCCGAGCAGGTGTTCCGCAGGATAGTAAATCTGTCTCCTTCTTCCTGGGAGGCGCATTTTTATCTCGGGGATATACGTTACCGCCTGGGAGACAAGAAAGGCGCCGAGGCCGAGCTGGTCAAGACCATAGCTTTAAACGGGGATTGCCATCAGGCCCTTAATTATCTCGGGTATATGTACCTTGAGGAAGACCGCAACCTCAGGGAAGCGGAGGCGATGATAAAAAAGGCCGTTTCCCTGGCGCCGGACAACGGCGCTTATGCCGACAGCCTGGGCTGGTTTTATTTCAAGAAGGGAATGATAAAGGAGGCGGGCAGGGAATTGAGAAAAGCCGCTTCGTTGTTGAATGATCCGGTGATACTTGACCATCTTGGTGATTTCTATCTTAAGACTGGAGATAAAGATAAAGCCGCGCAGGAATGGCGGGAATCTCTGCGGCTCGACCCCGAACAGGAAGAGGTGAGAGCGAAACTGGAAAAACTGTCCGGGCAGGCGGAGAAGAACGGAGAACCGGTCACAAATGGGAAATGAAACTTTAGATATAAGGCAACTTCAAGAAAAGGCAAGGCAGATCAGAAGAAGCATAATCCAGATGATTTCCGCCGCCGGCTCGGGCCATCCCGGGGGAAGTCTTTCTTCCGCGGACCTGGTTACCGCTCTTTATTTCTCCGTGCTGAGGCATAACCCGTCCGATCCCGCGTGGCCTGACAGAGATAGGTTTCATATGTCAAAAGGGCATTGCTGTCCGCTTTGGTTCTCGGTGCTGGCGGCGGACGGTTACATGCCGCAGTGCGAACTATCCACTTTGCGTAAATTTGGCTCTATACTTCAGGGTCATCCGGATCGGCGCGCTCCGGGAGTAGAAATGTCCTCCGGGTCTCTCGGGCAGGGGCTTTCCGTGGGTGTGGGTATGTCTCTGGCGGCGCGGCTGGACCGCAGACAAAGCAGGATTTACGTGCTGATGGGAGACGGCGAGACACAGGAAGGCAATATCTGGGAAGCCGCAATGTCCGCCGCTCATTACAAGTGCGATAATCTTTGCGGTATAGTCGATCATAACGGGCTGCAGATAGACGGCAGGACGTCCGATATAATGAGTCTTGAGCCTATAAAGGCCAAATGGGAGGCTTTCGGCTGGCACGCGATCGAAATAGACGGGCACGACATGGCGGCGATTCTCGGCGCCTATAAAGAAGCCGCCGGAGTAAAAGGCAAGCCGAGCGTGATTATCGCCCACACCATAAAAGGTAAAGGCGTTTCTTTCATGGAAAATAACGTGGAGTTTCACGGGCGCGCGCCCACTAAAGAAGAGACGGAGCAGGCGTTGAAGGAATTGGCGTAGCCGTCGCGGAGAAAAATTCTATGGCTGAATTATTCTATCAAAGGGATGTTTACGGCAAGACTCTCGTGGAACTGGGCGGCAAGAACCCGGACATAGTAGTTCTGGACGCGGATCTTTCCAGCTCCACCAGAACCGGGCTGTTCGCCAAGGCGTTCCCCGAGAGGTTCTTCAATATGGGGGTGGCGGAGCAGAACCTGATGGGCGTCGCCGCCGGGCTGGCGGTATCCGGCAAAA
>JBAZDY010000067.1:0-8618 GCA_041654215.1 Candidatus Omnitrophota bacterium
ACCCTGCAGGAGATGCTTACCGTCAAGAGCGACGACGTTACCGGCAGGACGCACATATACGAAGCCATAGTCAAGGGCGAACAAAGGCTCACATACGGGACGCCGGAATCGTTCAACGTCCTGATAAAGGAATTACAAGGACTGTGCCTGGACATTCGCACGGAGAAGAAGGAAAGTGAAAATGGAAGAGATTAATTCCTTTGACCGTATTTCGATCAAGATCGCTTCGCCCCAGGTGATCAGGAGCTGGTCCAAGGGCGAGGTAAAAAAAGCGGAGACTATAAATTACCGCACGCTGAAACCGGAAAAAGACGGGTTGTTCTGCGAGAAGATATTCGGCCCCGTCAGGGACTGGGAATGCAACTGCGGAAAGTATAAAGGGATAAAATTCAAGGGGATTACCTGTGACCGCTGCGGAGTTACCGTGGATCATTCTTCCGTGCGCAGGGACCGCATGGGACACATTGAGCTGGCCGCGCCTGTCACGCATATCTGGTTTTTCAAGGCGGTGCCTTCGCGCCTTTCCGCTATCCTCGACATAGGTCTGCGCGACATGGAGAAGGTGATTTATTACGAGGAATACGTGGTGGTTGATCCGGGCGACTCCCCGTTGAAGAAAAAGGAGCTTTTGACTGAAGAGCAGTATCAGGAAGCCGTCGTCAAATACGGCGCGAGCTTCAAGGCCATGATAGGCGCCGAGGCGGTCAGCGAACTGCTGAAGGAAGTGGATATCGACAAGCACGCCGAGCAGCTGCGCAGCGAACTCTCCAAAGAAAAAGAGCAGACAAGCGGCAGGCGCAATACCAAGACTTTAAAAATACTCGAGGATTTCCGCAAATCCGGTAACAAGGCAGAGTGGATGATCCTGGAGATACTTCCCGTGATTCCCCCCGACCTGCGCCCGCTGGTGCCGCTTGACGGAGGGCGTTTCGCCAGTTCCGATCTCAACGATCTTTACCGCAGGGTAATCAATCGCAATAACCGTTTGAAGAAACTCATCGAGCTGAACGCCCCGGAGATCATCATCCGCAATGAGAAGAGGATGCTCCAGGAGGCGGTGGACGCCCTGCTCGATAACGGCAGGCACGGCCGCGCCGTGGTCGCAGCCAACAACCGTCCGTTGAAGTCCCTTTCCGATATGCTCAAGGGTAAACAGGGGCGTTTCCGCCAGAACCTGCTCGGCAAACGCGTGGATTATTCCGGCCGTTCGGTAATTGTCGTCGGCCCCGAATTGAATCTGAACGAATGCGGACTGCCCAAGCAGATGGCGCTGGAACTTTTTGAACCGTTCATCATAAAGAAACTCCGCGAGAAGGGTTTCGTGCATACCATCAAAGGCGCGCGCCGCATGGTGGAGCGCGGCAAGATAGAGGTGTGGGACATACTGGATGAGGTTATTAAAGACCATCCGGTAATGCTCAACCGCGCGCCGACGTTGCACAGACTGAGCATTCAGGCTTTTCAGCCGGTGCTTATCGAGGGTAAGGCGATAAAGATACATCCCCTCGTTTGTACGGCGTTCAACGCCGATTTCGACGGAGACCAGATGGCCGTTCACGTGCCTCTATCTCTCGAGGCCCAGATCGAGGTCCGGGTGCTGATGATGTCGGTGAACAACCTTTTTTCGCCCGCCGACGGCAGGCCGATAATTTCTCCTACGCAGGACATCATTCTCGGTGTTTCCTACCTGACCAAAATGAAAGAAGGCTGCAGGGGGGAGAACCGTATTTTCGCCGACGCTTCCGAGGTAATAACCGCCTACGAGGACAAGGAAGCGGACCTGCACGCCAAGATCAGGCTGCGTGTCGACCATGTAATGGACATTGCCGAAGGCAACAGGATCGACGGCAGACAGATCATAGAAACCACTCCCGGCAGGGTCATTTTTAACCGTTTACTGCCGTCCGATTTCGGTTTCGTCAATAGGGAGTTGAATAAGGGCCTGGTAGGCAACATAGTCGCCGTCTGCTATAAGCGTTACGGCCACCAGCGCACCATCCAGCTGGTCGACGAGAGCAAGAAACTCGGGTTTATTTACGCGACCCTGGGCGGGATATCCATAGGTATGGACGACCTGCTGGTTCCGAAAGAGAAACAGGACGTGCTCAAGGAATCCAGGGCGGAGGTTTCCAAAGTTGAAGAACAGTACCGCCGGGGTATCATTACCGACAGGGAACGCAAGAGCAAGGTTATCGATATCTGGACGCACACAACCGATAAGATATCCGATCTTCTTTTCAAAGAGATGCCGAAATTCAATCCGATCTTCATTATGGCCGACTCCGGGGCCCGCGGTTCTAAACTGCAGGTCAGGCAGCTCGCCGGCATGCGAGGTCTGATGGCCAAGCCTTCCGGCGAGATCATCGAGAACCCGATTACCGCCAATTTCCGCGAGGGGCTGACGGTTCTCGAGTATTTCATCTCTACGCACGGCGCAAGGAAAGGCCTCGCCGACACGGCCTTGAAGACGGCCGACGCCGGATACCTTACCAGGAGGCTGGTGGATGTCGCGCAGGAGGTGATTATCGAGGAGGAGGACTGCGGCACTCTTAACGGGATTACCGTCTCGGCAATCATCGAGGGCGACGAAGTGGTGGTCAGCCTCAAGGACCGCATCGCCGGGCGCGTCGCGCTCGATAACGTCGTGGATATCATCACCGACGAGGTTATCGTCGAGCAGGGTTCGGAGATCACGGAGGAGAAGGCGGAGATGATCGAGAGGCTCGGCATAGAGCGCATACGTATCCGCAGCGTTCTTACATGCGAATCCGGCAGGGGAGTTTGCTCAAAGTGCTACGGCCGCAACCTCGCCAGCGGAAGGCTGGTCGAGGTCGGAGACGCCGTGGGCGTCGTGGCCGCGCAGAGTATCGGCGAGCCGGGCACGCAGCTGACGATGAGAACGTTCCATATAGGAGGCACGGCGTCCAGGACCGTAGAGCAGTCGCTCTACAAGTCCAAGAACAAGGGCACGGTAAAGTATCACAGCCTGCGCGTCACCGAAAAGAACAAGGAGTTCGTGGTACTCAACAGGAACGGGAGCATCAGCATCAACGACGGACAGGGCAGGGAGTTCGAACGCTATACCGTTCCTCAGGGGGCTTTCATCAGCGCGGCCGACGGGGCGGAGATCAACAAGGGCGTGGCTTTCGTGCGCTGGGATCCGTATACGATCCCGATCCTTACCGAGGTCGGCGGTAAAGTAAAATACGAGGATATCAAGGAAGGCCAGACCATACAAGAAGAACTTAATCCGGTCACAAAGTTGACCGAACGCATAGTGGTCGAGCACAAGCAGGAGTTCCATCCGCAGATCGTCATTACAAGCGCGGCCGGCGAGGTGATGGGCATATATCCGATCAGCGTCGGAGCGCATATACTCGTCAAGGACGGCCAGACGGTCGACGCCGGAGACATGCTGGCCAAGATACCCAGATTGGTCGTCAAGACCAGGGATATCACCGGCGGTTTGCCGCGCGTGGCGGAGCTGTTCGAGGCCAGAAGGCCGAAAGACCCGGCCGTTATCAGCGAGATCGACGGGTTCATAGAATTCGGTGAGACGAAAAAAGGCCAGAGGGTGATTGTCGTCAAGTCCCCGACAGGGATGTCAAGGGAGTATGTCATCCCGCACGGAAAACACCCCAACGTTTACAAGGCGGACAAGGTCGCGGCCGGCCAGCAGCTCACCGACGGACCGGTGGTCCTGCAGGACATCCTGCGTGTCTGCGGCGACAAGGTGCTGCAGGAGTACCTGGTCAACGAGGTACAGGAGGTTTACCGCCTGCAGGGCGTACGCATAAACGACAAGCATATTGAAGTTATCATCAGACAGATGCTTAAAAAGGTCCGTATAGAAAACCCCGGGGACAGCGAGTTCCTGGTGGGGCAGCAGGTGGACAAGTGGACATTCAGGCAGGCTAACGCGGAAGTGCTGAAAAAGGGCGGCAAACCGGCCTCGGCGACTCCGTTGCTGCTGGGTATCACCAAGGCTTCGCTGACTACGGACAGTTTCATATCCGCGGCAAGCTTCCAGGAGACCACGCGCGTCCTGACCGAGGCCGCGGCTGCCGGCAAGAAAGACGATCTGTTTGGTCTGAAAGAGAACGTTATCGTGGGACATTTGATCCCGGCAGGAACGGGATTCCATACCCACCGGGAAATAAAAATGCAAAAGTCAGCAGATGCCGTGCCTGTGGAGGCCGCAGAGCCTGTTGCCGCAGAAGAAACCGTAAAGGAATAAATATATGCCGACAATCACACAGCTAATCAGGTTAGGTAGGATCTCCAAGAAAAAGAAGACGAAGTCTCCTGCTTTGAAGGCATGCCCGCAGCGCCGGGGCGTGTGCCTGCAGGTCAGGACGATGACCCCGAAAAAGCCCAACTCGGCTTTGCGCAAGATAGCCAGGGTCAGGCTCACCACCGGCATAGAAGTCACCGCCTACATCCCTGGGGAAGGGCACAATCTTCAGGAGCATTCGATCGTCCTGGTCAGGGGCGGACGCGTCAAGGACCTCCCCGGTGTAAGGTATCATATAGTCAGGGGCAGTCTCGACGCCGCTGGAGTAAGCGCGCGCAGGAAGTCCCGGTCTAAATACGGAGCCAAAAGGCCTAAAGCTTAAATAGGAGCGTAGCAGCGATATGAGAAGAAGAAAGGCACAAGAAAAGGAAATAGCGGCTGATCCGAAGTTCAACAGCAAGATCGTCGGCAAGTTTATAAATATGGTGATGTATGAGGGCAAGAAGTCCGTTGCGGAAAGCATAGTATACGGGGCTTTCGAGATCGTCAGACAGCACTTGAACGAGCCGGATGTCCTAAAGATATTCCACAAGGCAATAGACAACGCCAGGCCCAGGCTGGAAGTCAAACCCCGCAGGGTCGGCGGCGCCACCTACCAGGTCCCGATCGAAGTCCGGCAGGAGCGCGGCACCTCGATAGCCCTGCGCTGGATAAGGGACTTCGCCCGCGGCAAGAAAGGCAAGTCCATGGATCAGAGGCTGGCCGATGAGATTATAGCGGCCTATAAAAACGAAGGCTCGAGCATAAAGAAGAGGGACGATACCCACAAAATGGCTGAGTCTAACAAGGCTTTTGCCCATTTCAGGTGGTAAGGGAAAGAATATGGCCAGACAGATACCTTTAGATAAATTAAGGAATATCGGTATCATCGCGCACATTGATGCCGGGAAGACCACCACTACCGAACGCATTCTTTTTTATACCGGCAAGACTTATAAGATCGGGGAAGTGCACGACGGCAACGCCGTCATGGACTGGATGCCGCAGGAGCAGGAGCGCGGCATTACCATCACCGCGGCCGCCACCACCTGCCGCTGGAAGGATTGTTTCATCAATATAATCGACACCCCCGGACACGTGGATTTTACCGTGGAGGTGGAGCGTTCACTCAAGGTCCTTGACGGAGCCGTGGTGGTTTTCTGCGGAGTCGGCGGAGTTGAGCCGCAGTCAGAGACGGTCTGGCGCCAGGCAGAACGTTACCATGTCCCGCGCATAGCCTACATCAACAAGATGGACAGGACCGGCAGCAGCATGCGCGAGGTGATCAAACAGATACACGATAAACTCGGGGCGAATGCCTCGGCCATACAGTTCAATTACGGCCAGGAGGAGAACTTCAAAGGCATTCTTGATCTTATAGAAAAGAAGACCGTTATTTACAAGGATGATCTCGGAAAAGAGCGGGAGGTCGTCCCGGGATGGCCGGATGAATTGAAGGCCGAGGCCGAGCGCCTGCGCGGCGAAATGCTGGAGAGGCTTTCCGAGGCGGACGACGGGATCATGGAGAAATACCTCGGCGGGCAGGAGATTGGGGCCGAGGAGATAAAGAAGGCAGTGCGCAAAGGCGTAATCGAGAACAAATTCGTGCCGGTGCTTTGCGGTACCTCTTTCAAGAACAAAGGCGTGCAGCTGCTGCTGGACGCGGTATGCGACTATCTGCCTTCGCCCCTGGATCTGCCGCCCATCAAAGGGACAAAGCCTGACAGCGGGGATTTTGAGGAGATCACGACCGAAGACGACGCGCCTCTGACAGCGTTGTGCTTCAAGATAGCCACCGATCCGTTCGTGGGAAAACTGAATTATACCAGGATTTACGCCGGGACGCTGACTTCCGGGACTTATATTTATAACGCCGCTCGAAGGGTGAAGGAGCGCGTGACCAAGCTCTTGAAGATGCACTCCAACCGTCAGGAGATAATCGAAGCGGCCTACGCAGGGGACATCGTGGCCGTAGTGGGACTGAAGGATACCAAGACAGGAGATACCCTTTGCAACGAGAACAATCAGATCCTGCTGGAAGCGATGAAATTCCCGGAGCCGGTGCTTTCTCAGTCTATCGAGCCAAAGACCAAGAGCGATCAGGAGCGGCTCGGTATGTCGCTGCACAAACTGTCCGACGAAGACCCGACTTTCCGCATCACTTATAACCAGGAGACCGGTCAGACCTTGATGTCGGGGATGGGGCAGCTGCATCTGGAGATCATCACCGACCGCCTTCTGCGAGAGTTCAACGTTGATGTGCAGGTGGGGGTGCCTCAGGTAGCTTACCGCGAGACCGTACGCCAGAAAGTGAACGTGACCGGAAAGTTTATCCAGCAGAGCGGCGGCCGCGGCCAGTACGGCCACGTGGTCATAGACGTGGAACCTCAGGAAGCGCCCGGACTGGGGGTCACTTTCGAGAACAAGATAAAAGGAGGAGCGATCCCGCAGGAGTATATCCCGGCCGTGAAACAGGGTATTTTTGAGACGGCGAAAAGCGGTATCCTCGCCGGTTATCCGGTCACCGATATAAAAGTCACCCTGGTTGACGGTTCGTATCATGACGTCGATTCATCCGAGATGTCGTTCAAGATGGCGGCAAGCATCGGGTTGAAAGAGGGTTTGGCGAAGGCGAAGTCATTCCTGCTTGAGCCGATCATGGACCTGGAGGCGACCACCCCGGAGGAATTCATGGGATCGGTCATCGGCGACCTCAGCTCTCGGCGCGCCAAGATAATCTCGATAACTCCCAGAAGCAACGTAAGGGCTATAAGAGCGCACGTGCCGTTGTCGGAGGTGTTCAATTACGCTACCGTGTTGAGATCCTTGACACAAGGGCGCGCGTCTTATACAATGGAGCCTTCGTTCTACGCAGAGGTGCCTTCATATATATCAGAGAAAATAGTGGCAGGAATAAGTTCACGCAAGGGTGCATAATTAAACTTAGGAGGTGACGTAATGGCTAAAGAGAAGTTTGTGAGAAGTAAACCGCACGCGAACATAGGTACAATCGGCCACATCGATCACGGCAAGACCACCCTGACGGCAGCCATTACCCATGTTCTTTCGAAGATGGGAAAAGCGCAGGCAAGGGAATATGCCGATATCGCCAAGGGCGGCACGGTAAGGGACGAGACCAAGGTTGTTACGATTTCGGTCGCCCACGTGGAATACGAGACCGACAACAGGCATTACGCGCATATCGATTGCCCGGGACACGCGGATTACATAAAGAACATGATCACCGGCGCGGCTCAGATGGACGGGGCCATACTGGTGGTTTCAGCCGCCGACGGCCCGATGCCTCAGACCAGGGAGCATATCCTCTTGGCCAGGCAGGTCAACGTTCCGGCGATGGTAGTCTTCCTGAACAAGGTCGATATCGTAACCGACAAGGAATTGCTCGACCTGGTGGAGATGGAGATCAGGGATTTGCTCACCAAGTACGGCTATCCGGGAGACAAGACCCCGATCATCAAGGGGAGCGCCCTGAAAGCGTTGCAGTGTACCGATCCCAACAGCCCTGAAGCGGCGCCTATCCTGGAGCTGGTTAAGGCGGCCGATGAGTTCATCCCGCTGCCGACCCGCGAACTGGATAAGCCGATGCTGATGGCGGTGGAAGATGTGTTCACGATCGAGGGCCGCGGAACCGTCGGTACCGGAAGGATCGAGCGCGGCAAGGTCAAGGTCAACGACGAAGTCGAGATAATCGGGTTGCGTCCGGAAGTCAAGAAGAGCGTCGTCACCGGAATAGAGATGTTCAGGAAGACCTTGGACGAAGGGCAGGCCGGAGACAACGTCGGGCTTCTGCTCAGAGGCGTGGACAAGAAAGACATCGAGCGCGGGATGGTAATCGCCGCGCCGAAGTCGATCACCCCGCATACCAAGTTCAAGGCGCAGGTTTACATCCTGACCAAGGAAGAGGGCGGCAGACACACCCCGTTCTTCTCCGGGTACAGGCCGCAGTTCTATTTCCGCACGACCGACGTCACCGGCTCGTCCAAACTTCCACAGGGTGTGGAAATGGTAATGCCGGGGGATAACGTGCAATTTGAAGTGGAGCTGATAACCCCTATCGCCATGGAAAAAGAGTCTCGTTTCGCTATACGCGAAGGCGGTCATACCGTCGGCGCAGGAGTAGTCACCGAGATAATCGCTTAATACGGAAGAATGATCTTCGGCTTCCGCGGCCGGTCCTTACGGCCGGCCGCGGAGGAGCGGAGACTGAACGGAACAACCGATGAATCAGAAAATACGCATAAAACTTAAAGCATACGACCACCGCTTACTGGATCAGACAGTCGAAGAGATAGTGGATACGGTCAGGCGCACGGGAGCGAAGATT
>JBAZDY010000068.1:0-8606 GCA_041654215.1 Candidatus Omnitrophota bacterium
CTGCCGGCTGTAATGAACGCCGCGAATGAATCCTGCGTGGCGGCTTTCATTTCCGGCGGAATAGGTTTTATGGACATCCCGGCCGTGGTTTCTTTGGTAATGGAGGCGCACAAAGACCGGGGAGACGATTCCCTGGAAGCGGTCTTCGAGGCCGACGCCTGGGCCAGACAGAAGGCGGAGTATTTCCTCCGCAGGAGGCGTAAATAAAATATGTTTTCTCTGTTGATTTTCGTTATACTTCTCGGCGCGCTCATCTTCGTGCATGAATTGGGACATTTTCTGATGGCGAAGCGCGCCGGGGTGAGGGTGGAGAGATTTTCACTGGGGTTCGGCCCGGTCCTGTTCGGCAAGACGGTCAACGGTACCTTGTATTCGCTTTGCGCCGTGCCGCTCGGCGGGTTCGTTAAGATGGCCGGCGACGCGGCCGGGGAGGCGAAAGGCGGCAGGGACGAATATTGTTCCCAGCCGGTGTTCAAACGCGCCTTGATCGTAGCCTGCGGCCCTTTTATGAATTATCTCACCGGGATAATCTGTTTCATCCTGGTTTTCTGGATCGGTTATCCGTCTCTCGGCACGAAGATCGGCCTGGTTTTGGACGGTTACGGGGCGCAGGCGGCCGGCATGCTAAAAGGGGACAGGATAATTTCCATAGACGGGAGCAAGACCCTTTACTGGGAGGACGTCCAGCGATTGATGCGGCTCAAACAGTCTTCCGGTAACGTGCTGGTGGTCGTTGACAGGGACGGGAAGAGTCTTGAACTGGATGTCCGGCTTAAGGCCGGCCCCGCAACAGGGGTAAAGTCCGGGGTCTTCCTTGGGGTTTCTCCCGCGGAAGAAACGCTGGTGATAAAACGCGGTTTCATCGAGTCCGTGCGCCAGGGCGTCCTGCGTTCGGGAGAATTGACGGTATTGACGTATAAAGCGTTCTGGTGGATGATAACCGGCAGGTTATCGCTGAGGGATTCAGTGACCGGGCCTGTCGGCATATTCGTGATAACCTCCAAGGCGGTCAGCGTCGGGATAAGCGCGGTGTTGAGCCTGGCCGCGGTGCTGAGCCTCAGCCTGGCCATATTCAACCTTCTTCCGTTCCCGGTGCTCGACGGGGGGCATCTGGCGTTCCTTCTGCTGGAAAAACTGCGCGGCCGGCCGCTTTCGGCAAGGGCGGAGAACATTGTCGGCAATGCGGGTATGTATGCCCTTATACTGATGGCGGTGTTCGTGACTTACAACGACGTATTGAGATTTTTCGGCGACAGGATCAAATACTTTTTCCGGTGAACGGCGGTTGCAAAAAGAGGGATAAGATGAAAAGACGCAAGACCAGAACGGTGCGGATCGGCGGGGTGCGGATCGGCGGCAACAATCCGGTGGCAATACAATCCATGACTAAAGTCAAGACCTCTTGCGTCGGCAAGGTCGCCTCCCAGCTGCGCCTGCTGGAAAAGGAAGGGTGCGAAATAATCCGTCTTTCCGTCAAGGACGCGGAGGACGCGCTGGCGCTGCGCAGGATAAAGCGCCTGACGAAAATGCCGGTGGTGGCCGACATACATTTCGACTGGCGCTTGGCGCTGGAGGCGATACGCAGCGGCGTGGACAAGATCAGGATAAATCCCGGCAATATCAGCGACAGGAAGAATCTGGCGCAGGTGGCCGCGGCCGCTCTCTCAGCCGGTGTCGCCGTGCGCCTCGGTATAAATTCAGGTTCTCTGCCGGCCGGGAAAGGGGATACGGTCTCCCGTATGGTAAAGGGGGCTTTGCATTACCTGCGTATCCTTGAGGATGAAGGGTTGTCGCGGATGGTGGTTTCGTTAAAGGCGTCTTGCGCGGGGGAGACCGTCGACGCTTACACCAGAATGTCCTCTTTATGCGATTATCCCCTGCATCTGGGGGTCACAGCCACCGGCCTGCCGGGGCATGGTCTTGTCAAGTCTTCAGTCGCCATAGGGGCATTGCTATTGAACGGGATCGGTGATACAATGAGAGTATCTCTTACCGACACCCCCCAGCAGGAAGTCAGGGCGGCCAAGCTTATCCTGGAGGCCGCAGGAGCGCGTACCTTCGGCCATGAGGTAATAAGCTGCCCGACATGCGGCAGGTGCGAAGTGGATCTCGCCGGGACGGTTAGGGAACTTGGGCGGGCGATCTCCGCCATGCCTGCGCAGAGAGGCAGGCATCTCAAGATTGCCGTGATGGGCTGCGTGGTAAACGGCCCCGGAGAGGCTTCTGCTGCCGATATAGGCATCGCTTTCGGCAAAAAAGAGGGACTACTCTTCAAATCCGGCAAGCCCTGCGGAAAAGTGAAATACGAAAATTGCCTGCCGGCGCTTTTGTCTGAAATAAGAAAGATGAGCGGATAGTCAACGCATAAAATAAGAGGATACGGTTATGTTATGGACGAAGTCATTCATCCCTACTCTTAAAGAGACCCCGCAGGAAGCGGAGTCGGTCAGCCACCAGTTGATGCTGAGGGCAGGATTGATACGCATGCTTGTTTCCGGGGTCTATTCCTATTTACCGTTGGGCCTGCGCGTGCTGAATAATATCTGCCGCCTCCTGCGGCGCGAGATGGAGAGCGCCGGGGCGGCGGAACTGCTTTTACCGGCCCTGCAGCCTATAGACCTCTGGACGAGGTCCGGCCGTGAGAAAGATATTGCCGATATTATGATCAGGTTCGTAGACAGGAGAGGCCGTAATATATGCCTCGGGCCGACGCATGAAGAGGTGATTACCGACCTGGTGCGTTCTACCGTGAATTCCTACCGTCAGCTGCCGGTGGTGCTCTATCAGATACAGACCAAATACCGCGACGAGATACGTCCGCGTTTCGGGGTGGTCCGGTCCTGCGAGTTCATAATGAAAGATGCCTACAGTTTCGACCGCGACGAGGAGGGCCTGGAGAAGAATTACCGTAATATGTATGAAGCCTATCTGCGCATATTCGCTTCCTGCGGCTTGAAGGTAATGGCGGTAGAGGCGGATTCCGGGGTCATGGGAGGCAAGGTGTCTCATGAATTCATGGTGCCGGCGGCAAGCGGAGAGGACAGCGTATTTTGCTGCCCGTGTTGCGCGAAAACATACCCGGCTTCCGGTGAAGAGCGAAAATGTCCGTCATGCGGGGCTGAGATGAAGAAACACGGCACGCTGGAGATCGGGCACATCTTCAAGCTCGGGACCAAATACAGCGCGGCGCTGGGGGCCAATTTCACGGATGAGGACGGTAAACAGCATCCGATAATAATGGGATGTTACGGTATCGGCGTGTCCCGTCTGATGGCCGCCGTGATAGAGCAGAACCACGATCAGGCCGGGATCGTCTGGCCCGGGCAGATCAGTCCTTACAAGGTGGTGATCTCCGCGCTGGATATGACCAATCCTGTTATCGCCGCCAAGGCCGGCGAGGTTTACAACGATCTTTCCTCACGCGGAGTGGAGGTCATTCTGGACGACCGTCAAGAGCGCGCCGGCGTTAAATTCAAGGACGCCGAGCTCCTGGGTTTCCCGCTGCAGATAATTGTCGGTAAAGAGGCGGCCGGAAGCGGCAGGCTGGAGTTGAAGGCGCGCGGAAGCAGCGAGAAACTTTTGGCCGGCAAAGAGGAAATTTATAAAAGGGTGCTGGATTCTTAAGAGGGTTTCTGTTAAAATGGAAGAATGGGGCATGGAAACGCGTTTAAAAGCGCTGGTTGAGGAATATTTCAGCGGCCGCGGCCTGGAGATAGTGGAATATTCCTGTCGTGTTGAAGGCCGTATTTTTGCCTTGCGCATATTCGCGGACAGGCGCGAGGGAGGCATAAGTATGGACGAGTGCGCCGGGGCCAACCGGGAACTGACGCGCGTTATCGACGCGGCATTCGAGGGGACGGGCGGCCTGGATTATTCCCTGGAGGTTTCTTCTCCGGGAGCGGACAGACCCCTGCGGACCCGCAGCGACTTCTCCAGATGCAGAGGCGCGCTTGTGCATTTTTTTCTCAAAGAGCCTGTTGGCGGTAAAGTAGAGCCGGAAGGCACCTTGAAACAGGTTTGTGAGGAATACGTTGAAGCGGAGATTAACGGCGAAGCGATAAATGTGCCTTTCGGGATCATAAATATGGCAAAACAGGTGTTGAACAGGAATAGGGAGTGATTGGGTATGAGTCAGGAATTGGTTGCTATAATAGAACAGATTGAAAGAGAAAAAGGGATAAAGAAGGAAGTCCTGCTGGAAGCCGTGCAGAGCGCTCTCGTCAGCGCAGCGCGCAAGGTGCTGGACGCCGAGCAGGAAGACAATATTACCGTCGAGATAGATCCCAAAAACGGCGGGATAAAGGCCTTCAGGGACGGTAAGGAGATAGACTCCATAGATTTCGGCCGTATCGCGGCATCTACCGCCAGGCAGGTGATCATACAGAAGATCCGGGAGGCTGAAAAGGAGGTAATTTTCAGCGAGTTCAACGGCAGGGTGGGAGAGATCGTTTCCGGCACCGTTTACAGGTTCGAGAAAGGCAACATCATCGTGGATCTGCTGGGAAAAGCGGAAGGGATACTCCCCAAAAGGGAACAGTCCAGCCGGGAGGAGTTCAAGCAGGGACAGCGCATCAGGGCTTATGTGGTGGAGGTCAGGAAAGAGACCAAAGGGCCGCAGATCATACTTTCCAGGGCCCATCCCAATATGGTGAAGAAGTTCTTTGAACTCGAGGTACCGGAGATATTCGACGGCATAGTGGAGATAAAATCCATGGCCAGACAGGCCGGGGAGCGCACCAAGATTGCCGTTTGGTCCAAGAACGACAAGGTCGATTCCGTGGGCGCCTGCGTAGGCATGCGCGGCAACCGCGTGCGCAATATCGTAAACGAACTCGGCGGGGAAAAGATAGACATAGTCAGGTATAACGACGACATCCGCGAATACATCAAAGCCGCGCTTTCTCCGGCAAAGATCAGCGAGATCAAACTCGACAAGGAGAATCTGAAAGCGCAGGTTATAGTTGACGACGACCAGTTATCCCTGGCCATCGGCAAGCACGGCCAGAATGTGCGTTTGGCCTCCAAGCTGATCGGCTGGGAGCTTGATATCCGCACCAAGAGCAGTCTTTTGGAGGGGGAAAACAAAGCGGCGGGAGCGACGAGCGCAAAAGATGCCGCCGAGACCGCTTCCTCTCAGGTCCAGGCCGGAGACGGCGCGCCGGAGCAGGAAGAAATGGCGGGACTGAAGTCCCTGCCGGGAGCGGGAGAAAAGACCGTCGCGGCCCTGAAAGAGGCCGGATTCAATTCTCTCAGCGACATAGCCGGGGCTGCGGTGGAGGATCTGGTTAAAGTCAAGGGAATAGGAGAGAAGAAAGCGGAAAAACTCATAACCGAAGCGAAAGGTCTTTTAAATAAATAGAGTTCAGCGTGTTGAACCGAGAGATTTTACCGATATGACCAAAAAGAAAGATACGAAAAAAGAGAAAAAGGAAGAGTCCAGGGATTTGAAGAAAAGCGCCGCGGTTCACAAAAAGGCCGCCGTAAAGACGCCCGCAGTCAAACCCGCGAAACGCAGCATAAAGAAAAAAGAGGCGCCGCAAGCCGGGGATATCGCGCTCAAGGCTCCTGCCGCCGTTAAACCGGCGCGTAAGCTGGTAACCGCCGCGCGTAAGAAGGCCGCTCCCGCCGCGCCGGCAAAGCCCGGAGCAACCAAACCGCAAACGGCAGAGGCGGTTCCTCAGCATAAAGTCGTCCCGGAGCATAAAGTTGCGGCGGTAACAGCGCAGGTCCGGCAGCCGGCGGTCAAAGACCAGGTGCCGGCAGAACAGAAGAAGACCCCGGCTCCCGCACCGAAACCTGCCGCGCAGGCGCAGGAAGAATCAAAAGAAAGAGAACTGCTCCTGGAGATACCCATCGCCGTGAAGGATCTTGCGGTAAAGATGCAGGAAAAACCTTCCGTTCTTCTTAAAAGTCTTATGGATATTAGGATTATGGCGACCATAAACCAGTTGCTCGATGAACCGACGGTTTGTCAGCTCTGCACGAAATACGGATTTAAGTTCGTGCCGGCCCCGGGCGTAGAGGAAACCGCTCTGGGTATGCACAGCGCGCCGGACAGGAAAGAATTGCTGAAGCCGCGCGCTCCCATAGTTACGTTCATGGGGCACGTCGACCACGGTAAAACGTCGCTGCTGGACGCCATCAGGAAGACGAAGGTGGCTGATTCGGAGCATGGAGGCATTACCCAGCATATGAGCGCCTACCGCGTGGTGCTGAATAACGGCGAGATAACTTTTATAGATACTCCCGGTCACGAGGCATTTACCGCGATGCGCGCCCGCGGGGCCGGCGTTACCGACATAGTGGTGCTTGTCGTCGCCGCCGACGACGGCGTTATGCCGCAGACCGTGGAGGCGATAGACCATAGCCGCGCGGCCGGGGTCTCCATTATCACGGCCCTGAACAAGGTGGACAAGGCCCAAGCCAACCTTGACAGAGTAAAGAAACAATTGGCCGATATGAATCTGGCCTCGGAGGACTGGGGAGGCAAGACCATTACTGTTCCGGTCTCCGCGAAGACCGGTCAAGGCATAGATGATCTGCTGGAGATGATACTTCTGGAAGCGCAGATGCTCGAATTGAAAGCCAATCCCGGCAAGCCTGGGAAAGGCATAGTGCTGGAAGCGGAGCTTAGCAGGCACCGCGGAACAGTCTGCACCCTGCTGGTTCGGGAAGGGACCCTGAATGCCAACGATACCATTATCGTCGGCAGGCAATACGGCAAGGTGAAGGCGATGTTCGACGACCACGGCCGCAACGTCCAGTCGGCGCCTCCTTCGTTCCCGGTGGAGATACTCGGGTTGTCCGGTGTGCCGCAGGCCGGCGAGCAGTTTTTCGTCGTGCCGGACGAAAAGGCCGCCAGGGACATCGCTCTGAAGAGACAGGAAGAGGAGCGCCTGCGCCAGGTCAAGGTACCCAAGCGTATCAGTCTGGAGGACCTGCACGCCAAGATAAAAGAAGGCATCGTCAAAGAGCTCAAGTTGATCATCAAAGGCGACACCCAGGGTTCGCTGGAAGCGATCAAGGACATCATAGTAAAGATGGCGGTGGACGAGATCAAGATGGAGATAATGCACGCCGGTGTGGGAAACATAAATTCTTCCGACGTGGTTCTGGCGGCGGCCTCCGACGCCCTGGTTATGGGGTTCAATGTCACCGCGGACGACATGGCAAAGGATATGGCCGTCAGAGAAGGCGTAGACCTAAGAATATACAACATAATTTACGAGCTCGGTAATGAGATAAAGGCCGCCCTGGAGGGAATGCTGGAACCGAAACTGAAGAAAATATTCCAGGGCAGGGTGGATGTGCGTAAGGTATTCCGGCTCTCCAAAGGAGGGACGATCGCCGGCTGCATGGTGGTCAAGGGGCGCATACAGAGGAACGCCGCGGCTTCGCTCCTGCGCAACGGAGAACAGGTTTACGAAGGGAAGATCTCCTCGGTGAAGCGTTTCAAGGACGACGTCAAGGAAGTTAACGAAGGATTCGAATGCGGTATCTCGCTGGGCGAGTTCGACGCTTTCCAGGAGGGCGACGTCATAGAAACGTACAACATCGAAAGGATCGCCAGAAAACTTTAGCGCTTCTTTAAAAGGCGGCACCTGTTCTATGAAGCAGACCATATTGAGCGGCATACGCCCTACCGGAAAACTCCACCTGGGGCACCTTGTCGGCGCGCTCGCCAACTGGGTTAAGCTCCAGGAAGAGTACAGATGTTTTTTTATGGCAGCCGACTGGCACGCCCTGATGGGGGAGTATGAAGACCCGTCTCTCATGCCGGGGAACATAATCGATAACGTCGCAGACTGGCTCAGCGCAGGCATCGATCCTTCCAAATGCAGTGTTTTTATTCAGTCCAGGGTCGGACAGCACCTCGACCTGAACATGATTCTCTCCTGTTTAGTTCCCCTCGGCTGGCTTGAGCGGTGCCCCACTTACAAAGAGCAGTTGCGGGAAGTGACCACCCGCGACCTCAACACTTACGGTTTTCTCGGTTATCCGGTTCTGCAGGCCGCCGACATACTTCTTTACAAGGCGGATAAAGTGCCGGTCGGGGAGGACCAGCTTCCTCATCTGGAGCTTACCAGGGAGATTGCCCGCAGGTTCAACAGTCTTTACGGACTCGCGGTATTCCCCGAGCCCGGCGCGCTTCTGACCGACAGTCCGCGCCTGCCCGGCTTGGACGGCAGAAAGATGAGCAAGAGTTACGGCAACGCCGTTTATCTTTCCGACGACGACGCTGCCGTTTTCGCCAAAGTCTCTTCGATGATTACCGATCCGGCGCGCGCGCGCAAATCGGATAAAGGCCACCCGGAAGTGTGCAACGTTTTTTCTTATTACTCTGTCTTCTGGCCTGAGAAGGCGCGGGAGACCGCGGACTCCTGCCGGAATGCATCCATAGGGTGCACGGAATGCAAAAAGATGCTCGCCGTGAAACTCGGCGGGATACTCTCTCCTCTGAGGGAGAAACGGGCGGAACTGTTGAATAAATCCGGGTACATAGAGGACGTGCTCAGGGAAGGCGCCGCCAAGGCCTCGGCCGTCGCCGCGGCCACGCTCGAAGAAGCCAGGAGGGCGATGAAGATATGAGCTATAAAGTCAGGCTG
>JBAZDY010000069.1:0-8571 GCA_041654215.1 Candidatus Omnitrophota bacterium
TCCCCGGTGACCAGCCCCTGCACGTTCAGCCCCACTTCGCTGCAGATCTTCTTGGTGACCATCTCGTTATCGCCGGTCAGCACCTTGAAGTCCACGCCGAGCTTTCGCAGGGCGATGATGGCTCGCCTGGCGCTCGGTTTGGGCGGGTCGAGAAAAGCCACGTAACCGGTCAAGATCAGTTCTTTTTCGTCATCCCTGGAATAGGCTTCTTTTTTCTGAGGAATGTCCTTATACGCGATCGCCAGCACCCGGAAGCCGTCGGCACTTAGGTTCTCATATTCCTCTTTGAGATCGGAGAGTATCAACGGGTCCATCTCCATCAGTTCCCCGTCGAGTTCGTAACCGGAGCAGCGCTTGAATATCTCCTCCGGAGCGCCCTTTGAGATCAACCTGTGGATGCCGTCCGTTTCCACCACCACCGACATTATCCTGCGGGAGAAATCGAAAGGGACCTCATCAACTTTTTTGTACTGGCGCACCAGCAGTTTTTCGTGCTTGAGAATGGCCCTATCCAGCAAGTTCTTCAGGCCGGTCTGGTAATAGCTGTTTATGTAGGCGAAGCGCAGAACGCCGTCGTCCTCTTTCCTGACCACGTCGCAATGCTTCTCCAGGACTATCTTGTCCATGGTCAGCGTCCCGGTCTTATCCGTACAGATGATATCCATAGCGCCGAAATTCTGGATGGAATTGAGGCGCTTGACGATAACGTCCTTTTTCGACATGGCGATCGCGCCTTTGGAAAGATTTATCGCCACGATCATCGGCAGCATCTCCGGCGTCAACCCGACCGCCACGCCGAGAGAAAAGAGCAGTGATTCGATCCAACTGCCGCGGCGCATAGCGTTGACGGCAAATATGAAAATGACCATAAAGAACATCGCGCGGATCATCAACCAGGTAAAGCTGTGCACACCTTTGTCGAAGCTGGTCTCCACCCTCATAGTCGCCAGGCGACGGGACATCTCTCCGAACCTGGTGGAGATACCGGTCTTGATGACCACGCCGAGAGCGGTGCCGCTGACCACGCTGGAGCCCATAAAAACGATATTGCCCATATCGGAGGCGGAATCACTCTTCCCCGTTGCAGGACTGGAAGTTTTCTCTATGGGGAAAGACTCTCCGGTAAGGGAGGCCTGGTTGATGAACAGGTCTTTGCAGGAAATTATGCGCAGGTCCGCCGGGATCATATCGCCGGCGAAGATGTCCACAATGTCTCCCGGGACAAGCTCCCGTATCTTGATCTCCTTGGAGCGTCCGTTCCTGTAAACGGTGGCGGTCGCGCGCACCATTTCGCTCAATCTGTCCGCCTCCTTCCCGGCGCGGTACTCCTGTATAAAAGAAAGCAGGACGCTCATCACGGCCATCAAGCCGACCAGCAGAGCGCTTATTTTCTCTCCGAAGAAAAGAGAAAAGGCGCCGATTATCAAAAGCACTATAACGAGAGGATTGGCGAATTTAGAGAGGATCTGGATGAAGACCGTGCGCTTCTTTTTCCTCGCCGGCTCGTTAAGACCGTATTCTTCCAGGCGGTCCTGCGCCTCCTGCTCCGGCAGTCCTTTTTCCGAAGTGCGCAGTTTTTCGAGGAGTATTTCTTTGGGGCAGTTTATGTAGTCAAAATCCAGGACCTGCGGCTTCTGTTGAGGGTAACCGTGGTTTTTTTTCTTATCTATCTTAAGAAGCCCCATGAGAAAACCCGGTTGATATCGTAATTCGCAATAGGATCGCGGGAAACGACCCGGGCCTTTTCACGAATCACGGGTTAGAGTATTCCAACAAAAAAGGCTTTGTCGCCTTCCAATCCCCAGGCTTTTCTAAACGCGCCCTGAAAAACTGGCAGGGAAAGAGCCTTTAAATTTGAGTATATTTTTGTTTTATGTCTTTGTCAATCTATTATTACATATAGGACGGCGGCGCGCGCTTTGTTCATGACTCCGATGCCGCGGGAAGATCAAAAAAAAAGGCCCGGCTTATTCAGCCGGGCCTTTTACGGTTCAAGGTTACAGCTTGACTACTTTAGTCGCCTGCTCGCCTTTCGGTCCCTTCTCAATTTCGAATTCGACCTCCTGGCCCTCCTCTAAAGATTTATAACCCTCACCCTGGATCGCGCTGTGATGCACGAATACATCACTTCCCGATTCGGGAGTAATAAATCCATAACCTTTTTGGTTCGAGAACCACTTCACTTTACCTCTTGCCATTTTGCACTACCTCCTTCCCTTCATATTATGACATCCTCTCAGAGGCCGGTCATAAAAAAACCGGAAGGTTAATCATCCATAAACCTTTCCGGTCAAGGACATCACACCTCTGATATGCCACAAATGGAGTATACACTTTTTTACCGATTTGTCAACTATAATTTTGAGCAATTTTTAACAAAAAGCGCGCAGCGCAAAACTTTCCTCCGCGCGAAAAACGCCTGCCTCAGAAAACGGGTTACCGCTTATGCGGGAAACCGCGCCCTCCTCCTTGACGCTTGTGTCCGAAACCTCCGCCGGATTGATGCCTGCCGCCCGGCCTGTGCCCGGGATGACGGACAGGCTGCTTCCCGACGTTATCCTGGAATTGCGCAGTAGGGACCTGGGGATGTTTGGATATGGGGAGATTCGCCCGAATCAGCTTTTCTATCTCCATCACGTCGCGTTTCTGGTCGGGAGTGGCGAAAGAGACCGCATGGCCTTTATGCCCCGCCCTGCCGGTGCGTCCGATGCGATGCACGTAATTCTGGGCGTCCTCCGGGATATCGTAATTTATCACCAGTTCGATCCCGTTCACGTCTATTCCCCTGGCGGCGATATCGGTGGCAACCAGGACCTTATACTTGCCGGACTTGAATCCCTCCAGGGCTTCACGCCTCTGGCAAAGCGAGCGGTTGGAATGTATCTCCGCGGCGTTATACCCCATATCCCTGATACTACGGGTTATTTTCTTGGCACCGTGCTTGGTGCGCGAGAACAAAAGCACCGACCCGTGGTAATCGTTTAGCAGTTTACGCAACAGCTGCAATTTCGCGTCCCTGGGAACTATGTATAACTCCTGGGTAAGCCGTTCGGCTATGGTCCCGGAAGGCGCAATCTCCACCGAAACCGGGAGTTTCATGTATTTAGCGGCCATCTCCATTATGGATGCCGGCATTGTCGCCGAAAAAAGCATCGTTTGCCTTTCCTTGGGCAGGAACCCGAGTATCCTGTTTACCTGCGGAGCGAACCCCATATCCAGCATGCGGTCGGCCTCGTCAAGCACGAGCATCACCAGGTCGTCGAACATTATGTTCCACTGCGACATATGATCCAGCAGCCTCCCCGGGGTGGCGATAATCACACGCGGGTTACGGCGCAGGCCTTTGATTTGCTCGCTCATGGAGGCGCCGCCGATAAGACAAGCAGTCCCCATACCGAAGGAACCGGTGAGACCCTTCATGGAATCCTCAATCTGCAGAGCGAGTTCGCGCGTCGGAGCCAGGACCAGTCCTATCCCCTGCTTCTGCACCAGCTTCTGCACCATGGGTATGGCGAAAGAATGCGTTTTCCCCGTCCCGGTCTGAGCTATCCCTACTATATCCTTGCCCTGAAGGGCCAGCGGTATAGCTTTATACTGGATCGGTGTGGGCACTTTGAATTTGATGCGCTCGAGTATATCGAGAATCTTGGGCGCTATGCCCAAGCCGAAAAAACTCCTGTCGGATGCGGAAGATGAAACCGGCTCCGCGCCGGTTGTGCGCTGGTTCATTTTAAACTGTTCCTTTCTGTCTGAATTAATTATCTGATCGTTATGAGGGTGATCCATACTTTTATATTATATCACTCATACCGCAAAGCTTCTATAGGATTTAATTCCGCGGCTTTCTTGGCGGGCCACAAACCGAAGAGGATACCGATCGCCAGCGAGAAGACGGTAGCCAGGGCCACCGAGGCGGGCATTATTCTCACAGACCAGCCGGCCAGAAGATTGATCAGCGCCGCCGTCCCGACACCCAGGATAATCCCGGAAGCTCCGCCGATGAGCGACATCAACACCGCCTCTATCAGGAACTGCACCATTATATCCTTTTGGTTGGCGCCTATCGCTTTACGCAACCCTATCTCGCGCGTGCGCTCGGTCACAGATACCAGCATTATGTTCATTATGCCTATGCCGCCGACAAGCAAAGATATCGCCGCGATCGAACCCAGCAGGAGCGACATCGTCTGAGCGGTATTTTCCATCGCTTTCTTCATCTCCGCCATATTGCGTATCTGAAAGGCGTCCTCCCGGTTCTTTCCCAGGCGGTGCGTCTTTATTATCAAAGAAGAGATGGAATCCTCGGCCTCTTCAAGAACCTCCGGCGCCCCGGCCTCCACGTATATCGTGTTTATGTAATCCTTGCCGAAGACGCGGTACATCGCCGTGGTCACGGGGATCAACACGATATCGTCCTGGTCGCGGAAAGAGCCTCCCCCTTTGACAGGCAGTATTCCGATAACCCTGAAATTAATCAGGTTTATCTTTACCTTTTCCCCCACCGGGTCGGCGCTGCCGAAGAGCTCCTTGACCACTGTAGTTCCCAGCACCGCCACTTTTTCCCGCGCCTTTACCTCCTGATCGTTGAAAAACCTCCCTACCTCCGGGGTGAGGGAACGGATAACGGCGTAGGAAGTCCCCACCCCTTCGACCTGGGTATTCCAGTTCTTGTTGCCGTATACCAGTTGACCGCTGCCTGTAACCGAGGGGCTGACTCTGGCCACCGTATCGGTCAGCTTCTCGATGGCGGTGATATCTTTAAAAGTAAATCTCGCCACGGACCCGGCTTCCATGGCCACCCCGTGCACCTTGGCCGAACCCGGGCGGATGATCAGCAGGTTCGACCCCAGAGAGGCAAGTTCCTTTTCGATGGAATCCTTGGCGCCCTGCCCCACGGCCAGCATGGCTATCACCGCGCCCACCCCGATCAATATGCCGAGTATGGAAAGAAAAGACCGGACTTTATGCGTTATCATAGCCGCGCCTGCCTGGCGCAGATAATCAAGGAATTTGGCCCCGCGTGCAAGGCGCTCGGATTTCGAGAGGACGTGATCTATGACCTCCCCGGCCGCGCCCTCCAAAGCGGTATCTTTTTCGGAAGGAGACACGGTATTGGCGGGGGGCGACACTTTTTTGTCCGAGATAATCTTACCGTCGCGCATTACTATCACGCGCCCCGCGTGCGCGGCCATCTCCTGCTCATGCGTGACCATGATCACGGTCTTTCCTTTGCGGTTCAGCTCCTTCAAAAGATTAACGATATCTTCCTTGCTCCTGGAATCGAGGTTACCGGTAGGCTCATCCGCCATCAGGATCAGCGGGTCGTTGACCAGAGAGCGCGCGATCGCCACGCGCTGCTGCTGCCCCCCGGAGAGCTCGTTTGGCCGGTGGCCGAGCCTGTCCGCCAGCCCGACCTCCTCGATGCGCTCTCTGGCTCTTTCCTTGAGATGGCGTTTTCCGGCGTAAACCAGAGGCAGTTCTGCGTTCTCCAGGGCGCTCATGCGCGGCAGCAGGTGGAACTGCTGAAAGACGAAACCCACGAGCCGGTTGCGTACCGCGGAGAGTTCCTCGTCGGACAACTCGTTCACGCGCCTGCCTCCGAGGAGGTATTCGCCGCTGTCCGGCCGGTCAAGCAGTCCCAGAACGTGCATCATCGTGGACTTGCCTGAACCGGAAGGCCCCATTATCGCCACGAACTCGCCTGGCGCCACGGAGAAAGAAACATCCTGCAGGGCGCGTACCTCCATCTTGCCCATAATATAAGTTTTGGAAACGCGCTTCAGCTCTATCATTTTTTCTTTCTCGAAGGCATAAATGGATTGCTTCCTCCGGAGTCCTTTTGCGGAAGGGCGTATTTTTTCGCCTTCATCAATATGCGGTCTTCCGCGGTTATGCCGGAAACGATTTCCACCTCTTTATCCCCGATTATGCCGGTGACCACTCTGGTTTTCAAAGGCTCTCCGCCGTTCTCCTGTTTCAGGAGCACGTAAGAATACCCGTCGCCGTTCAGCACCGCTTCCACCGGAACGAGCAACGCCTTATCGTTACCGGCGACGACGAAATCTATGTTCGCGTTCATTCCGGAACGGAAGAAAGCCGGCACCGATTCCGGTACCAGGTCGACCTTGTAGATGGTAACGTTATTCGAAGTCTCCGATTCGTAATAAATATGCTGCACCACCGCTTTGATCACGGTGTCCGGATAAGCGTCCAGCGTAACCAGGGCCTTGGTGCCGAGAGCTATCTTTCCAATGTCCGTCTCGTCCACCTGCGCCCGCACTATCAACCTGTCTGAAAGCACTACCACCGCTCCGGAGGTGGTAACGGTCTGTCCCGGCTGCGTGGTGGCCACGATCACCTGTCCGTCGATTGGAGCCAGCAGGGGTATAGGTTTATAGGTCTCCTGCCAGTATTTAAGCGCCGCTTCCCCTTTGCCCCTGGCGGCGTCCAACAGCGCCGCGCGTTCCGTGGAACTCATCATTGCCAGCGTCTGTCCGGACTTGACCATATCCCCTTCCTTAACCGCGATGGACTCTATGCGGCCGGCTACCGGAGGCATTATCTCCAGGCGGTTTTTCGGAAGCACGGTGCCCGTGCAGGATATATAAGTCTTGACCGGCCCGACGGACGGCGCAATCTCTTTCAATTCGTAACCGTTATTCTTGTCTTTACGTCCGGCGGAAGAAAGGGCCCAGGCCCCGGCCAGCGCGGCCGCTATTATCAGTAACGTCACGGGTCTATTGATACGCATATTCCAGCGTCACTCCTTTCGCTTCCTGCCACTCCGCTTCTTTCAAAAGCGCATTTGCCCTGGCGTCGAGAAACACCTTCTTCTCCTGCACCAGGTTATCTTCGATTATGGTCCAATTATCGTAATCTATCAGGCCCAATGAATACTGCGACTCCGCTATCCTGGAGCGTTCCTCAACTGCCTCGAGGAATTTTTGCTCCACGCCGACTGCCTCCCGCGCGTCCTGCAGGGCGGCCCACGCCTCCTGCAGCGCCAGCGCCACCGCGTCTCTGCCGCCGCGTTCGTCGGCCCTGGCCTGATTCCAGGCGGCCCTGGCCTTGGAAACCTCGGCGGCCCTCGACCCTCCCTCGAATACCGGCAGGGACAAGGTCAACCCGGCGTTCCACTGCTCGGTCCGCGGGGGCCAGCGCGATCCGCTCTTATTGGCGCCGGCCGAAGCAGAAAGCTGCGGGAGGAAATCTCCCTGGGCCGCCTTCACGTTGAACGCCGCCGCGTTGCTCAAGGAAGAGAGACGGCGCAAAGAAGGATGCCCTTCAGCCAATTTCTCTAAATCAGGCTTTTCCTCAACGGGTTCTAAAAGATCCAGACCGCCTTTAACGGATATCTCACGGTAGCCGCCCGCCCCTATCTCCTTCAGCAGGCTGAGCCGCGCCACCTCCAGCGCGCGCCTGTTCTGCGATATTTCCAGTTCAGCCCGGGCGAGGTTCGCCAGGGCGGTAAGAAAAGCCCCGCGGTGTTCTATGCCGGATTCATAACGCAGGGTGATCAATTCCAGATTGCCGCGCCTTATTTCGTAAATATCGCCCGAAAGCTTGAGCGCCTCCTGCGCCTTCAACAGATTCACGAAAGCCCGGCGTAAAGCCAGGCGCACGGAAGCGGAGGTATAATTGAACTGGAATTTGGCGGCCCTGGTGTTCTCAAGCGCGGCGTTGAACTTTTCCGGGGTCTTCAGCCCGTCAAAAAGCAGCTGGGTCCCGCTCAACCCATAGCTGTAGCTGTCCTGCGTCTTGGAAGTCCCGGCATCCAGGCTGGAATCTACTTTAGGCAGCATACCGCTGAAAACGATCTTCTCACTTTCCCTGTACTGCTTGACCGTTTCTTCGGCGGAGATAAGGCCGGGGTGATTAACCGCCGCCTCCTTCACGCAGTCCTCCCAGGTCAATTCCTGCGCATATAAAACCTGTTGAAACGCGGACAGAGAAATCGCGGCTGTTAAGAAGACGGAAAAACAGATTTTTTCTTTAGCGGTCATTATCCGGCAAAAATGTTTGTTCATTTGTAATTAGACAAAGGATATCCTCTAAAAGTTACTCTCCCAAAAGAACCGGGAAATACCGACACCGGGCACCTCCGGTTTGCGCTGTCGTTTCCCGGTTACGATGCCCATATTTGAGTCTCGCCGACGCCTCAGTGACGAAGTCTGTGCGTTGTATTTAACAGCGCACCCACCCCTCCTTTATCCTCCCCATCGAGGGGAGGAAAGATTGGTGTGCCCAATTGGGGAGGAAAGACAGGTTGAACTCCGTTGGTTACCGTAACCGAATTAGAACTCGTCTGTCGTTTATCGGTATTTGAAAATCGAAAATAGAAATTTGACCCCTTCGACAAGCTCAGGGCAAGCTCCATTGAGCTTTGGATTATGCAATGCTGATTTTCGATTGCTCTGTATCGTAATCGTCTGCCGATTAATGAAGCTCCCCAGGGGATATTCTGCGCCGCATTTTCACACGAGTGAACACCTGCCTCTCCTTGAAGACAAAGTGCTATTCCGACAGGTAACCCGGCTTGAGTGGAGCCCCTCGGGCTGAAGCCCGGGGTTT
>JBAZDY010000070.1:0-8569 GCA_041654215.1 Candidatus Omnitrophota bacterium
CTTCTGCACCGGAGGCCGCGGGCGCGCGGAAGTAAATATATACTGGTAACCGCGATAACCCCTACGCCGCTGGGCGAAGGAAAGACAGTCACCACCATCGGGCTTTCCATGGCCCTCAACCGTCTCGGCGCCACGGCCTGCGCCTGTATAAGGGAATCTTCTCTGGGGCCGCTTTTCGGCCTTAAAGGCGGCGGGGTAGGAGGAGGGCGTTCCTACGTTATTCCCGCGGAGGAATCCAACCTTCATTTCACCGGAGATATCCACGCCGTCGCTTTCGCCCACAATCTGGCCGCGGCATACCTGGACAACTACATTTATCACGGCAACCTCCCGGATATAGCGGCCGACGGCATATACTGGAAAAGAGTGATTGAGGTCAACGACAGGTCTTTAAGGAAAGTGCGGCTGCCGGCCGGGGTAAAGGGCGTCGGGGATAGGGAAAGCGGTTTTGAGATCACCGCCGCCTCTGAAGTGATGGCGATCCTCGGGCTGAGCGAGAACGCGCGCGACCTGCGCGTCAGGCTCGGCAGGGTGGTGCTGGCCGAACGCCGGGACGGCGGATACGTGACCGCGGAAGACATAAAGGTTTCCGGCGGCATGGCGGCTTGTCTGAAGGACGCGTTGAAACCGAATCTTATCCAGACCGCGGAAAACACGCCCTGTTTCGTGCACACCGTGCCTTTCGCGAACATAGCTCACGGCAACAGTTCCATCTTGGCGGACAGGATTGCTCTTTCCTGCTGCGAATACGTGGTTACCGAGGCCGGTTTCGGAGCGGACTGCGGCGCCGAGAAATTCTTTAATATAAAGTGCAGGACTTCCGGATTGAAACCGGACGCGGCTGTGCTGGTATGTTCGGTGCGCGCCCTTAAGGCGCACAGCGGCAGGTTCAGGGCGGCCCCCGGCAAGCCGCTGGACGAAGCGCTGGGTAAAGAAGACCTGGAAGCCCTGGAGGCCGGATGCGTTAATCTCAGGAAACAAATAGAGAACATCCTCGTTTTCGGCGTGCCGGTTGTGGTCGCCGTTAACCGTTTTGCCGAAGACACCGATAAGGAGATCAGTCTGGTCTCCGCAAAGGCAATGGAATTCGGGGCGAGCGCCTGCGAGATCAGCGAGCTTTGGTCGCGAGGCTCTCCCGGCGGCATTAAACTGGCGAAAAGCGTGATCAGGGCCGCGGAATCGCCGAACAGGTTTTCTTTTCTTTATGACGGCGGGGAAAGCGTGGAGGGAAAGATCTCCGCTATCGCCGTGAAGATCTACGGAGCGCGCGGCGTGGAATATTCCGATATCGCGCGCAGGAGAATGGAGCTTTACGTCTCGCGCGGCTGGGGCGCTCTGCCGGTGTGCATGGCCAAAACGCAGTTTTCACTTTCGCACGACCCGCGGTTAAAAGGCAGGCCGGAAGGGTTTGTCCTGCCGGTATCGGATATCAGGCCCGCTATAGGAGCGGGATATCTCTACGCTCTCTGCGGCGGTATACAGACCATGCCCGGTCTTCCGGCGCGTCCGCGCGGGGAAGATATGGACGTGGAAGATAACGGCAGGATAAGGGGGCTTTGACGATATCATGGTGAAATATTGCCGAAAGAGCGTGGAGAAATACAACGATTGCCTGGCCGCCGGCAGCGCGGTACCCGGAGGAGGCTCCGCCTCAGCGATAGCCGCCGCTATGGGAACGGCGCTGTTGAGCATGACGCTCAATTTTTCCATCGGCAGGAAAGCTTACGCCGCGCACGAGAAGCGCCTGAAGGAGATACTTGGCGCGGTTGAGAGGCTGCGCGCGCGGTTCCTGGATCTGGCGGACCTTGATTCAGAGGCTTTCAACGGCAGGGATATGCGCAGATCTCTGGATGTTTCTTTCATCATCTGCCGGCTTTCTTACGAAGGAATGAAATTCTGCCCCGAGGTGTTGAAAAGAGGAAATCCCAATCTTTGCACCGACACCGGCACCGCCGCAGCCATGCTGGAGGCGGCTTTCCGCGGCGCATATTTTAACGTGCGCATAAATTTGAAGATTATCGGGGACAAGGCGTTGTCCCGGGGTATGCTCAGGGAATTGTCGGTCAAGAAACGGTCGATGTCGAGGATAAGAACGGAGATAGAGGATGGCGTCTGCGGGATTATTGAAAGGTAGCGTAATAGCCGAGCGTATAAAAGAGGATATCCGTTCCAGGATAGGCCGGCTCGGTTTCCGTCCCGCCCTGGCTGGCATACAGGTGGGAGATAACGCCGCCGCCGGATCCTACACGCAGATGCAATCCAGGTTGGCCTCTGCCTTGGGATTCGATTACCGTTTGCATAAACTGGCAGCCAGGACTTCTTTGGAAGATTTAAAGGGATTGATTGACAGGCTGAACCTCGACGTCGGGGTCAATGGGATCATTATACAGAAACCCCTGCCTAACGAGATAGATTACCTGGCGGCGGTGAGGGAGATATCCCCTTGGAAGGACGTGGAAGGGATGCATCCGTATAATATAGGGCATATGTTCTTTCCCCGCCCGCGCATAGTTCCCTGCACCCCGGCGGCGGTGATGGAGCTAATCAAGTTGTCCGGGGTCAGGCTGGAAGGCAGGGAAGCGGTAGTGATCGGCCACAGCGAAATAGTGGGGCGCCCGCTGGCACTCCTTCTTTTGGACAAGCTTGCCACCGTCACAGTCTGTCACATAGGCACTCACAGCGCCGGAAAACTGCAGGAGCACGTCGCGCGAGCCGAGATACTGGTTGTGGCTGTGGGGAAAGCGGGGATCATCAAAGGTAAGTGGGTAAAGGAAGGCGCGGTCGTGATAGACGTCGGCATAAACCGCAGCAACGGTATGATCGTCGGTGACGTGGAAGCCGCGGAAGCGGCGTCCAGGGCTTCATGGATAACCCCGGTGCCGGGCGGAGTGGGGCCGGTGACCGCCGCCATCCTAATGCGCAATTTTCTTGAAGCGGCCTCCATGCAGAAAAAACAATCCAGGAATGATTGAGTATTTATACTGCGACGGCGCCGAACAGGCGCCGCCCATTATCAAAGTCATGAGCAAACTACGCCCGTCTGTCCTGAGCAAGTCCACAGGCTCATTGTTGAAGCCCGCAGGGGAATCAGGCCGCGGTGCGTCGAATTGATTATGAAGACCGTCGTTCTGCTTCTGATATCCAACATTTTCATGACCTTTGCCTGGTATGGGCACCTTAAATACTCCAAGGCCCCCTTATTCGCGGTAATAATGGTCAGCTGGCTGATAGCTTTCGCCGAATACTGTTTCCAGGTGCCTGCCAACCGCATCGGTTACCGGGAGTTTTCCGCCGTGCAGCTGAAGACGATACAGGAGGTGGTTTCTCTCTCGGTTTTTACGGTCTTTTCTGTTCTTTACCTCGGCGAACGACTGAAATGGAATTATCTGGCCGGTTTCGCCTTGATCGTCGCGGCGGTATATCTCATCTTTAAGAAATGAGCGGATTAAGGAAGAAAATAAAAGCCGGGGAATTCGTGGTCACCTGCGAACTCAATCCGCAGAAAGGCGGGGATTTCGGAGATCTGCTTGAGGCCGCGTCCTCGCTGCGCGGCAGGGTGGACGCTTTCAATGTCACCGATTCGCACGCGGCGGTGATGCGGCAGAGCCCGCTGGCGCTTTGCCTGCGGCTGAAGGATGCCGGATTGGAGCCTGTATATCAGCTTACCTGCCGCGACAGGAACCGGATTGCCCTGCAATCCGATCTGCTTGCCGCCTCGGCATTGGGGATAAAGAATGTCTTGGCGTTGACCGGAGATCATCCTTTGCTGGGGGACCATCGCGAGGCCAAGCCGGTCTTCGACCTGGATTCCGTGCAGTTATTGTCGGTTTTCTCCGCTATGCGCGGGGGCAAAGATATGCGGGGGCGCTCGTTGTCCGGGGATGCCCCGGATTTCTTTTGCGGTGCCGTGGTCAATCCCGGAGCCGACCCGCAGGAACTCGAGTTGATGAAGATGGCCAAGAAGGCTGCCGCCGGAGCCGAATTTTTCCAGACTCAGGCAGTTTTCGATGCGGAGTCTTTTGCCGCGTTCATGCGCAGAAAGCCGGCTTCAGGCTCCAGAGTGCTCGCCGGCATACTGCCGTTGAGATCGGCGCGCACAGCCAGGTATCTTAACCGGCGCGTGCCGGGAGTGAACGTACCGGAACGTCTGATAAAAGAGATCGAGAGTTCCGGGGATAAAGAAAACGCTGTGGAGGAAATATTCTCGCGCCTCATCAGGGAGATCAAGCCGATGTGCGCCGGCATACATCTTATGCCTGCGGGATGGTTTTCCATAGTGCCGCGCCTGCTGGAAGCGGCGGGCAGATGATGAGAATCCGTATTCCCCATAACCGGGCCCGAATATCTAAACGGGCTTCGTTACCGTAACCGCCTGCCGGTAAATAACAGGAGTTCGATTTATGCCCGTTCAAAAAACACCTGAAGTATTGATCATCGGCGCGACTAACGCCGGCTTCGCGGCCTGCAGCAGTCTCGTTGCGGCGAAGCCGGACTGGAAAGTGACCCTTTTGGCCCAGGACGATGATTTGCCGTATAACTGCGACCTTTTGCCGGATTACCTGGAAGGGAAGATAGACAAACGTGAAATTCTTTTATGCGAAGAAGGTTTCTTTTCCGGGCACAACGTGGCATTCACCCGTTCCGCCGCGGTCAGCGGGATTGATTTCTTCAGGCAGAGGGTGTATCTGCGGAACAACCGCAGGCTGGCTTACGATTATCTTATCATTGCCGGCGGCCGCAAACCGGCTCTGGACATCCCGGGGAAAAGCAAAGAAGGGGTTTTCGTTTTCTTCGGTCTTTCCGACGCGGACGAGATCAGGCGGAGGCTTTCCATACCCGGCAACGTGGTCGTTTGCGGCAGGAGCGATGACTCCCGGCGGCTTGCCGGACTCTTTTCTTCCGCAGGCAGGACGGTGAAATTGCTGCTGAAAGAAGGCGGCGAATCTTCCAATATCCCGGGGGATAACCCGGAGATCCTCAGCGGAACCGATATTGTAGAGATTATCGGAGAGGGAAAAGAATTGAAAGCGGTCAGGTTGAGCGGAGGAAAGATAGTCGAGGCAGCTTCCGTGATTTTTTGCCGGCGCGGCAATCCCTGTATGGATTTTGCCGCCGGAGGAGAAGCGGAAATCGAGAACGGGCGGATAAAAACCGGCGAGAATCTGCGCGCCGCGATTGATAATGTTTTTGCCTGCGGGGAGGCCGCGGCTGAATCGGGCGCGGAAGATGCGCGCCTGCAGGGGATCAGGGCCGCCGATGAGATACTCGCGGCCGAATCCGGCAAAACCGAAGCGGTCGTGTGACCGTTCTGTCACGGGAGAAATACGGATGTCTTCCATAATCGCTGAGCTTGGGGAAAAAGGGACGAAGGCAGTCCTGGCTTTGACGCGCGCGGAAACCGGGAGGCTGGTTGAAGAGCGCGGGACCGGAACGGCTCTGGAATTCCCGGGGACAAATTATTCCCTTCCTTTGATAAAAGCGCTCTTGAACGAAGAGGTGCGCACTTTGGGCGACTGCGGCCTCATCATTTCGGAGGCCGAGAAACTCGCGGCGGGAAATCCGGCCGGCAACGGTCTTTTCCTTGGGGCGGCGGGGGGCCTGCTGAACAAAGGACTGGCAGTCCTTTTATGCGAGGAACTGCTCGCGTCTTTCCAATATCTTGAAGGAGGGCATCCCCAGCCGGAAACGGCCGGGTTCCTTTCCGATAACCTCCTTCGTTCTCTCGGCATCCAGCTGGTTGACGGCCGTATTTCCGGTATCGCGGTGATCGCCGGTCCGGCCAAAGACGCGGATTCGGCCGTGCGCCTGATACGCGACCTGCAGTCAAAAAGTATCGTAAGCCTGCTTGCCGGCAGCGCCGGCGGCGCGAGCATGCTCAAACAGCTGGCAGATTCCGGTATCGCGGTTGGGCTGGACAATTACATAGTGCCTCTGGGCGCGGATTATCTTTCCGTTATCTACGCCGTTGACTGGGCGGTGAGGGCGCCTCTGACATACGGCGGGCATAAATGCGGACAGTGGAAAGAGATACTTTCTTATACAAAAGAGAAAGTCCCCGCTTTCGTTATTCTTCTAAGCCATGTGGATGAGATTATCACGGCTACCGGGCTGGGGGCCCTGGCTATGGGGTTTCCCATAATTACCGATCTCGATATCCCCGAGTTACCCAAACTGGAGACTACTCTTTACGAAGCCCTGGTGCGCCAGAGCGATTATTCCGCCATCGCGTCCGCCTGCATACAGACGCGCGGCATAAAGGTCAAGGTTTCCGAGGTCCCCGTTCCGGTGCCTTATGCCGCGGCCTTCGAAGGGGAACGCGTCAGGCGGGATCAGCTTCACGCGGAATTCGGCGGCAAGAGCAGTCTGGCTTTCGAGTACCTCCACAGCAGTCCGCTGCGGGAAGTGGAAGACGGTAAGGTGGAGATATACGGGCCGGATATAGACGCGCTGCCGAAAGGCGGTAGGTCTCTGCCGTTGGCTTTGATTGTGGATGTGGCGGGCAGGCGCATGCAGAAGGACTTTGAGCCTATACTCGAGCGTCAGATACACCGTTTCGTGAATTACGCCATGGGTATAATGCACGTCGGCCAGCGCGATATGAACTGGATACGCGTCTCCAAAGACGCCTTTTCCAAAGGGTTCCGTCTCAAGCACCTGGGTGTCATATTGCACGCCATGCTGCATCAGGAATACCAGGCTATAGTGGACAAGGTGCAGGTGAGGATATATACCGAAAAGTCCGAAGTGGAAAAGCTTTTACCGGCAGCCGCCGGGAGTTTCGCGGAAAGGGACGAGCGTTTGAGCGGGATGACCGATGAGAGCGTGGATACCTTTTATTCCTGTCTGCTCTGCCAGTCTTTCGCTCCCAATCACGTCTGCATAGTAACTCCGGAGAGGCTGGGGTTGTGCGGCGCGTATTCCTGGCTGGACGCCAAGGCCTCCTACGAGATCACGCCCACCGGCCCCAACCAGCCTGTTCTCAAAGGCAGGATACTGGACGAGCGCGCCGGCCAGTGGGGGAATATAAACGAATTCGTCTATTTGAAGTCCAACAAAACCGTGGATAAGGTAAGCATGTATTCCCTGCTGGACGCCCCGCAGACCTCCTGCGGGTGTTTTGAGTGTATAGTGGCCGTGTTGCCGGAAGCCAACGGCGTGATGGTCGTTCACCGGGACCATATCGGTATGACCCCCTGCGGAATGACGTTTACTACCTTGGCCGGTTCGGTGGGGGGAGGAGTGCAGACGCCCGGTTTCCTCGGGGTCGGGAAACTGTATATCGCCAGCAGGAAATTTATCTCCGCCGAAGGCGGGTTGAAGAGGGTGGTCTGGATGCCGAGAGAGCTAAAGGAAATGCTTGCCGAACGTCTGCGCCGGCGCTGCGAAGAGCTCGGAGATCCCGGGTTGTTCGATAAGATAGCCGATGAAGAGGCGGCGGTAAAAATCGAGGAACTCCTGGAATTCCTTGCGAAAGCCGGGCATCCGGCATTGGAGATGCCGCCGTTGTTCTGATTGGCGCGCGCGGAGTATCCGCCGGCAAATAAAAAATTTTTCTCTTGACGTTTGCGCAAAATCAAATATAGTATAAACTTAATGAAAAACACGGAGGGATTCGGGATGACTTGTAGGATCGCGGGTTTTCTGGCGGCATTCGTGTTCTTGGGATCCGGGCAGGCAGCCTCTTTTTCCGGCGGTCAGCTTCAGGCTACTTTACAGGACCAGGCGCGCGCTTATCGCGTGGAGGGACTGCGGTATCAGAAGGAAAGCAACCTTGAACAGGCCTCCGCGTGTTACCAGAAGGCCATTTCACTGAATCCCAATTTCGTGGAGGCTTACAACGACCTCGGTATACTTTATGAAGCCAACGGCAGGCTGGAAAAGGCAAAGGATATGTACCTGCGCGCTATCGAGGTCGCCCCGAATTACCCGAGCAGCTACGCCAACATGGCCCTTTTATATGAAGGGCAGGGCGATTACATAAATGCCGTTCTTTACTGGATAAAAAGGGCCACTCTGGGCGGCCCGGGCGACCCCTGGGCGGACAAGGCCAGAAAAAGGCTCGAAGGTATAGCAAGCGTATATCCCGAGGCATACGGTAAAATAGAAGCGCGGTACAAGGCCAACCTGCAGAAAGAGATGATGCAGGCTTCTCCGGCCGCAGCTGCCGCGGTATACAGCGATCTGGACAGCGATCTTTACGAGACCGATTATTCTCAGTCCCCCGTGACTCTGTTCGAGGATGAGCTTAGCCAGGACCAGAAATCGCTGGACAACAGGAGCAGGGCGATAACCTATCTTACCCGCGCCAAGGAAAGTTACGATAAAGGGGAATACGTGACCGCATTAAAAGAAGCTACCGTAGCAGAATATCTCGATTCTTCCAATAATGAGATCAGTTCCTTTATTGAGCAGGTTCGCAGAACGCTCTTACAATAAGGACTGCGGATTACCATACCTTTCCTCAATGCTTTAAATAATGCAGACATTCGAGCAGTTGTATTTGTTTGACGCCACCGCATTTTATTACCGCGCGTTTTACGCCCTTCAGGGATTAAGCACTTCTTCCGGG
>JBAZDY010000071.1:0-8217 GCA_041654215.1 Candidatus Omnitrophota bacterium
GAACGGACAGATGAACAGTCCTTCCGCCGATAACCCTATCACCAGCGCCGTTAATATCCTCTCCATGCGCTCTGCCCGCCCTTTTCAATGGCACTTAAAACTCTCCACGATACCCCGGAATTCACTTTTGGTGACGGTTCCCAGCATATCCAAAAAAAGGAATTGTCTGCCGGTCTCCGGACAGCTAAAGCGGCAAATCAGTATCTCCTCTTCTGAGGACTTCCCGCAGGGGCGCGTAATGTTCACGCTTCCTTTCGAGAAAGATACCGCGTGCCCGTTTACCCGGGTCTCTTTATCATCCTCCCGTTCTCCGGAAGAAAGCCTATACCGTTCCGCGGGGAAGAAAGAGATTACTTCCTGTCTCTGTTTTCCCCAGGAAACGGCGAATAAACGCTCGAACATCCCCCGCTCTGTCTTGCTTGCGAAGATCACCGTCCCTTTCTCTTCGCTGCCTTCCACCGCTTCCGGGGGAAGGAACGCGGGAACTTCAAAACTTATGTTCCTGTCCTTCTTTTGATCTATCTGCCTCTTGTCTCCGGCTCCCGCAGCGTCCTGCGCGGCTAAAAACAGGAAAGCCAGGGATAAAAAGAGCGTCAACGAGCTTCTGTATCCGTGGTTCCTCACTTCTTCCCGCCTTTTGCCTTTTCTCTTTCTTCCGTGAGTTCTTTCACTTTCTTTTTCTCTATATCAAGGCGCTTCTGCATCGCCTGATAGGATACCAGGTCGGCGCGGTACAATTCCTGCAGGTCTTTCTTGATGAATTCCCTGTCCTTCATCAACCTCTCGCTGTACTCCATATCCTTCTGGCGGGAGATATTTTTAAGCCTGTTTTTCAAATTGACCTGCACGATCAGCAGCGAAACGGCGATAACACAGAAAACCGGGATAAGCATCTTCGCCCGGCGCGCAAAAACCGAGTTCTCTCCCCGCGCCCCGGCCGCGGCGGAGGATTTTTCGCGCTCGACTTCCGCTCGCACTTTAGCCACGAAATCATCTCTGCCGAGTATATTCTTCCTGGCCAGCTCTTTACCGAGCGCTTCCATCTCCGGGGCCGGAAGAGACCCCATATATTCCGGATACGTCAAAGGCAAGTCTGCGGCCTGCGACAAAAGCGCTTCCATTTCCCTGCGCTCGGCCTCCATATCGAAAAGACTGCCCTGCCCTTGCCCGGCGAATGCCCTGTAACTGCTGAATTCATAGGCCCCGGGGTCGTCGGCAAACCCCAGTTTGCAAGGATTCTTGTGTATATAAGCGCTGACCCCCAGTAGATAACCGTGTTTTTCCAGGATGGTGATCTTCGCCCTTTCCTGAAGAAGATGCCCTTTTCTGCCGTAACGGGAATTGAAATATTTGGTGTAATTGGAATTCAAGGCGTGCATTATCTGGGAAACTGTGCATCCCTCTCTGGGCTCGATAAGCAGATGGACGTGATTCGGAAGCAGGATGAACGAGAACACCCTGCAGCTTAATTGTTTTTTATATTTCTTCAATAACTCAATGTATGTTCGGAAATCTCCGCTGTCTTTAAAGATGATCTTTTCATTGTCTCCGCGCGAAGTTACGTAATAAACGGAGCCCTCGATGTAAATGCGTGGTATCTTCTCCATTTTCACTCCTCTATGCGTGGCACGGCACCGCAAAACATAAAAAAAACCGGGCAGGACTGCCCGGGATCTTCAAATCACGCATATCCCAACTCTTCGGCAGTCTGCCGTTCCTTATAACCAGCAAAGGAAGCATGACTTTGCGCCCCCCGGTTACCCGGAGTTTGCCTTTTCGGATCGAGATACAATCTACCTGTATAAAGTATACCACAAATAGCGCTTTTATCAATCCGGAGACGTTCGGCACCTGCGCACGAATTTCTCCCGGGATATTCTCCCAATATCCCGGGAAAACGGACTTGAACGCCCCAAAATACACCCGAATCTCCAAAAGTGGTGCCCGGCCGCGCTCCCATTTAAAAGAACCCCCCTATAGTAGTGCGCTGATACATAAGTTCTTTAAACAGCGCATAGAGCAATCGAGAGTCGGAAATCGAGGTTTGATTCGCTGAGAATTCTCGATTGTCAGAAACTTACGTAACAATGCGCTGTCAAAAGTTGATGTTACACTGCAGTAGCTGCTATTCAACTCGCGGTGATAATTTCAAAGAAACTTCTGATCCTCGCCTTCAAATCCTCGTATTCCTTCTCTTCCAGCAGGTTCTTGGACAGCAGCCTGTTTTCGAAGACCTGCCTGTTCCCGTTCACGGACCGGATCGCGAAAAGGTATCTGCCGGCGAAATTGTATTTTTTGGTCACGGTGACCGCGATCACGAAATTATCCTTGTCGAATGCGCCGTTCACGTCTTCGACCACGATAGCCAACAGATAATTCTTCTTTATAAGCAGCGGGAAGGCCGTGGAAATGGGCAGGGTCATATCTCTCTCTTTATCCTCAACAAAACCCACGTTAGCCATCCGCTCATGGAACAGGTAGTCTTCGAATTCATCGAGCCTGCCGTAACGGTGAAAAGAAGGATCCAGCACGAAAATATCGTTGTCGCCCCGCGCCCCGCCGGCAGGCGTTATGAACAGGACCATGTGAGTGGCTTTCGGGGTCTGGAAATAACCGGACTGCACGGCGCGCACGAACTGGATATCATAGGCGCCGCTGAACAAAGGCTTGACGTACTTATAGGTATAAGAGGCGAGTTCGCCGCAGGTGCCGTATCTGCCGCCTTCCAGGACAAGATTTCCGTCCTCGTCGAAACGATGTATATTGCGGACTGTCCAGAGCCTGTTCTCAGGGTCTATACTCACGGAAACGTCTTTCTGTTCCAGCATCGGCAAACCGGAATATACCAGTTTCTCGATGATGCTTCCCACTTCTTTTCGGAAAGGCGGAACTGCCTCCTGCTGTTTATACGATTTATCCACCTCCGGAGCGGCGCGGGAGGACAAGATGAACCATATCAGGCCGGCGACCGCCGCTGAAAGAAAGAAACAAAGCCATTTCAGAATACGTTCCCTTCTCTGCATCCGCGCGATGATAGTTTTTTCCTGCTGGGAATTCAAGCTTGTCTCCTCTCGGTTGTCATTTTACCGCAGCCGCCGCAGGCCCCTTCAAGGCGGGTGCGGACTGCTTGTTCTTCTTTTTTTTCGCTGCGGCCTCCGCTTCAAGTTCCGACCGGATCTCCCTAAAAAGATCCTTTTCCTTTTTTAGCTCTTTGGCTTTTCTGCCGTATTCTTCCGTGAAGGCCCGGTGTTCCCGCGAGAGGTCTTTAACGAAAGCCTCCCTCGCCGCTTTCAGCTTCGCGGCATGTTTCGCTTTCGCGATACCGTCTATATTGCCGATCTTCACCGCCGTGATGATGCAGGAAAAGAGCAGATACGCGGAACAGGCGGCTGTTATAACGACAATAATCCTCATCTTATGTATCCGCATATCTCACCGGAATCCATACTGGGGCGCGGACAATACGGCCGCCGCTCGCTGTTCATTTTTAACGCGGAGTCACATCCGTCTTTGATCTGACAACGCGCAGTTTAATCCCCTATCCCAGAAATCCCCGGGTTTTAACCCGGTTGTACCTTAGCTTATCGGAAGGCTAAGTATTCACCTGTGTGTTACACCTTGGCCAATAGGAATAACACTTTGCCCCTGAGTGGAATTGGGCAAGTGTTCACTCGTGTGATATACCTTTATTTGAGCCTTTCGATCGCCGCGCGGATGTCCCCGGCTTCGGGGGCGTCCGGCTTAATCTCCAGGTACTTACTATAGTGCTCCACCGCCTTCTCCGGGTCCTGTCTGAAGGTGTCATAGACAACTGCAAGATTATAATGAGCGTCGGCGTTGGACGGATCCAGTTCGAGAGAACGCTGGTAGGCCTCGATCGCCTCGTCATAATATCCGGAGCCGGTATACGCCACCCCGAGATTATAACTATAAACGGCGCGCTCCTGTTTTATGTGTTTTTGCAGAAGTAACAGACCCTGCTGCGCTTTTTCCGCGGTATTGACGTAATTGCCGCTTTTTTGCAATTCCCCCCTGGTCTCCTCCAACTGGCTCTTCAACAGCCGCAGGTCGTTCTCCTTCTCGCTGATGGTCTGCTGGAACGCTTTCAGGTTTTTCTGCAGTGTTTCGTTATCGTTCTGAAGTTTCGTGCTCAACGACAGGTAAGACACCGAGTCGTTCTGCAGGCGCTCGTTTTCTTTCTCTACCTTCTCTCTCTCGGCCTGCATCACGGCCAATTCTTCCTGCGCCTTCTGCATCATTTTATTCAACTGACCGAGCTGGCCGGTAAGATACACGTTCCTCGAATAAATACCCACCCCAATTCCCAGCGATATTGCCAGCGCCATACCCGCGGCGGCGATCAACAGTATTTTTTTCATGGATAAGACGTCCCGCTATAGTCCAGCATCCGGATAAGATACTTCACATCTTCGACGTCTCTGGCCAGAGGGGCAAGCGTGAGATAACGCTTTAGATAAGCCGCCGCCTTTTTGTTGTCGTTCCGCTGGTGTTTATACAACAGACCCAGGTCGTAACAGACGGCTGCGTCATCGGGGTCAAACGATAACGCTTTCTCGAAAGCGTTTATCGCCTGTTCGAACTGTTTTTCTTTCAGGTACCCCTGCCCGAGCTCTTTATACAAAATGGCCTCTTCCACTGCCGCCGCTGCGGCGGTGTCTTTCTCAGCAGAAACGGCTGTCTTAACTTTCTTTTCCCGCTTTCCCGCGGCTGCCCGTTGTTTAAACCCCGGGTCAAGCTTCCCGGACTTTGAGAGAGCCGCGTTCTGCGCGTGCAGTTCCGCCACCAGGCCGGCGTTCTCCCGCTGCAGCTCTTCTATTATCCTGCGCAGCTGCTTTTCGCTATCCGAAGCGGCAAAGAGACTGCTTTGAGAAAACAAAATACCGGACGCCAGGACGATCAATATTCTTACGAACATTCCCACCTCCACAGCGGGGCAAAACCCTCTCATTCCGGGGACACAATACTTAATTCCGCTGTTTAGTAATTTTTTAAAACAGCTCACAGAACAATCGAGAATCGAAAATCAGCATTGCATAATCCAAAGCTCAATGGAGCTTGCCCTGAGCTTGTCGAAGAGGTCTAATTTCGGCTTTCGATTTTCAAATACCGATAAGCGATAGACGAATTTTAATATCGGTTACGGCAACCAACGGTAGTAATCTTCCCCCTCCCGAACCCTCCCCACAGCGAGGAGGGAAATTAGGAAGAGAAACAACTTGTTCGTCACGGGCTTCGTTACCGTGCCCATTGCCGGAGTTCGATCGAAGAAATCAATACTTCTTTAACCCCTTCAATTGTAACTCCGGCCGGTTCGCCGCCGCTCCCCCGGATGCGGGCCTGACCGCCTTCTCTCCGCCGGGTGGGGATTTTTCATCCCGGCTCTCCGAAGGTGTTATTTTCTGCATCCTGCGGTTTAATATATCTTCCTTCATGCTGTCCGTGAGGACATCGGGCGAGACCCATTTCTCCGGCTCCATCCCGGATGCCATAGCCTCTCCCGTGACTATGTGGGGCGTGAGAAAGATGACCAATTCCGTCTTCTTATGCAGCGAAGCCTTGCCGCCGAAAAGTCCGCCGATCACCGGTATCTTAGACAATAAAGGCACTCCGGTTATGTCGTTTCTCTTATCGTCTTTCATCAATCCGGCGATCATGATCATCGAACCGTCCTTTACCTTGACAACGGTCTCGGCTTCCGAAGTTTCGACAATAGGCACGATACTTCCCAGACCGGTCTTAAGCGTCTCCCTGACCGAACTGACTTCCGGCTTTATCTTCAAGGTAACAAAACCGTCCTGGTTTATGCTCGGAGAAACGTTAAGCTTCACCCCCACGTCTATAAACTGGATGCTTTCGGAAGTAACGGTGGTGGTGTCTCCCTGGCTCAAAGTCTGGGTCACGTAAGCCTCCCTCGCCCCGACCATTACCTTTGCCTCCTGGTTATTGACAGCGGTAATGCGGGGGCTGGAGAGTATCTTGGTCTCGCCGTAAGTCTGCAGCAGCTGCAAGGTGGCGGTATAATCGTCGTCATTCAGCACGCCCATGGTCATCTTCAGGCTATCCGCGGTCAACAAAGGAGACGGAGTAAAAGAAGGAGAGGCGGGAAAAGTCCCCGCGAACTTCAAGGAATCGCTGAACACCTCTTCCCAGTTGATGCCGCGCTGGTATTCGTCCTTCAGGGTAATCTGGACTATCTCCGCCTCGATGAATACCTGGCGGCTGGCTTCGTCGAATGCCTTGACCATGCGCCGGATCTTCTTCATTTTATCCGGGAGGTCAGAAACGACAAGCTTACTGGACCTCTCATCCACGTATACCTCTCCGGCGCCTCCGGTTATCACGTTCGACAACTGCGCCTTTATGTCCGCGGCCTTTGCGTACTTGAGATCGAAGACCTCGGTTTGCAGCGGCTGGTCAAGGTCTTCGACGGTCTTCTCCATGAGATCCAATTTTTCGGGAATGTCTATCAAAAGCAGGGTGCCGGAAGTCTCGTCGGCGATGATCTTGCCTATATCCGACTTGACCAGGCTCAACGCGTTGAAGACGTTTGAAGGTTTGGCGTATCTCAGCTTTATGCTCCTGAAACCGCGTTTTTCATTGAACCTTCTGCCGTAGAGCTTTTCATACTCGGCGGAGGTCATTATATTGACTATATTCCCTTTTTTGTCGCAGGCAAGGTCCTGGCTCATCAGAATGACATCCAGGGCGTCTTCGAAGGTAAGTGAATTCATGAAGATATTCACCCTGCCGGCGACGCTTTTGCTCGGCACGATGGTGAGGTTCATCTTCATGGAGAGAATACGGAACAATTCCACGATATCTATCCCTTTCAGATCAAGGGATATTCTTTCCCCGGAGGTCTTGACCCCGTCCAGCTTGGCCGCGGCATCCGCCGTTCCGGCTTCCGGCGGCACATCCGCACTGCCGGACCGCGGCGCAGTGTCGGCTGGGGCAGACCCGGGTAAAGATTGTCCGGGGCCCGCAGGCGCTTGTCCGTTCTCCGGACGGATGTCCGCCGGGCCTATCGGCGTTTCTCCGGGCGAACCGGCCGGCGGAGGAGATTCGGAGACTCCCCCGGATTGATCGGTGGGAGGATCCGCGGAAAAAACCGGGAAGCAGACAGCCGTCAAAAGAAAAGAAAACACGGCTATCCTTAACCGCCTCGACAATCTGCATCCTGGATTGATCGGCATAATTAGTTTTAGGAAAAACGGCGGCGGGGTCCCTTCATCGGAGTTCCCATTCCCTGCCGTCCTTGCTTAATACCACCTTATCCGCGTATATCTTCCTGACCTTAAGGTCGTTGACGGAATCGCCGTCGTTGAGCAAATAGGTCTTGGCATTCTTGGTATCTTCAACCATGGCCTGAGGTTTCTCGGACCACAGGATACCGACCAGTTTCAAAGTGCTGACCGCCTGGGCCGTTTCCGCGGAAAGCAAGTTCTCCGCCTTGGCAGGCTCTACGGAAAATATATTGTGCTTTCCCGCCGAGCCAAGCAGATCTTTGAATGCCGGAGCTTTTTCCGCCGCGGCCACGGGATGAACATCCGCCGTTCCGCGGGAAAGGGCCTTCTTGAGCCTCACCGATGAATCGCTTGAAACGGATACGTAATCATACAACAAAAACAAAGTGACCAACACCGCGGAGACAACGGACAGTTGGACCGCCGTTCTCAAAGTGAAACCCCCGGCTGGGAACTGCGGAAAACGGAAGGCGGCGCTATCCGCGTTTTCTTTGCCTCCGGCACCCACCAGGGGACGCCTGACGGCGCCGGACGCCTGATTACCGGGGTTCTCTATTATCTTCAGCAGCCTTTCTTCCGGGGTCAGATTCTTATTTTCCATATGATATCATATATTTGCCGTGGCCGCCGTAAGTTTTACATCATTATTTATGATATCCCAGATAACCCTCGCGTCAACCGAAACCCGGTTGGACATAATCAAAGCCTTGAGCGCGTTGTGACAAAGCATTGATATCCTGCGCGGGTACCCTTTAGTATAGCGGTGTATTTCGGCTATCGCGTCGTTTGTGAACAGACTGCCTCTTGAATTGAACCCGGCAACTTTCAACCGGTAATTGATCATCTCTTTTGTCTCCCTCTCATCCAGCGGATTAAGCATGTATTTCAGGCTTATCCTGTCCCAGAGATTGGGCATCTGGTTAAGTTTCGGCAGCACCTCCAGCTGAGACAA
>JBAZDY010000072.1:0-8199 GCA_041654215.1 Candidatus Omnitrophota bacterium
ATTCACCAGTGTGAAAATGCCGAAGGGATTTTTCCGGTATCTTACGACACGGGGTTAACCAAGAAAGAAACCCCGGGCTTCAGCCCGGGGAGCTTCATTATCGTGCCTCCGGAATTCGGAATTCCGCTTGACGATACCGCGCAATGGATGTAAAACGATAAAGGGGAGGTCGTAATACGGCCTGAGAGTTCCGCTTTTGAGCGGATTACCCTTATAACCTGATTCCGCTCTGTTGTGTTTATGAAGAGCACTGTTAGGCGGAATGCTGCGAAGTTGAAGCCAGCGGCTTCAACAAAGCAGTACTGGATAATGCCAGCGGAGGGAGAGGTGGCCGATATGTGCAGCCCTTATGTAACTGGCATAAGGGTTTTTTTATGCCTATTCCGGAACTTAAAGAAAGGGGTCTAAAATGCAGTTGGATGAAATCAAGATATCCAGGGCGATCATCGAATCATACAGCAGGAAATTGATCGATGCCCTTGATGCCGACGCGGCAATAGTCGGCGGAGGGCCGGCAGGCCTGGTGTGCGGGTATTATCTTGCCCTGGCCGGCAAGAAGGTAGTACTTTTTGAGCGTAAGCTTTCCGTAGGCGGCGGTATGTGGGGCGGCGGCATAATGTTCAATGAAATAGTGGTTCAAGAGCAGGCGCGGAAAGTGCTGGATGAATTCGGCGTAAAAACCAGGGAATACGAAAAAGGTTATTACTTGGCCGATTCCATAGAGGCAGTCTCTACCATTTGCTCCAGGGCCGTGAAGGCCGGATTAAAAATATTCAATCTTTTGAGCGCGGAAGACGTGATGATCAGGAGCAAGAAGATATGCGGCCTGGTTTTGAACTGGACATCCGTGGAGATGGCCAATCTACACGTTGACCCGGTCACCATGCGGGCGAAGGCGGTCGTGGACGCCACCGGCCATCCCGCGGAGGTGGCCCGGATAGTCGAAAAGAAATCCGGCATACGCCTGCGCACAAGTTCCGGCAGGATGATGGGAGAGGGTTCGATGTGGGCGGAGGCAGGGGAGGCTTCCATCGTGAAGAACACCAAAGAAGTCTGCCCGGGCTTCTACGTCTGCGGGATGTGCGCCAACGCCGTATTCGGCGGGCCGCGCATGGGCCCTGTTTTCGGCGGGATGCTCTTGTCTGGGAAAAAACTTGCCGCCGCGCTGGCGAAGAAGTTGTGAGCGCCGATTTAAGTTGCAATTCCGGCCCTTGTCTGGTATAACTTACTAACGAAGCTTGTAATGATCACATCGGGACGTTCTTCCCAGGAACGTCCCGATTTTTTGGGAAAGGTTTTACCGCGATGCAAAACAAAACAAGATCGCCGCACAAACAAGGCGGTATCCGCGAGATGCTGGCTATCGCTCTGCCTATGGTGGTCTCCAACGCCTGCGATACGGCGATGGTCTTTACCGACAGGCTATTTCTGGCGAGATTGGGCCCGGAACTGATGAACGCCTCCATGGCCGGCGGGCTGACCGTTTTTATGCTCATGTCGTTCTTTCTCGGCCTGACCGGTTACACCACCGCTTTGGCCGCGCAGTACCTGGGGGCCCGCAAAAAGCAGAACTGTCCGCTGGTGCTTTCGCAGGCGGTCATTATTTCTCTTGCCGCTTATCCATTGATACTGCTTTGCCGTCCGCTCGGGCACGGCATTTTTTCTTTCATGGGCATCGGCGCCGGACAGATCGGTCCGCAGAAGGCCTATTTCAATATCCTGCTTTGCGGGGTGCTGATAAGCCTTTTGCGCAGTTGTTTAAGCGCTTTTTTTTCCGGTATAGGCAGGACCGGCATAGTGATGATAGCTACCTGTTCGGCTATGTTGTTGAACATCGGTTTGAATTACGTTCTGATCTACGGGAAACTCGGTTTTCCCGCTTTGGGTATAGCCGGCGCCGCCTACGGCACTATACTCGGCGGAGCGGGAGGGCTGTGCGTGCTTACCTGCGCTTATTTCAGGAAGCCCATGCGCCGAGAATTCAGGATAGGCGAATCCCTGCGTTTCGACCGTGCGGTATTCGGTAAATTATTGCGTTTCGGCTCTTCGGTGGGGCTTGAGATGTTTCTGAACCTGTTGGCATTTACCGCGCTTGTCTTTGTTTTTCATTCCCACAGCCCGGCGACCGCCACTGCCGCCACTATAGTTTTTAACTGGGATATGGTTTCCTTTGTGCCGTTGATCGGCATAGAAATAGGCGTGACCAGTCTTGTCGGCCGCTGCATGGGCGCCGGCGACCCGGATACTGCCCATAAGTCGGTGATGTCGGGTTTGAAACTCGGTTTTATCTATTCGGCTGTGATATTGCTTTTTTTCACGGCTTTCCCTGATTTTATGGTGCGTGTCTTTCGTCCGGAGGTGCCGGACCATATCTTTTCCTCCGCCGTGCCGCTGGCCGTTTTTATGGTGCGCATGGCTTCTTTATACGTGCTGGTGGAGGCGGTACTGATAGTCTTTATCGGCGCCCTGCGCGGGGCAGGAGATACTTTATGGGCTATGGGGATGTCGGTCAGCCTGCACTGGATGATGGTTGTTGTATTGTGGTTCATGCTCAAAGTAATCGGGACTTCGCCCCAGGCCGGATGGAGCGCGCTCGTCTTCTTCTTTCTGCTGTTCTCCGGTTTAGTGTTCCTGCGTTACAGAACGGGACAGTGGAAGAATATCAAAGTCGTCCATCCCGAACCCGTGACTATCTTACCGGACGAAGCCTTTCATGAGGGGAATTACTAATTGCTTTTTAGGCGTAATTCTGCTATAACAAAAAGGTAAATCGCTTCGACGCGCCACGGTTTCATCGTTATTTTCGCCCTTAAGGAAGCGGTTTTAGCGGCGCCGAAGTATAAAACGGTTTTTCCTGAAAGACCGCGCTTCTTGAGGCCGAAAGAAACAACAATATTTGTAAGGCTATAGGCTGTTTTTATTTATGTCATACCGTGTACTCGCTTTAAAATGGCGGCCGCAGAATTTCGATTCTTTAATCGGCCAGCAGCACGTAGTTAACACGCTGAAAAACGCACTGGAAAATAACCGCCTGGCTCACGCCTACTTGTTTTCCGGCCCCCGCGGCGTGGGGAAAACTTCCTGCGCCCGCATTCTGGCAAAAGCCCTGAATTGCAAGAACGGCCCTACCGTCAATCCTTGTAACGAGTGCCCGCAGTGCCTGGAGATCAGCCAGGGTCGCGGCCTGGACGTTATCGAGATAGACGGCGCCTCCAACCGCGGCATCGACGAGATACGCGCATTGAGGGAAAACGTAAAATTCGCCCCCGCATCCGGAAAATACAAGATATACATAATAGACGAAGTGCATATGCTCACCCAGGAGGCCTTTAACGCCCTTCTGAAGACCCTGGAGGAGCCGCCTGAATACGTAAAATTCATCTTCGCCACCACACAATCCAACAAAGTCCTGCCGACCATCCTTTCCCGCTGTCAGCGTTTCGATTTCCGGCGCATACCGGTGCTGGAGATCATCGGACAGCTTGAAAAGATAATAGAAGCGGAGGGCATCAAGATCGACAGGGAAGTGCTGGCGGCGATCGCCCGCAGCAGCGACGGCGCTTTGCGCGACGCAGAGACTGTCCTCGACCAAGTCATCTCCATTTCCGGCGGGAATGTTTCCCTGAAGGACGTGATATCGTTGCTGGGAGTGGTGGAACAGGACACGCTGTTCGAGATGGCGGAGAAGATTATAAAGCGCGAACCGGCCGGGGCGCTCGAGCTTTTTAACAGGGTCCTGGACGAAGGGAAAGAACCCGAAGTGTTCTGGCAGAATTTGATAGAACATTACCGTAACCTGATGGTGGCCAGGATCGCGGGTCCGGATGCCAAATTGATAGACCTCCCGGAGGATACCGTAGCGCGCTTGAGCAAGCAGTCGTCGTCGGTTTCCCTGGAGGAGATTTTTTCTTCTTTCAACATCCTCGTGGAAGGGCAGGAATTATTGAAGCGTTTCGATTATTCGCGCATACCGCTGGAGGTGAGCCTGGTGATGTTGGCTTCTTCGGCTCAGGCAGGCAAGAGTTCCGAGCCGGTTAGTCCAGGAGCAGGCGCGCATCATCAGCAGGCGCATAAACCGGCACAGGCCGATACACGCGTTAGGCCGCCGGCGCCCAGGCCCGCGGTCCAGCATACCCCGGCGCGCCCGGCGCAAAGCGCGCCGCAGCACAGACCCTTGCCTCCGCCGCAAAGCCGAACGGCAGCGCCCGTTGTCCCGGAGCGAAAGTTGCCGGAACCGGCCGCGCGACAGCTTGACCCGGTTATCCGGGCCGCTACCGCGGTGGCCGAAGAAGAGGATGAGGAATTTTACGGGGAAGAGATAGCCGTTCCCACCGCGGCCGGGCCGGATATCGGGCTGATCCAGGAGCAGTGGAAAGATCTGATAGAAGAGATCGGGAGTGTTAAGATGTCGGCGGCGGCATATTTGAGCGAAGGAGAACCGCTAAAATTGGAAAAAGGCGTGCTGACGATCTCTTTTCCCAAGGGTTTTTCCCTGCACAAGGAAGCGCTGGAAAGGAAAGAGAATAGCCGGGTGGTGGATGAATGTTTGTCGAAGAAATATAATGCGCGCTTAAAGGCGCATTTTTTGCTTTCCCATAAAGAAAAAACCGGGGCGGTCGGCGTCAAGGCTCACCCGGAAGTGCAATCCGCCATCGAGTTTTTCGGCGGCAAGATAGTGGAGTCGTAAGATGGCCGTTTACCCGGCTTCCGTTGAGATCCTGATAGAGAAGTTGACCAAATTTCCCGGCGTAGGCAGGCGCAGCGCCGAGAGGATCGTCAATTATATCCTGCAGGCGCCGAAAGAGGACATAAAAGCTCTTTCCGGAGCCATAGATTCCGTGAAGGAAAATGTGCGTCTTTGTTCGGTCTGCAACAACCTGAGCGAGGGGGAGGTCTGCGCGATCTGCGCCAATGAACGGCGCAGAAAAGACCTGGTCTGCGTGGTGGAGAAACCGGCGGACGTTACCGCCATGGAAAAAGCCGGCAGATACGAAGGAGTTTATCACGTGCTGATGGGTTCGATTTCGCCGCTGGAGGGCAGGGGCCCGGCAGACCTTAAACTCGACGGGCTGTATAACAGAATAAAACAGGGCAACATCAGCGAAGTGATCATCGCGACCGACGCCGACACCGAAGGAGAGACCACCGCCATGTATCTGACCGGCGTGCTAAAGTCCCTGTCGGTGCGCGTCAGCCGCATCGGCCTCGGGCTGCCCGTAGGCTCCAACCTGGAATTCGCCGACTCGGAGACCCTTTTCAAGGCCATGGAGTCTCGCCGCGATCTTCATCTCCCATAAGATATCATGATATCGATCACCAATCTCTCCAAAAACTACGGCAAGAAAGTCCTTTTTCGGGAGATATCTTTCAGCATTAACGACGGTGAGAAAGTAGGCTTGATCGGGCCAAACGGCACGGGTAAGAGCACTCTTTTTTCCCTTATCCGCGGGGAGTGCGAGCCGTCGTCCGGAGAAGTCCAGGTGAACAGGAATATCCGCCTGGGTTACCTGCCGCAGGAATCCTCTTTTTCCTCCACGCGCACGGTGCTTACCGAGATCACCGAGGGGGACGCCGACATCGTGCGCCTGCATAAGGAGAAGAGCGAACTGGAGGAAAAGAACGCCGCCGGTTCTATGCGTTACGGAGAGGTCTTGCAGGAACTCGAGACCCTGGGGTATTTCGAGCTGGAGCATAAGGCAAAAAAAATACTCTCCGGACTGGGGTTCAAGGAAAAGGATTTCGAGCGGCCGATCTCGCACTTAAGCGGCGGGTGGCAGATGCGCACTTTGCTCGCGAAACTGCTCACCGTGCATTACGACATCCTGCTTCTGGATGAGCCTACCAATTACCTCGATTTGAACGCCGCGCTCTGGCTCAAGGATTATCTTTCGAGCTTCCGCGGCACGTTCATTATGATCTCCCACGACCGCGCTTTCCTCGACGAAGTCACCAATTACACGCTGATACTGGAAAACGGTTCCATCTTCAAGGTTAAAGGGAATTTCGAACATTACGAAGCGATCAAGGAAGAACGCCGCGGCTTCCTGATTAAGCAAGCCAGGGAACAGGAGAAAAAGCGCCTGCAATTGGAGGAATTCGTCGCCCGTTTCCACGCCCAGCCCAACAAGGCCTCGCAGGTGCGCGCCAAGCGCACGGCGCTGGAAAAGATGGAGGAGATCGTCATTCCCCCTGACCCTAAGGAAAGCATCAAGGATTTTAGCTTTCCGCAGACGAGAAAAAGCGGCTACAAAGTGATGAGCCTGGAGAACGTGCGCAAGACTTATCCGCCGGACATAGAAGTTTACAACGCCCTGAATTTCGAGATCACCCAGGGGGAGAAGGCCGTGTTGGCAGGGGAGAACGGCGCCGGAAAATCCACGCTTTTGAAGATGATGGCCGGGGTCACGCCTATAGATTCCGGAAACCGCGCTGTAGGATACAACGTGGACGTGGGATACTTTTCCCAGACCAGGCTCGACGTCCTGAGCCCGGAGAACACAGTGCTGCAGGAGGCGTATTCCGCCGCGCCCGGCTTTATGTCCGAGACCGGCTTGCGTACTATGCTCGGCGCGTTTCTTTTCACCGGAGACGACGCGGAGAAAAAGGTGAAGGTCCTTTCCGGAGGTGAGAAGAGCCGCCTGATACTGGTGAAACTCTTGATTAATCCGCCCAATTTTCTTCTCCTGGACGAGCCGACCACCCACCTGGACGTGGACGCGGTCGAGGCGTTGATAAAGGCTATACAACAGTATGAAGGCACCGTGGTTTTTATCAGCCACGACATACATTTCGTGCGTTCCGTTGCCAACGTGGTTTTTGAGGTAAAAGAAGGCCGGGTGCGCAAGTTCCCCGGAAGGTTCGATTACTACCTGGAAGTCAAGGACAGGCCGGAATACGGACAAGACGGACAGCCGAAGAGGAAGACTCCAGATCACCGGCAGATGGACAAGGCTAAAGAAGCCAAATATAAGGCTATAGAAGAGGCAAAGCGCAAGAAAGACGAAGAAAGAGAACGCAAAGCCCACAACAGCAAACTGCGCGAGAAGATAAACAAACTGCAGAAAAAGAAAGATGACCTGCAGATAGAAAGTTACGCCAAGGTCCGGGCGCTCTCCGAACCCAGTATCTACCGCCGGGACGAAGAAATGGCCAAAGAATACGGCCGCAGGCTTAAGGAAATAGAACAGACCCTGGCAGAGATAGACCAGAAGATAGCGAAGTTAGAGGCGGAGATACAGTAACCGGCCTGTGTTACGAAGCGCTCCGGCACATTGGCCCACCGGAGGATCGAATGGTCGCTTGACACATCTCTTGCCGTAAGCTACGATAAGACAATGATCAACGAGATAAACAATATACTCGACCCGGACGAAAAGATACTCTGGCAGGGAGGACCGAAATACGCGGCTTACGTGCTGCGGACCGTCCCGGCGGTGCTTTTCGGACTGCTCTGGTCATCCTTTCTGGTGCCGTTCTACCTGGCTTTCTTCAGCGGCAAGATACCGGTATTTTTCTCGTTCATACTCATTCCGCACACGCTGATCGGCCTGTGTATGCTGCTTTCTCCGGTCTGGGCCAGCCTTAATTACCCGTATATCGCCTATGCCATCACCTCCAAGCGGATAATAATGCAGGGAGGCTTCTTCGCGCGCAGCTTCGCCACCGTGGATTACGCCAACCTCACCGACGTTTCGGTGCGCGTGGACCTGCTGGGAAAGCTCACAGGCACCGGAGACATAATGTTCGTTTCCGGGATGGGCATATTCACCGAAAAAACGGGGAAGAACGCCCTCGCGGCGCTGGAAAAACCCTATGACGTCTTCAAACTGCTGAAACAGGTCTATTTCGACATAAAAACAGACGTGGAATTCCCCAACAAACTGCGTCCCCCGGCCAACCCCGGCTATAGATCGGAATACAACCCGCCGAGAGCTTAAAAATTGCCTGTCCATCGGCGTAATAAAAACAAATTGACTTCGAGAAGATTTTAGATAAAATTGATATACGCTAGTGCGCTGTTAAATAAGTTCTTTAAACAGCGCACGGAGCAATCGAGAGTCGAAAATCGAGATTTGATTCAATAAAAGTTCTCGATTGCGGTCTAATTTCGATTTTCGATTATCAGAAGCTTATGTAATAATCTACTCGTAGATTCTCTTCGTCATTCTGAGAAGGAATTGGCCGAAGGATCTCTGAAGG
>JBAZDY010000073.1:0-8162 GCA_041654215.1 Candidatus Omnitrophota bacterium
CTCACGATCGCGCTGGAGGCCAGACTTATAGCCGCCGGCGATATCAGCCGCAAGGTGGAGATTCAGCGCAGCGACGAGGTCGGAGATCTCGGTGAAGCCCTTAACCAGTTGACGCAGCGCATCCGCAGCAATATGGACGAGTTGAAAAGTTACGGACGCAAAACCACCCAGATAAACATGGAGATACAAAAAAGGGTGCTGGCGCTTTCCAGCCTGCTGCAGATCAGTTCTCTGGTTTCGGAGGGGGCGGAACTTAAAGATATCCTGGATATGGCCGTGGATAAAGCCGGCTTGCTGGCGGAATCCGAGGCCGCATACCTCTTTCTGAAAGATAAAGAGAGCGACTCTTTCCTGATTAAATTCGCAGTGGGGCAGGGAGGGGATAATCTGCTGGGGATGAAGATAAATGCTTCCGATGCGGTCTTCGGTTCTCTGCTCACGCGGGGCGATATTTTCGTGGCCGATGCCAATAATAAAAAAGCCGCCGAGGCGTTCTCGCAGCGTTTCCGGTTCCGCAATACGATCGCGGTCGCCGTGCCTTTACGCAATGAGATCACGGCGGTGCTGGGGGTCGCCAATTCGAAGGAGGATTTTACTTACGAGGACGATGCTGCCGAACTGTTGGATATATTCGGCCGCCAGATATCCATAGCTATCGAGAACGACTTCCTGCTTCACAAGGCGGAAAAGCTTGAGATAAGGGACGCGTTGACCGGGCTGTTCAACGAGAATTACATAAACGGCAGGCTGGATGAAGAGATAAAGAGGGCGATATTATGCCAGCGCCCTTGTTCTTTCGTGGTGTTCGATATAGACGATTTCGCCAGGTTCAGACGCGAGTTCGGGGCCATAAGCGCGGAGATATCTCTCAAGAAAGTGGCGGGAGTCATACACGATGTTATCTCGGAGATAGACAGGTCCGGGAGGACGGCGGACAACGAGTTTTCTGTGATCATGCCGGAGAAGAACAAGCGCCAGTCAAAGGAGATCGCCGACGTTATCCGCGGGAAGGTCGAGGAGATGTTTTCAGCCGAACCGGAGCCGGGCAGGCGCCTGACCATAAGCGCTGGCGTCAGCGAGAACCCGCTGGACGGTATCACGGCGCGGGAGTTGATAGAAAGGGCCCGCAGTTCGGTCAACCTGGCAAAAGCGCAGGGAAAGAACAAAGTCGTTTAAAGAGGGCCGGCATCCCGTTATCGCCCGCAGGCAATCAGGGGGCAGGATCAAAGATATGACCGTAAGAAGAATAATCACGAAACAACTCGGCGAGCTTCTTCTGGAGAGGGGCGTGATCAGCAAGCCGGACCTTGAGAAGGCTTTGAACATACAAAAAGAGCGCGGCGAGAACCTGATAGGCGAGATCCTTGTGGAGATGGGTGTGGCTAAAGAGGAGGATATCGCCCAGGCCATTACCGCGCAGTACGGTTTTCCTTTCCTTCCCCTGACCAATTACGAAATAGCCCGGGAGATAATAAAACTCGTGCCGGACCGCGTAGCCAAACAATACATGATCATACCGGTCGATAAGATCGGCGACAATCTTACCGTCGCCATGTCCAATCCGCTCAACATCCAGGCGATAGAGGACGTGGAGATGCTGACGGCCTGCCATGTCCAGACTTTTGTCTCGACCTCTTCCGATATAAAGAACGCCATAGAGAAATATTACAGTCAATAAGACCGTGAACCGGTGATATGATCTCACTCAAAGAACGGCTTAAAAGCATACTTATACAAAATAAGCTGCTTACTTCCGAACAGCTGGAGCAGGCCCTGGCCATGCAGAAGGAGAAGGGCGTGCGGCTGAGCGAGATTCTGGTATCCGCCGGGTTCGTCCAGGAGACCGCATTGATGTCGGCGGTGAGTTCCGGGATAGGGCTGCCGGTCATCGACCTTAAGAGGCTGAGGATAAATAAGGAAGTGATCGGCCTTATCCCTAAAGAAGTAGGCAAGCATTATTTGATACTTCCGCTTTCCAAGATAGGAGACACGTTGACGCTGGCGATGGCTAATCCTCTGGATGTCCTGGCCATCGAGCACGTGGAGTCGTTAACCGGCTATAAGATAAATCCGGTCATCTCCTCCTCCCGAGACATCCTGCAGGCCCTGGAATTGAATCCTGAAGCTGTCTCCGAGGACGGCGAGATGGACAAACTGGTCCAGGAGATATCTTCCGGGCCGCTGGAATTCGTCAACGAAGAAAAAGAAATATCCCTCAGCGAGCAGGAATTGAGCTTGATCAGCAAACAGGCTCCGGTCATACGCGTAACGGACGCGATACTGATGGAAGCCGTGCGTCAGAGGGCTTCAGACGTTCTGGTGGAGCCGTTCGACAAAAAGCTTCGGGTGCGTCTGCGCGTGGACGGCATCCTGCAGGAGATAAGCGCTCCTCCTTCCGGCATGCACGCATCCATAATTTCGCGTCTTAAGGTAATGTCCGAGCTTAATATAGCGGAGCACCGACTCCCTCAGGACGGCAGGTTCAGCAGGAAGGTAGAGGGACGGGAGGTGGATTTCCGTATTTCCGTCATCCCCACGAGTTTCGGGGAAAAAGCCGCTTTGCGCGTCCTGGACACCTCTCAGGCAACGCTCGATATAGAAAAACTCGGTTTCTCGGAATACTGTATTTCTTTGTTGAAGAAAGCCGCTTCCATGCCGCACGGCATGATACTGGTCTGCGGTCCTACCGGCAGCGGCAAGACCACTACCTTGTATTCCATGCTTAAATTCGTCGGCAAACCGGACAGGAACCTTGTAACGGTGGAGGACCCCGTTGAATATCAGCTTATCGGGGTCAACCAGGTAACGGTCCATCCGGAGATAGGGCTTACTTTCGCCTCCGCCCTGCGTTCTATCCTCAGGCAGGACCCGGACGTGATAATGATAGGGGAAATCAGGGATTTCGAGACAGTGGATATGTCCATTAAAAGCGCCCTCACCGGCCACCTGGTACTTTCGACGCTTCATTCCACCACTGCGGCAGGGGCTATCGCCAGGCTGGTTAACATGGGAGTGGAGCCGTATTTGATAAATTCTTCGCTTATTTGTACCGTCTCGCAGCGTCTGGTGCGCAGGATTTGTCCTCATTGCCGCGAGCAGTATGTTATGAGCAGGGAGACCGCCGAAGGGCTTAAAATTAAGCCGGACGGGGAGCTCAGGTTTTTTCGCGGTAAGGGTTGTCAGGCCTGCTCCAAGACGGGATACAGCGGACGTATAAGCATAGCCGAAGTCCTGATGTTGACGCCCGGGATAAAGAACCTCATTTTTAACATGGCTCAGGAACACGTGATAAAGAAGCAGGCGGTGGAGGAAGGTATGCAGACTTTGAGGCAGCAGGGGATGAAACTGGCGTTGGAGGGAGTGACTACGGTGGAAGAAGTTTTCAGGGTAACTGCGGCCGACGAATAGCGGCCGCCGGCCAGGAGCCCGCGCGGGTGACCGGCGGGATAGACAGAATAAATGGTGTCCATAAAAGACAATATAATCTCGATACTGGTCAACAGCAAGGCAGTGGAGGCGGAGGCGCTGCGTAAGGCGCTGGAGGCCCAACGCAGAAAACAACTGCCGCTGCGAAGAGTGCTCCTGGACGAAAAACTCATTACCGAGGAAAAGTTGATAACCGTGCTGTCGGAGCATCTTTTTATCCCGCTCCTGCGGCTGAATAAATACAAATTCGACGCTAAACTGTTCGAATTGATACCGGAGCGGATCGCCAGGCAATACCGCATAATACCGCTTTCCCTGATCGGCGGCACCTTGACGGTCGCCCTGTCGGATCCTTTGAATATCGTCGCCATCGACGATCTGAGCGCCGTGACCGGATACGGGCTGAACCTTGTGTTGAGCACGGAGGAGGATATATCGCGGGCCATCGAGGCGCAATACGGGCCGAAAGAGCAGGAGGCCGACATAAGTTCCATACTGAAGGAAGAAGGCGGGGCCGAAGAGGAAGAGGAGGCGTCTTCCTCCGAGGATATGGATTTGAGTTCCGGTTTCAGGCAAAGCCAGAAACCGCCCATAGTCAAAGTAGTGGATTTTTTGCTCAGCCAGGCGATACGCAAGCGCGCTTCCGATATACATATAGAGCCCGAACACGACTGTCTGAAGATACGCTACCGTATAGACGGGGCTCTGCAGGAGATATTCAAGATACCGAGGATAAACCAGAACGCGGTTATCGCGCGTCTTAAAATAATCTCCAACCTTGACATTACCGAGAGCAGGGTCCCTCAGGACGGGCGTTTCAGGGTGCGTTTCGAGGGCCGCGAGATAGATTTCAGGGTTTCCTGCCTGCCGACTACTTACGGGCAGAAATTCGTATTGCGCATCCTGGACAAGACCTCGCTTTCGGTCGGCCTGGACAAACTGGGTTTCTCTCCGCAGCCGCTGGAGGTGTTCAAAGAGACCGCGAAGAAACCTTTCGGCATGGTGTTGGTCACCGGTCCGACCGGCTCGGGCAAGTCCACCACTTTGTATTCGATATTGAACCAGCTCAACACGCCGGACAGGAATATCGTTACCATCGAGGATCCGGTGGAGTACCAGGTATACGGTATCAGCCAGGTCCAGGTATCCCACGATATAGGGCTGGACTTTTCCGGCGGGCTGAGGGCTTTATTGCGTCAGAGCCCGGATATCATAATGATCGGAGAGATTAGGGATTCCGAGACGGCCGATATCGCCATAAAAGCTTCTCTGACCGGACAATTGGTGCTTTCCACTCTGCATACCAACGACGCAATTTCCACAATTACCAGGATAATAGACATGGGGGTGGAGCCTTTTCTCGCCGCCACCAGTATAGTCACGCTTTGCGCCCAGCGTTTGTGCCGGCGCATCTGTCCGCGCTGCAAAAAGCCGGTTGAGCCCGACCGCCGGATGCTGGAAAGTGCGGGTTTTTTCGATGGGTGCGGCGCAGGCGCGGCGGAAAAAATGACGCTTTATTCCGCTCCGGGGTGCGAATATTGCAATAACAGCGGTTTTTATGGTAGAATTGCTATAGCCGAGGCGCTGATCATAGACGATACCATCAGAGAAATGATCATAAAGAAGTCCCCTGAGGACGCCATCAGGGAATATGCCTTCCGGGAGACCGGGATGCGCAGTCTCAGGCACGACGCGTTCCTGAAGGTCAGGGACGGTTTGACTACTCTCGAAGAAGCCCTTAGAGCCACGAAGGAGGAATAAGATGTCCGCTGCTCCGGCATTACTTCTCTTGACAGATGAAACCGAGATGGCCAGGTATCTTAAGGAAGAACTTCTTATAGAGGGCGGTTATCCCGTATTTCACGAGACGGACGTGGCAGCCGCCGTTTCCGCTTTCCGCAATAATCCCTTTCCGCTTATCATAATCAAACTGGATATGCCCGGGACGGCCCCGGATGATCTTATCCGGGTTTTTCGCGAGATAGACCAGGACTGTATAATAATAGGCTTCTTGAACGAGGCCGATCCCCGTATGATGCGCGACGGCATAAAGAGCGGGGTGTATGACTTCATTTTCAAGCCCATCAACATGGAGAGACTGATATTCCTCGTGAAGAAAGGGCTGGAACTGCGCCATATAATGACCTTGCACAGGCAACTGCTGAACGATATCCAGGAACACAATCATTCTTTGTATAAGCAGAATAACATTCTGGCGAGAAGGATAGAAGAATCGACCAAGAACATGGTGAAGCTCTATGAGGATCTCAGGAGCACTTATATGCGCACGATCAAGGTGCTCGCGCACACCATAGAAGCCAAGGACAAATATACACGCAAGCATTCGGAGAATGTGGCCTCTTACGCGGCGGTGATCGCCAAGGAAATGGGGCTCAGCGGAGAGGAGCTGGAAAAACTTATCGAGGCCTGCGAACTGCACGACCTCGGCAAGATCGGGGTGGAAGACGTCATATTGTCGAAACCGGCCGGTCTCACTCCTGCGGAATGGGAACAGATAAAACTTCACCCCAACACCGCGGTAGAGATACTGGAGCCGTTGACGTTCCTTGAGGACGTCACAAAACTTGTTAAACAGCACCACGAGCATTATGACGGCAGCGGGTATCCGGAAGGCCGCAGCGGAGACGACATCCTGCTGGGAGCGCGGATTATACATCTGGCGGACGCCTATGATGCCATGCGTTCGGCGCGTTCCTACCGTAAAATACCGCTGACAAAAGAAGAAGCGGTAGAGGAAATAAAGAAAAATTCCGGCAAGCAGTTCGATCCCAAGGTGGTGGAGGCGTTCCTGCGGGTCGTGGACAAGGTGGACTTCTGAGGCGGTTATGCCTGTATATAAATATCTGGTAAAGGATAAGAACGGCCAGACCCTGGCCGGAAGCATCGAGGGGCAGTCGGAAACGGAAACGGTCGCCGCCCTGCACAAAAAAGAATTCATTGTGCTGAAGGTGGAAGCGGTGAAGACTGCCGCGCAGAGAAATGTGTCCGGCGGCAAAGTTAAATCGGAGGACCTGGTTATTTTCTCGCGCCAGCTGGCCACGATGATCGATGCCGGCATTCCGGTGGTGCAGGCCTTGTCTATACTTGCCGAGCAGGTAGAGACCAGGGCGTTCAGGGACATGGTGGAGGCGATAGCCAGGGACATCCGCGCCGGCACAAGTTTGAGCGACGCGATAGCGAAGTACCCGGCGGTATTCTCCGAACTTTTCGTGAATATGACCAAGGCCGGGGAGGCTTCCGGCATGCTCGACGAGGTGCTTGACCGGCTGGCTTCATATCTGGAGAAATCCCTGGCTCTGGCGCGGAAGGTCAAATCAAGCCTTGTATATCCGACGGTCGTGGTTACTATGGCCCTGGCGATAACCGCGGTGCTGCTGCTGAAGGTGGTCCCAACTTTCAAAGGGATATTCGAGATGCTGGGCGGGCAGCTGCCTCTCTTGACGCGGATACTGATCGGCGTCAGCGACGCTTTGAAGCATTATTTCATTTTCCTGGTGATAGCCATGGCGGCTGTCGGTGCCGCTTTGAAGAAGATTGTTTCTACCGACAAGGGCAGGCGCGATCTGGACAGGCTGAAGCTGCGCGTGCCTATATTGGGAGAGCTTTTTCGCAAAGTGGCAGTCGCCAAATTTTCCAGGACTTTCTCTACTCTTGTCAAGAGCGGGGTAAACGTCTTGAGCGCGCTGGATATCGTGGCCAAGACAGCCGGCAACAGGATTGTCGAAGAGACCATTATCGATTGCCGGACCGCGGTTCGAAACGGGGAGCCGATCGCGGCGTCTTTGACAAAGAGCAGCGTCTTTCCTCCTATGGTCTGCCGTATGATAAGCGTGGGGGAGCAGACCGGGCAGCTGGAAAAGATGCTTTCCAAGATAGCCGATTTCTACGACGAACAGGTAGACGCGCAGGTCTCGGGCCTGACCAGTATGATAGAACCGCTGGTCATCGCTTTTCTCGGGGTGGTGGTGGGCGGTATCGTCGTCGCTTTGTTCCTTCCGGTTTTCCAGATCACTCAGTTGGTGGCGGGTAGGTAATTGCCGCGCTATTCACTTTCGTTCACTTCCGTAGAGGCGCGCGATGTTGAATGCGGCGCGATGCGCCGGCCGTCATTTCGTCTCGCCGTAGATTCTTAACTTGTTAGCAGGCAGGCTGTTGGGATTGTGAATAAGAACAGGTGAAAAAAAATAAAAAAAAGTTATTGACAACTAAAGGCATCTTTGGTATAACTTAAAAACCCTGCTAGGACAGCAGTTGAGACCATCCTATTTTCGTGAAGAAAATAAAACAGGTTATTGACATTATCGGCAACTGACAATCGGGCCTATCTGGCGCTTTTAAGAAAGCGTCCCGGAAGGTGCGGGGCGTTTTTTTTATTTTAGATAGATTTCGGTATCATCGTTCTTTGAGAATTTAGGAATAGCCAAGCACAAAAAGTAAGACCCGTAAATCCTTAAGGGATTTATGCGGGTAAAGTAGCAATAAAGAGCCTTTATACAAACTTTTCTAAATTTTCGGAGAGTTTGATCCTGGCTCAGAGTGAACGCTGGCGGCGTGGATTAGGCATGCAAGTCGAGCGATACCCTGGATGGAGAGATTGAAGCCGTAAGGCGGATGTCGATTTGTCCGGGGATATAGCGGCAGACTGGTGAGGAACACGTGAGTAATATACCTCCAAGTTGGGAATAGCCTTGCGAAAGTGAGGGTAATACCCGATG
>JBAZDY010000074.1:0-7846 GCA_041654215.1 Candidatus Omnitrophota bacterium
TGTTGAATAAATCCGGGTACATAGAGGACGTGCTCAGGGAAGGCGCCGCCAAGGCCTCGGCCGTCGCCGCGGCCACGCTCGAAGAAGCCAGGAGGGCGATGAAGATATGAGCTATAAAGTCAGGCTGGAACTTTTTGAGGGGCCGCTGGACTTGCTGCTTTATCTGGTAAAAAAAGACCATTTGAACATCTACGATATCCCTATCGCCCAGGTTACGGAGCAGTATCTGAAATACCTGGAATTGATGAAGCTGCTCGACCTCGGCATAGCCGGGGATTTTCTCGTTATGGCGGCCACGCTGATGGAGATAAAATCCAAGATGCTGCTGCCCGCGGAGCAGGAAGAAGAGCGGCAGGAAGAACAGGAAGATCCGCGCGCGGAGCTGGTCAGGCGCCTGCTGGAATACGAGAAGTTCAAGAAGGTCGCCGACGAGTTGAAGGAGAGGGAATCGCTCCGGATGAACCTTTTTAAACGGGCCCGCCCGCTGGAAAAGGAGGAGATATCTTCCGGGGAGGACGTGAAGGGGAGCGGAGAAGGGTATTTCGAGGCCAGTATATTCGATCTGATCAGCGCGTTTTCCAAGGCGATGCAGGAGGTGCCGAAAGAGATGTTCTACGAGGTGATCAAGGATGAATTCACCGTCGAGGATAAAATACATCACATCCTGCATCTCCTGCTCGTGAAACAATCGACCGCCCTTTCCGGACTCTTCGCCCAGGCCAGGAACAAGGTCGAGATAGCGGTCACTTTCCTGGCTATCCTGGAACTGGTGCGCATGAAGGAAATAGTGGCGGTCCAGCGCGGTCTTTTTGAGGAGATAGAGGTGGTCAGGAACAGCGAGAACATAATTCCCTATGACAGAGCAGTCCAGACGGAAAATAATTAGCGCCGGCGTCGAAGGCGGGCAGGCCGAGGTGTTCGACAAGATAGAGACGGAAGAGGATGTCGTCATCAACCTTTCCGTGCGGCCGGAGCGCCTGGACGATTTCGTCGGCCAGAAGGAGACGGTTTCCAATCTTAAGGTATGCCTGGCCGCCGCCGCGCAGCGCGGTGAGCCGCTGGAACACGTTCTGCTCTCGGGTCCTCCCGGCCTCGGCAAGACCTCGCTTTCGCGCATAATCGCGCACGAGATGAATTCCAAGATAACCGCCACCTCCGGCCCGGCCATCGAGAGGGCAGGGGACCTTATCGGCATATTGACCAACCTGGAAAAAGGAGATATCCTTTTTATAGACGAGATACACCGGCTTTCCAAGGTGGTCGAAGAGTTCCTTTATCCGGCCATAGAGAATTTTCAGATAGACTTCGTAATCGATAAAGGCCCTTACGCCAAGACCATAAAATTCAATCTGAAACCGTTCACGTTGATCGGCGCGACCACGCGTTCCGGACTGCTTTCGGCTCCTTTGCGCAGCAGGTTCGGGATACTTTATCATCTTGATTTCTACGCTCCGGAGGAACTCGCCGCCATAATCAGGCGTTCGGCCGGGATATTGAACATAGATATATCCGTCGACGCCGCCGGGGAGATGGCGCGCAGGTCGCGCGGCACGCCCAGGATCGCCAACCGTCTGCTGCGCCGGGTAAGGGACTACGCGCAGGTCGAAGGCAGAAACGACATAGATATAGAATTGGTGCGCAGCGCGCTGGAACGTCTGCGTATAGACCAGGCCGGCCTGGATGAGATGGACCGCAAGGTGCTCAGGATGATCGTCGAATATTACGGCGGCGGGCCGGTGGGCATTGAATCGCTCGCTGCCAGTCTCAACGAAGAGTCCGATACCATCGCCGACACCGTGGAACCTTATCTGCTCCAGATAGGGTTTCTAAAGCGCACCAGCCGCGGCAGGATGATCTCCCGGCAGGCCTGCGAGCATCTCGGGTTGAAATGCCCCGCCGGAGAACAGACCGGGTTTTTTTAGATGAAGATACTTTTGCATATCTGCTGCGCCCCTTGCCTGATCTATCCGCTGGAAAGAATGAGAGAACTTGGTATTGAAGCGTCGGGCCTGTTCTACAATCCCAGTATCCACGGCGCGTTGGAATACGGCGCGCGCAGGAAATGTCTGGAGGCCTATTCCTGGTCCCGCGGCCTTGAAGTGGAATATCCTGAGTACGCCCCGCAGGAGTTCTTCGCGGAGGTCAAGCACGGCGGAACGCCGTCAAGATGCGCGGCCTGCTGGCTGCTGCGTATGCGTTTCACGGCCAGACTGGCCCGCAGCCGCGGGATGGACGCTTTCTCCACCACTCTCCTGGTCAGTCCTTATCAGGACCACGAACTGCTGAAGGCTGCGGCCGGACAGGCGGCGGAAGAGGAAAGGGTGGATTTTTATTACGAAGATTTCCGTCCCGGGTTTCGCGGGGCCCGCAGGAGGGCGCGCGAAGGCGGATTGTATCTGCAGAAATACTGCGGCTGCGTCTATTCGGAGACGGAGAGATACCACGCGAAAATAAAGACCGCGGCGCCGGAGCGCTCCGGGATGATCTCTTAAGACTATGCAGTGGATGGCCAGGATACTGATATTTTCCGGACTGGCGCTGATCTGCCTGGGCGCGCTGCTTCTGCTGGCGCAGAAAATGTCGTTTCCGGGCAGGCTTCCGGGAGATATCTATATAAAAAGCGAGAAGTTTTGCTTTTATTTCCCGCTGGCGACCTGCCTGCTCATTAGCCTTGCGGCTTCCCTGCTTTTTCGCATATTTTCACGCAGATGAATAAATTTCCCGGATCGACACTGATAATGATAATTGTTTTTTTCTCCGCGGCGGCGCTCTGTCCGGCCGCGGCTCCGGAGCAGAAGGACAGGGAATACAAGCCATCCTCATCCTGTGAACCTTATATAAGGGTCGCCGTGCTGCGCAATGTCGATTCCATCGCTCTGAAGGTGAATGGAGAATTCCACATTTGCGATGCGGGCACGGGCCGCAGATTGTTGCAGGAGAAGAACGCCCGCTGGACCATAACGTCCGGGCAGAAAGGCATATCCGCAGGCGGGCATCTTTTCGCCGCCGGGGGCATAATCATAAGGCCGCGCGACCGTAACGAGATATACCTTAACGGCAGGCGTTACCGGGGGGAGATGCGCCTGGTCGCCAAAAACGGTTCCCTGCTGGCGGTGAACTATGTGGGGCTTGAAGATTACATAAAAGGGATTTTCATCAGGGAGTCTTCTCACTATTGGCCGCCGGAGGTACTCAAAGCCGAGGCCATAGTGTTTAGAAGTTTCGCCCTGTATCGGGCGGCTGAGAATTCCTCCAGGGATTATGACGTCACCTGCGACGTTTATTCCCAGGTTTACGGGGGAATGACCGCCGAGCGTTATCGCACCAACAAGATGGTAAAGGATACCGAAGGCATGGTGCTGGTTTACGACGGCAGAATATTTCCGGCCTATTACCACTCCGCCTGCGGCGGGCGCACCGAGGACGCCGCGAAGCTCTGGAACATAAATCTTCCCCCTTTGAAAGGGGTGGCCTGCGGCTATTGCGGGGAATCTCCGCATTCACGCTGGAGCAGGACGCTCTCCAATAAAGAGGTTTCCTCAAAACTGCACGCGGAGGGCAGCGTGGGTGTTCCACAGATAACCGTGATCACCCCCGGCAGCCGGGACGCGTCCGGCCGTATGGAGGAATTGACCTTTTCTTTCGAGGATGGAGGGACCAGGACCATTTCCGCAAAGGAGTTCCGGCAGCTCTTGGGACCGGACGTGATAAAAAGCACCGATTTCGAGGCGCGGCTTTCCGGGGCCGGCATAATCTTTGAAGGCGCCGGATGGGGCCACGGAGTGGGGCTTTGCCAGTGGGGCGCTTATTTCATGGCCAAGCAGGGAGTCTCGTACACGAAGATACTTTCACATTATTATCCCGGGACGCAGATAGCCAAATTGGGCAGTTTCAAACCCGGCGATAGCAAAGCGGCGGGCGGCAGGCGTTGAAACGGCAGATGCAGAGACTTTCCGATTTCAATTTTGAACTGCCGTCCGGGTTAGTGGCGCAATACCCTTTACACCAGCGCGACAAGGCCAGGCTGCTGGTTCTGGAAAAGAAGAGCGGCAGGGTGGAGCACCGCTTATTCTCGGATCTCCCGGATTATATGGAAAAAGGGGATCTGCTGGTGCTTAACGACAGCAGGGTCGTGCCGGCTCGCATCAAGGCGCGCAGGAGAAGCGGCGGAAAGGCCGAGGTTTTCTTGCTTGAACGCAAGAACGGGCTGGTATTCCGCGCGCTGCTTAAGCCGGCGCGACTGAGGGCCGGAGAGCGGTTGTTGTTAAGCGATCCGGATATCGTCTGCACGGTCACCGCAAAAGATGAGGTCGCCTTCAGCGGATGCGCAGAGAAGGATATCTACGCCTCCGGAAGCGTCCCGCTTCCTCCATATATAAAGAGAGAACCTTCCGAGGAAGACAGGTTGTATTATCAGACGGTCTTCGCGCGCGAAAACGGTTCGGTGGCGGCGCCGACTGCCGGCCTGCATTTTACTCCAGAGCTTCTGGATACGATAAACGCCGCCGGAGCGCGGACGGCTTACGTCACCCTGCACGTGGGTTACGGAACATTCAAACCGGTTAAATGCGAGGACGTCTCCATGCACATTATGGAAGAGGAGCGTTACCGTATCGGAGAGGATGCGGCTTTGAGAATAAGAGAGGCCGCAGCATCCGGCAGGAATATCTGCGCGGTGGGCACTACCAGCCTGCGCGTCCTGGAAACTTACGTTTCTTCAGGGGAAACAGAAGGGAGGACCGGGCTTTTCATTTACCCGGGATACGATTTCCGCCTGGTCAACCGGCTGGTCACCAATTTTCATTTGCCGAAGACTACTCTACTTATGCTTGTCTGCGCCTTTGCCGGGACTGAAATGGTACTGGACGCTTACCGTCAGGCGGTGGGAGAGAAGTATCGTTTTTACAGTTACGGCGACGCGATGCTTATTATTTAGCAGTCTGTTGAAAAAGCCTCATCTGCGTTGTCCTTCGGTTTGACTCCGGATGGTGAGTAAGTGTAACGTGTCGAACCATTGCGCGCCGCGCGTCCTTTGTGTGGCGTATATATAACATACGCCTCTGTCGTTTATCGGTATTTGAAAATCGAAAGCCGAAATTTGACCACAACCGGGAATTTTCATTGAATCAAATCTCGATTTTCGATTGTTCTGTGCGCTGTTTAAAAAACTTACTGAACAGCGCACTAACGGGCTTCGTTACCGTAACCGTTCATCGTGATCTAAAAGAAAAATGAGCACTTTTAAACTTATAACCAGGGATATAAGCACCTCCGCCAGGGCCGGGGAATTGCTCACGCAGCGGGGGATCATTGAGACTCCTTGTTTTATGCCGGTGGGTACGCAGGGGACGGTGAAATCCATCCTGCCGAGTCAGTTGAACGAGGCCGGCGCGCGCATGATCCTTGCCAACGCCTATCATCTTTTTCTGCGTCCCGGGCTGGAGGTGATAAAAAAGTCCGGGGGCTTGCATAATTTCATATCCTGGACGGGGCCGATATTGACCGACAGCGGCGGCTATCAGTTTTTCAGCCTCGCGCTGCTGCGCAAGATCACGGACGACGGGGTGCGTTTTCAGTCGCACGTGGACGGTATGAAGTATTCCCTGAGCCCGGAGGATGTGGTGGACATACAGATGGCGTTGGGCAGCGACATCATGATGCCGCTGGACGAGTGCGTCGCTTATCCTGCCTCTCATCGCCAGGCCCTGAGCGCGGTGAAGAGAACCGTGCAGTGGGCCAGTCGTTCTAAAGAAAGGCACCTCCATTGCTCCGCGGTCTCCGAAAACGGCCTGCCGCCTGGACAGTTGTTCGCCATAGTGCAGGGATCCGGGTACAGGGATCTACGCGAAGAATGCGCCGCCGCGCTGGCCGAGACGGGTTTTGACGGCTATGCCATGGGAGGCGTGTCTGTAGGCGAGCCTAAGGAAGTGATGTATGAGGTGATGGAAATGACGTCCGCGCTTCTGCCCGAAGGAAGTCCGCGTTATCTGATGGGGATCGGGCTGCCGGAAGACATACTCGAGGGCATAGCCTGCGGGGTGGATATGTTCGATTGCGTGATCCCGACGCGTTACGGCAGGAACGGCAGCGCGTTCACTTCTCTTGGAAAGATCGTGATAAGAAATGCTTCTTATACCTCGGATCTCCGGCCGCTTGACCCGGCCTGCGGCTGTTATACCTGCAGGAATTTCTCCAGGGCTTATTTAAGGCATCTGTTCAATACCGGAGAGATGCTCGGTATGCATCTGCTTTCTTTGCATAACATCAACTTTTATCTGGGCATGATGCGTTTAGCGCGGCGGGCGATAAGCCTGGACAGGTTCGGCGCTTTTCGCGCGGAGTTCATGGAAAAATACAGGAGAGGCGGGCGCTGAGTATATGCTGCGTATCGATATAGTAACGATCTTTCCGGGGATGTTCGAAGGAGTTCTGGGCGAGTCGATGATAAAGAGGGCCCGGGACAAGAAGAAGGCGCTTATCCGGGCGCACGACCTGCGGGATTATACCCTGGATAAACACCGCAAGGTGGATGACAGACCTTTCGGGGGAGGCTCCGGCATGGTCATGTCCCCCGAGCCGATCTTTCGCGCGGTGGAGTTTCTGAAAAAAAGCCGCAGGCGCGGCCGGGGGAAAGTGATTCTGCTCGGTCCGCAGGGCAGGAAGCTCGAACAGAAGCTCGCGCTTGAACTGTCGCGGCTCAACTGGATGATATTGATTTGCGGGCATTATGAAGGAGTAGACGAAAGAGTAAGAGAACGCCTGGCGGACGAAGAGATTTCCATCGGTGATTATATCCTCACCGGCGGGGAGGTGCCGGCCATGGTCCTGACGGACTGCGTGGTGCGGCTCATCCCCGGGGTCCTCGGCGATAAAAATTCCTTGAATTTTGAGTCATTCGAAGGTAATCTATTAGAGTATGCCCAGTACACCAGACCGGCGGATTTCCGCGGCATGAAAGTCCCGGAAGTCCTCCTGCGCGGGGACCACGGCAGGATAGCCGCCTGGCGCAGAGAAGACAGCCTGCGCAGGACAAGGCAAAAAAGGCCTGACCTGTCGGGCGGGAGCGGCCGGGTTTGACGGTGCGCCCTCCGGGCGGAGTATTCAAAGAATATACAGGGAGCGGCAACGCTCATAACATCGTTTGACCGGTAATTCCGCGTCTGGATATTTACCCCGCAGGGCGTTTCTCGGCCGTATGCGGCGGGAAGGTTTAACGAGGTAAAATCCATTTAGGAGACAGTCCAATGAACAAGATTAAAGCCATCGAACAGAAATTCTCAACCAGAAAAGAGTTCCCCGCTTTCCACGTGGGAGATACGGTCAAGGTTTTCGTGAGGATACCGGAAGCGCCCGATAAGTTCCGCCTGCATCCATACGAAGGCATCGTGATCGCCCGGAAAGGCAGCGGGGTCAACGAGACCTTCACCGTAAGAAAGGTCTCGTTCGGAGAAGGGATAGAAAGGGTTTTCCCTCTGGGGACATCGGCGATAGAGAAAATCGAAGTGATACGTTCCGGCAAGGTCAAAAGGGCCAAACTTTATTATCTGCGCAGCAAGATCGGCAAACGCGCCACCAAGATAGATTCAAAAGAAGAAAAGGGCGCGCAAAAGGCGTAACGGCGGCATTCACTATATCCTGTTCCGGCAAGCATGGAACCCGGGTCCCAATTGGAGAATAGAGAAGAATTACTTTATTACGAACGAGAGCTTGAAGCCGCAGGTTGCCGGTTGATAATCGGCATTGACGAAGCCGGGCGCGGGCCGTTGGCAGGCCCGGTGGTAGCCGCGGCCGCAGCCCTGCGGGATTTCTCTTTTTCCAACCGCATAGATGATTCCAAGAAACTTAC
>JBAZDY010000075.1:0-7813 GCA_041654215.1 Candidatus Omnitrophota bacterium
GTGTATCTGCGCTTCATGGACTGGTCGTTAACAATACCAATAAAGGAGAAAATTTTGATTCCGGACGGGCAGGAGAAAATTTTGAGTCCGGTGGGCTGGTTTGTTTCGTGGATTGATTCCCAGCGGGGAATGGATGAGGATGCGGCGCAGGTGAAGAATGAGACCATCATTGCCTCTGCCGCTCTTGCCGCGCCGACCGGGTTGATGATTGGGATGGCGCGGGCGCAAGAAGCGGGTGCTGACGTGAGCGATAGCACAGTTATAATATGCGAGCATTCGAGGCGGGAAAGAAGCGTGGAAGAGGAGTGGAGCGCGGCGGATTGGGACAATTTACATCACGAGACAGAAAAAGCCCCGTATACACCGGCTGATGCTGCAGAGGATTTTACGGAATTGGGAATATCCGAGGCTAACGCCACGGCGTGGGAACAATATTTCTCCGGCTTGAAAGACGATAGCAATAACCCCTTATTTGGCGAGTCATCCGAGATGGTTTATGGCGAGCCATCCGATATATTTTATGATGAGCAATTAGCGGTTAGAGTAGTGGCTGAGTTGTCGGATATATTTAGAGAAGGCGGCAGGGAAGGATTTACCCGTGGCGAAGATAGTTTTAGCCTTGATTTTAATCCGTTGATCATATCTAACCGCAAGCTGAACTGCGTTGGTTTTGCTGTGCTGTTTGAAAAAGCCTTAAGAATGAAAGGGCTGACATATGAGGGGATAAGTAGTCATCCCTCGAGCGGTTACCACGCTTTAATTTTCATCCCGACCAATAATGACCGGGGAATAATTGTTTCAAATGGAGAAATAATATTGCCAAGAATCCATGCCGGAAATTATAATTACAACGCTATGGGGAATGTGGTTTCTGCTAAAACCGAAGAAAAAGCCGGCCCGATAATCAATCTAAGTGATTATTATAATGGCAATGAGACGATTCTTGTTTTGAAGAATTCGTCTGCAGACTATTTATCATTGCTGGCGCCAGTCATATATAGATATCCGGGATATGAAGAATCGGTTAATTCAGCGGTTTATTGGCAATCTAAGGGATTGGAATTTTTAATATCAGGAAAAGACGATGAAGCAATTGCCTCTTTTGAGAAATCATTGGAGTTAAATCCGGGTAACAGAATTACAAAAGAGTTATTTGACTCCTTGCAGAATGAAATATCCGGACAGGAGAAAGCTACAGTGAACCGGGCGGGTGACGTGGATAATAACGTAAAAGTGGCCGCCCTTGCCGCGCCGACCGGGTTGATGATTGGGATGGCGCGGGCGGAGGGAATAGAGAGCGGGGTGGAATCTAATTCGCCCGATCCTATTATCGCTTTAGTTAAAGATTATAAGAACAACGGTAATCAGAGCACGTTGGACAGCGCCTTGCAGATCGCGCAGAAGTCCGGTCAGGGCAAGGACGGGGTGGTGCGTAACAACGGTAATGCGGTTTCCGCGCTTGACCAGATGCGCTGGGTCAAGGTTTACGGCGACCTGTATGATGCCACTCATGACCAGGAATGGTATAAAGCCAGGGAGAATCTGCTCTGGGCGTTAAAGAGGGACTATTGGGACAACGTGAACAAGACTTTTAAACCCGCCGCGCCCGCGGACGTCGATCTGGAGATACAGGCAATAGATTTGATCGGCCCGGCGGACCTGGAGAAGATCTTCGGGCAGGGCGTAGTCAGGGATATGCTGATTATTTCCAACATCTCCCAGGCCGCGCAAAAGAACAATTCCTCGGCCCTGGCATCCGCCCGCGCCCTGAACGTATATGTTTCCTGGCTGGTCAAACAGGAGCGGATCAATGAACTGACCGCGAAATTGGACAACGGTTCCACTATTTGGGACGCGGTCGGCGTCTATCTCGCCGATAACCGCACAGCGGCCGCGATGAACGAAGCCCTGCCAAAGCTTTACATAGATTCCAGATACAACATACCTGAAACAACGACAGGCAGACAGGAATATATATACAAAGGCTCAAGATACTTCATTTCCTTTGCTTCGGAAAAACCGCTGGCCATGGCAAACGACAAGGTTGGAGATAATTTCATGACCGTCTGGTACGTAGATTTCGGCGGCGGCGAGGACAAACAGGTCAACGGCACGGCTTATACTTATAAACTGCACAGGTTAGAGGCGGGCTCTGCTAAGGAGACGGTCGAGTATTATAACGGCACCAGTCAATTGAAGGACTACAACGAAACAGTGAATTTGAGCGCTGCCTCCCCCGTTAAAGGCTGGTCGGAGCAGGATATATACGACGGGATAAACGATAACCTTGATTACTACTCCGGTATTGTAATAGACAGGGATTTCCTGACGGTGCTTCCTGATTTCCAGTATTTGAACATCAAGGCGCAGGAAGAATTTAGAGAAGGGTCCGAATATAAGTGGTTAAAAGAACGTTACGGAGACGCTTTTGAGTTCGAGAGCGGGAAGGTCATTTTTACGCATGATGATATCGTGCTCGCCGAAGGATACAGGGACGATCCTCATCTCGGGGAGCTCAGCCGAGTGATTTTCTACGATTACCGGCCGGGCACTTATAACGGTACCGGCTATACCTATGTGGGGCATGAAGTTAACGGGCAGAAGAGGGAGTTGTATTTCAACGAAACCGGAAAACAGATAGCCGCCAGGGAAGTGAACGATTCGGTGATCGGCATTCCCGTTAAAGACTTGTCCGTAAAGGAAATAAAGAAGATCATTCTTGAGCACCCGGTTTGGTATAAAAATGCTGAAGTCGTGCAAAAAACTATAGATGACGCCTTGACTGCGGAGAATATCCGGAAAACCAAGGGTATCGAGCAGCAGCGGCGTCATGAAGAAAGACTGAACATCCTGCGGTCAAATGGGATAGATACTCAGGAGGAACTGCTGGTTTATGCCAAGAAGCTCGGCAGGAAGTATGCGGCCCTGGACGGCGTCTACCGCACAGCGCAGGAGATAGAGAATAGGAACAAGGCGATCGACAACCTTATCGGCCTGCTTTTCGTCAATAATCATGCCACCAGAGACGAGCTAAAACGCGGCGTGGACCAGCTGGAACTGGCTTACGGTTTGAGGCCGGATGAGCTGAATGACGTGGTCTCTTATATCGAACGGAGTTATCCCGGGGACATTTATTACAACGATATCCTGGGCCGCGAACTGTTGACTTTCAAAAGAGATTTGGATTCAACCTGGATGCTGAAGATAGTGGAGGAGAATGAGGGAACCTACGGCGTGAATCTGGAGCCGCTAAAGGACTATATAAAGGAACACGGCGCTATTACCCCGCAGATGCTGATGCGCAAAATAAATTACGAGATGGCAAATTCCAACGACTATCTCAGTTCTTTGTATTCCGGGATGTTCAGCACCAGCGTGCGCAACGGTCACAATGAACCGATGTTAAACGCGGTGGCGCAGTCGGTATTGTTGAACGAGGAATTGCGGGCGCTGGATAAATCGAAGTCAGATCTTTACATCGGCATACTCTTCAATTTCAGCGGAAAGAACGGCGTGATCCGTTATTCCCGCCCGATGACGGCGGTGCTGGCGAGCGACGCCAATAACGATAAGGTCATAACGCGGGATGAGCTTTTCCCGTTGAACACCCCGAGGCAGGAAGGGGACGATTACCTGAAATTCGACCTCTCCAATTACAACTCGGTCTCTTTCTTCGGCGTCAATAATACGACTATGAAAATGGAGAATGCCCCCGGTTTCGGAATATCCCTGCCCGGAGATATCAAGATCGTTGATTCCATCGAAGGGGATATGAAGAACAAGATCACCTGGGATTTCCGGGACGATAAGATCGAGGAATACGTGTATGTGGGCGGAGTTGATTATAACGTGGAAGACGCGGTGGCCCTGGTCGATATGGGATTACCCGGCGAAGGGAATTCTTCGGATCTGGTGACATACATCGGCGCGGGGATAGGAAGGGTGGTGCTCAATGACGGGACTTCCATAATCAGCGGAAACGGCAATACAATACAGGTGCGCAGCGCCGCCGCCGATTACACCGAGATCTATGCCGCAGGCTCCGGCCTGGCCGCGGAATATCAGCATGATCCCAGAAGCGGACTGTGGACATACAAACAATACGATTATAATCCCGGAGCGATCTCTTACGTTGACCAGAACGTGAGCGAGAGCGTAAAGCAAGCCAGGAAGAACGCAGCATACGTGATGCACATTACCAGCGGAACGGGTTCGGATCTTTCTAAATGGAGCTTTAGCGACGTCTACTATTCCTCCACCGGCAAAGAGATCGCCAGGGACGGCAATCTGACGTATGCTAATTTGAATGTCAACGCCGGGAATCTCGACGAGAATAGCGCGGTTTACATGATCGACGCGCGTTTCGATGACAGCAGCCGCGGCGTGATCACCAGCGAAGGATTCTTTATGCGCGCCGACGCTTTGTCGAATGATACGTATAATCGGACAATCGCTCCGCTGAAGGCTGATAAGGACGGGACCCGGCCGGAGGGATATTACAGCCGTATGCTCGCGAGTCTGGATACATTCCAGGTCAACCAGAAAGCATCCTGGATGTCCGCCGGGTATGCCGGTTACAACGTTCTCGGGCTTCCGGGCAGACCGGTTGCCACAGTCCCTCCGGAAGATTTCCTGGAGAAGAAAGCGGATAAAGAAACCAAAACAACTTTATCCTCCGCGCAGAATACCTCTTTAGACAATAAATCCGCAACGGTCATTCCGGAAACAATCAGTAACGTTGCCGGCGCGGATAACGCGACGGTTTCCGCTGTTGAAAATGCCTCCACGATCGAAAACGGGACAGCTTTGGAAGTCCGCTCCGGTGATACTGCACCCGTGATCGAACCGGCAGCGGAAGATGCCGTTACGTCAGCTCAGACCGCGTTAAACGGCACGGCCATTCCGAAAACAAGCAGTAACATTGTCGGCGCGGATAACGGGACGGTTTCGGCGGCTGAAGATGTCTCTGTGAATACAAGCGTAGCCGTATCGGCAGAAAACGGCACCGGCGAATCCGCCGATGATGTGTCCGTTGTCGCAGATACGGTGCATACCTATACCCCAGAGACAACCGAGACTGCTGTTGAAGCATCCGGGGCCGCTGCGCAGGATAATGATACGCTGGTGATCGATGTCTCGAACCCGGATTACACTTCCGGAGAAGGATGGGCTTCAATAAAATTCAGCATGGAGGAAGCGATAGACGCAAGCGCGTATAATACTTTGAGATTGAACATCCGCGGCAGTATTGAAGGCCAGCAGATTATTATACAGATGCTTGATGCGGAAAAATCCACCTCCAGCGATATGGGGACAAGCAGCGTTGTGGTGCTGGACGGTGACACGCAGACGGTAGATATCCCGATGTCCGAGTTCAAACTTGTGGATCTTGCGAATATCGACAAGATAAGCGTTCATTACGGAGAATCGGCGTGGGGCAAGGAGTTGAATGACAGGACGTTGCCTGTGCGGGTGCTGGATATGAAGCTGTTGAATAACGGGGAGATTTCGGAGGCCGCGGATGTTACGGATGAATTCGAGGATGCGCCTGCGGCGGTCGTGCATGAAGAAGCCCTGGGTTGGATGAAGGATAATAGAGGCTCGACCGGGTTGTTCATCAGCCATCCGGGACATCCGAGTACAGGTACCTGGGGTATGACTTATGATGAAGCGATAGGCGCTATGGCGATGATGAAGTCCGGGGACAGGTCCTCTGCCGAGAAATTGCTGGATTTCTTCGCTTATGAAGCGGATAGGGCGCCGACCACCGGGTTGTATTACACTGCTTATGATGTCAACAGCGGTAATCCCGCGGAATGGAATGAAATGGTGGGGCCGACGGCCTGGATAGTGCTGGCGATGGCCTGGTATACCGAGATACATGATGATGACCGCTATATGGCTGTAATGAAAGAAATGACCGATGCGATCCTGTCCTTGCAGCAGGAAAACGGCGCGGTGCCGGAAGGAAGGGGGGCAGGGCTGTCTATAGGCACAAGGGTTTACACTGAGCATAACATAGATGTATACGCAATAACGAAATACCTAACCGAGAAAACAGGAGAAGCAAAATATGCGGAAGCGCGGGATGCCGTCTCTTCCTGGATAGTGACGGATATGTACGACGGCACTCGTCTTTTGAGGGGGCTTAACGAGAACGGCGAAAAGGATTACACCTTGAGCAGCGACGTGCAGGCATGGGGCGCATCGGCCGGCATTCCCGGGATGGACAAAGAGGATATGCTGGAAGCCGGCGAATACAATTCGAAAGCCACCGTTTCTTATACGAAAGAAGACGGGGCTTCAGTGGAAGTTACGGGTTTTGCCTTCCAGTCCGGCCAGGAAATGGTCACTCCGGAGTGGACGGCGCACAACGCCCTGGCGTGGTTGCCTTTGGATGAAGACAGGTATAATTTCTACCTTAACGAAATGGATAAGATGAGGACAAGCGAAGGCGGCCTGCCGTATGCCTCCTTAAGCGACGCCGATACCCTGCAGGGGTGGACAACGCCGCCGGCTTCGGTCAAGGCCTCGATGGCCGGCACGGCGTATGTATACCTGGCGGAGAATAAATTCGACCCGTTAAGCATCGGCGCGGATAACGCGACGGTTCCCGCTGTTGAGAATGCCTCCACGATCGAAAAAAGGACGGTCCCGGATGTATCGGTGGCAGAACCGGCCGCTGCGGTAGAGAGCCGGGTGGAAAGCCTTTCAGCCGTAAGCGGGCAGGCAGTGCCAGTTCAGGAACTGGCCGGGAACGATACGTTTGTGGCTCCGGCAGTTGTTCCGTCCGTAAAAGAGATTGTTGCTGCGAAGGCCCCGGTTGAGACCGGCGTTGAAGAACGGCTGAATACTTCGACGGCGGACGCGCAAACCGGAAAATCTCTGGTAAAGGCCGCTTATCGTCAAGAAGCTTCCGCGGCCGCTTCAGCGGAAGAAAGAAAAGCCTTGGCGCTAAAGAACGGGAATCTCCTGATAACCGGATTTGGCGGAGAAGGAATTGCCGGGGAGGACGGTATCTATCAATCCGATTATGATGCGGACGGTAATTATTACCGCATAATAAATCCGGAGACAACGGTTTCCATTTCTCTCGCGAACGCCGAATTCCCGGCGCGCAGTTATTATAATTATCTCGGGTTCGCCGTGAAAGGCAGGCAGGGCGGTGAAGAGGTGTCCGTGCGTGTCGTTACCAAGAGCGGTAAGGCATATACCGAGACGTTCAGCGCCACCAACGAATGGCAATATTTCACTTCGAAACTGTCCAGCGTTAAAGTGACGGAAGACGGCAAAAGGGCGCGTATGGTCATATCTTTCAAGGAGATCCAGCTGATAGAATTCAGCGTCAAAGGCAGTGGCGAGGTGATGCTGGATTCGGTGCAGTTCGACAGAGAGAGCATCGAATGGAGCGATTTGACAAAAGTTGACCTGCAAGGGGCATTGGGAGGCTCTGTGCTGTGGGGGAAAGAATATCCGCGAGACGAGTCTTCTTTGGAAGACCTCGAAGCTCTCTCTTCCAGCGGGGCGTTTGCGGATACATACAACCCGGCCCCGGATCCGGACACTAAATATATACCGGTGCCGGTTTATATCAATGCTTACCATTTCGGAAAGACGATCTCTGCCGAGGAATTCAAGCTTTTATGGCTGCAACAGCAGAAGTATTACGCGGCTTATGAAACCGCTAATTACGCGGACTTCGGCGGAGACCTGATGTTCGTTTCTTCCGGCTTCGGCTTTGAAAAGCAGGCCTTGATAGCGGCGAAGCAGGAGGAATATCTCGATTCCTTGAGCTATAGCTGGGAGAGGGTGG
>JBAZDY010000076.1:0-7670 GCA_041654215.1 Candidatus Omnitrophota bacterium
ATCGCCCGATCTTCTCATGGAGCGTGTAGGTCGTCACTCCGTTGTTGTCCGTCTCCTCGCTCACGTTGTAGATGCTCCCGGTCTGGATACCCGAGGCAGTAGTTTCCTCGACCACGCTGATCCGCTTGTACTTATCGTCGAACCGGAACTTCACCGCTTCGCCGTCATACCCCGAATGCTCCACCACCTCGCCGTTGACCGTTACCGTCACCACGTCGTATGTCTTGTCATCGAACTTGATGTACTCGCGCCCGGTCTCGGACGTACCGATCTGTTCTCCGGTGGTTATATCATAAATGTCCGCTCCCACCTCATCCCCTTCAGCATCCCTCTTAACCACGCTTATCTGATCATCGTAGAACCTTACCAATTCTCTTCCGGCTTCATCATATACCGCCCTGTCGATCACTTCATCATTGGCCGTATTCCCGTCTCCGTCGTCACGCCAGGTAACACTAATATCCTTAGTCGTCATATCGCCGTCCAGCGGAAAGGTGATGCTTTCTCCTGAAGATCTGGTATATTTCGTCCTGCTGTATCTACCGGCGTCATAAATATACATGTCCCTGCCGATCTCCTTTTCATGGGCATCCTGTAATATCTTTTCTACGCGGCCATCGCTGTAATAATCGAACTCTTCGCCGTTTTTCATAATCACATATACCGGATTCTCCTCGTTTTCGACCAGTTCCCCGTATATGAACATCCTGTCGCCGTCCTCCGTCATCTCACTCCCGAGCAGTTTCCTGTCGTTAACGGTGTTGCCTTTACGATCTTTAGTCACCGCTTCATAGAGGACCGTAATACCGGTATCATCTACTATATAGGAAGAAACGGTGACCTTACCGGTCGCCGCATCGCTGTGTTCCGCCACCTGTCCGTGGGATTGATCAAGCTTCTCGGTATAAAGGAGGGCTCCATTTTTGCTCACTTCTTTGGCGGCGTACATGTAATCCTCTTCCGGTATCGTGGAAGCGAGCCGGAATTTATATGTATATTTTTCTCTTAAGCCGGATTCCCATTCCACCGACAACGGACGCAGCCTCAACTCATATTTCTCTTTGGGATCCGGCGAATTAGGATCGGTGTACAACAAGCCCACGGTGGGCTGAACCAGCACACTGGCGAATCCCGCTTCGGCCCGGTCAACCACCATACCGTTGTCGTCGTAGATCGTGATGGTGCCGCTGAAGATCATCCCGCCCGCGGCAGCGTTACTGCCGGTCCGGTCATATTCATAAACCACTACATAACCGTTGGGATAAAGCGTCATCGCATCAAAACCATTCGCATAACGTATAGTCAAAGGAGACGTTACCTTATCCAGATATATCTCTTCCCATCCCTGCTCGGGAGCGTTAAACGCGCTCCGGGCTATGCCTTGGATATCCACCAGGGTCGGCCAATACGCCGCTACCCTTCTGTCGCCGGTTGCTTCGTTGCTCAACCTGCCGCAGCCCACCCTCTCCCAGCTATAGCTCAAGGAATTGAGATATTCCTCCCGCTTCGCCGCTATCAAGGCCTGCTCTTCAAAGCCGCAGCCGGAAGAAACGAACATCAGTTTTCCTCCGAAGTCCGCGTAATTCGCGGTTTCATAAGCCGCGTAATATTTCTGTTGCTGCAGCCACAAAAGCTTGAATTCCTCGGCGGAGATCATCTTTCCGAAATGGTAAGCATTGATATAAACCGGCACCGGTATATATTCATTGTCCGGATCCGGGGCCGGGTTGTATGTATCCGCAAACGCCTCGATGGAAGAGAGAGCTTCGAGGTCTTCCAAAGAAGACTCGTCCCGCGGATATTCTTTACCCCACAGCACAGAGCCTCCCAATGCCCCCTGCAGATCAACTTTTGTCAAATCGCTCCATTCGATGCTCTCCCTATCGAATTGCACCGAATCCAGCATCACCTCGCCACTGCCTTTGACGCTGAACTCTATCAGCCTAATCTCCTTAAAAGATATGACCATCGGCGCCCTTTTGCCGTCTTCCGTCACTTTAACGCTGGACAGTTTCGAAGTGAAATATTGCCATTCGTTGGTGGCGCTGAACGTCTCGGTATATTCCTTACCGCTCGTGGTAACGATATGCACGGACACCTCTTCACCGCCCTGCCTGCCTTTTACGGCGAACCCGAGATAATTATAATAACGGCGCGCCGGGAATTCGGCGTTCGCGAGAGAAATGGAAACTGTTGTCTCCGGATTGATTATACGATAGTAATTACCGTCCGCATCATAATCGGATTGATAGATACCGTCCTCCCCGGCAATTCCTTCCCCGTCAAATCCGGTTATCAGGAGATTCCCGTTCTTTAGCGCCAAGGCTTCTCTTTCTTCCGCTGAAGCGGCCGCGGAAGCTTCTTGACGATAAGCGGCCTTTACCAGAGATTTTCCGGTTTGCGCGTCCGCCGCCGAAGCATCCAGCCTCTCTTCAACGCTGTTCTCAACCGGGGCCTCCGCAGCAACAATCTCTTTTACTGACGGAACAACTGCCGGAGCCACAAACGTATCGTTCCCGGCCGGTTCCGGAACTGGCACTACCTGCCCGCTTACGGCTGAGAGGCCTTCCACCCGGCTCTCTACCGCAGCGGCCGGTTCCGCCACCGATACATCCGAAGCTGTCTCGTTTTCAATCGTAGAGGTATTCTCAACAGCGGAAACCGTCGCGTTCTCCGCACTGACGCTGTTACTGCTTACTTCCGGAATGGCCGTGCCGTTTAACGCGGGTTGCGCGGACGTAACGGCATCTTCCGCTGCCGGTTCAATCACGGGTGCAGCATCACCGGAGTGGACTTCCGAAGCTGTCTCGTTTTCAATCGGGGAGGTATTCTCAACAGCGGAAACCGTCGCGTTCTCCGCGCTGATGCTTAACGGGTCGAATTTATTCTCCGCCAGGTATACATACGCGGTGCCGGCCATCGAGGCCTTGACCGAAGCCGGCGGCGTTATCCATCCCTGCAGGGTATCGGCACCGCTTAAGGAGGCATACGGCAGGCCGCCTTCGCTTGTTCTCATCTTATCCATTTCGTTAAGGTAGAAATTATACCTCTCTTCATCCAAAGGCAACCACGCCAGGGCGTTATGCGCCGTCCACTCCGGAGTTACCATTTCCTGTCCGGACTGGAAGGCAAAACCCGTAACTTCCACCGACGTTCCGTCTTCTTTCGTATAAGAAACGGTGGCTTTCGAATTGTATTCGCCGGCTTCCAGCATATTCTCTTTGTCCATCCCGGGAATGCCAGCCGATGCGCCCCATGCCTGCACGTCACTGCTCAAAGTGTAATCCTTTTCGCCGTTCTCGTTAAGCCCCCGCAAAAGACGAGTGCCGTCGAACATATCCGTCACTATCCAGGAAGAGACGGCGTCCCGCGCTTCCACATATTTGGCTTTTCCTGTTTTATCGGCCAGGTATTTCGTTATTGCGTATACATCTATGTCATGCTCGGTGTAAACCCTTGTACCTATAGACAACCCTGCCACCCTTCCTTCCGGCACCGCGCCGTTTTCCTGCTGCAGGGACAGGATCGCGTCGGTCATTTCTTTCATTACAGCCATATAGCGGTCATCATCATGTATCTCGGTATACCAGGCCATCGCCAGCACTATCCAGGCCGTCGGACCCACCATTTCATTCCATTCCGCGGGATTACCGCTGTTAACATCGTAAGCAGTGTAATACAACCCGGTGGTCGGCGCCCTATCCGCTTCATAAGCGAAGAAATCCAGCACTTTCTCGGCAGAGGACCTGTCCCCGGACTTCATCATCGCCATAGCGCCTATCGCTTCATCATAGGTTATACCCCATGTACCTGTATTCGGATGTCCCGGATGGCTGATAAACAGCCCGGTCGAGCCTCTATTATCCTTCATCCAACCCAGGGCTTCTTCATGCACGACCGCCGCAGGCGCATCCTCGAATTCATCCATAACATCCGCGGCCTCCGGAATCTCCCCGTTATTCAACAACTTCATATCCAGCATCCGTACAGGCACCGTCCTGTCATTTAAATCCCTGCCCCACGCCGATTCGCCGTAATGAATGTTTATCTTGTCGATATTCGTAAGATCGACAAGCTTGAACTCGGACATCGGGATATCGACCGTCTGCGTGTCACCGTCCAGCACCATAACTCTGCTTGTCCCCATATCGCTGGAGGTTGATTTTTCCGCATCAAGCATCTGAACAATGATCTGCTGGCCTTCCATGCTGCCGCTGATGTTCATTCTTAAAGTATTGTACGCGCTTGCATCTATCGGTTCCTCCAGGACGAATTTTATTGAAGCCCATCCTTCTCCGGAAGTGTAATTCGGACTCGAAACATCAATGGCCAGCGTATTATCGTCCTGCGCAGAGGCCCCGGATGCTTCAACAGCAGTCTCGGATGTCTCGGGGGTATCGGTAGGCACCGTATCTGCGACAACGGATATATTCTCGGCGGATTCGCCGGTGCCGTTTTCTGCCGGTACGGCTGCGTTTGCATTCATAGAGACGTTTTCAACAACGGAAACCGTCGCGTTCTTCGCACTGACAACGTTACTGCTTACCTCCGGAATGGCCGTGCCGTTTAACGCGGATTTATTGTCTAAAGAGGCATTCTGCACTGCGGATGAAGCTGTTTTTGTTTCTTTGTCCGCTTTCTTCTCCAGGAAATCTTCCGGAGGGCCTGTGGAATCAGGTCTGCCCGGAAGCCCGAGAACGTTGGAACCGGCATACCCGGTGGACATCATAGATGCTTTCTGGTTGACCTGGAATGTATCCAGGCTCGCGAGCATGCCGCTGTAATATCCTTCCGGACGGGTCTTGTTCTCATCAGATTTCAACGGAGCGATTATTTGATTATACGTATCATTCGATAAAGCGTCGGCGCGCATAAAGAATCCTTCGCTGGTGATCACGCCGCGGTTGCGATCCCCGAAACGCGCGTCAATCACGTAAACCGCGGAATTATCGTTAAGATTCCCGGCGTTAACCTTCAAATTATCATACGTCAAATTGTTGTCCCTGGCGATCTCTCTGCCGGCGGCGGAATAATAGACGTCGTAAAAGCTCCATTTAGAAGGAACGGAGCTCATACCGCTGGTAATATGCACCACGTAAGAGGCGTTCTCCCTAACTTGCTTTACGCTCTCGCTCACGTTCTGGTTAACGTAAGAGATCGCGCGGGGATCCCTGTAATCGTATTGTTTGACTTCCCACAGACCGTCTCCAAGATCATTCTGATATTCGGCGGCCAGGCCGGAGCCTGGGGCATAGATCTCGGTGTAATCGGCGGCGGCGCTGCGCACCTGTATTGTATTACCGTTTCCGCTGATTATGGAAGTCCCGTCATTGAGCACCACCCTTCCTATCCCTGCGCCGAGGTATGTCACCAGATCCGAAGAAGCCCCTTCGCCGGGTAACCCCATATCGACCAGGGCCACCGCGTCCTCCACGTTATAATCAACTCCGCCCACATACACGTATTCCTCGATCTTATCGTCCCGGAAATCCCAGGTTATCTTGTCCTTCATATCCCCTTCGATGGAACCGACGACCTTGATATCTCCGGGCAGGGATATCCCGAAACCGGGGGCATTTTCCATTTTCATGCTCGTATTATTGATGTCGAAGAAGGAGATCGAGTTATACTTGGAGAGGTCGAATTCCAGGTAATCGTCCCCTTCCTGCCTCGGGGTGTTCAACGAGAAGATCTCATCCCGCGTTATGACCTTATCGTTATTGGCATCTCTCACCAGCACCGCCGTCATCGGACGGGAATAACGGATCACGCCGTTGTTCCCGCTGAAATTGAAGAGTATGCCGATGTAAAGATCTGACTTCGATTTATCCTGCGCCTGCAATTCTTCGTTCAACAATACCGACTGCACCACCGCGTTTAACATCGGTTCATTGTGGCCGTTGCGCACGCTGGTGCTGAACATCCCGGAATAAGAAGAACTGAGATAGTCGTTGGAATTTGCCATCTCGTAATTTATTCTGCGCATCAGCATCTGCGGGGTAATAGCGCCGTGTTCCTTTATATAGTCCTTTAGCGGCTCCAGATTCACGCCGTAAGTTCCCTCATTCTCCTCCACTATTTTCAACATCCCGGTTGAATCCAAATCTCTTTTGAAAGTCAACAGGTCGCGGCCCAGGATATCGTTGTAATGAATATCCCCGGGATAACTCCGTTCAATATAAGAAACGACGTCGTTCAGTTCATCCGGCCGGAGACCGTAAGCCAGTTCAAGCTGGTCCACGCCGCGTTTCAGCTCGTCTCTCGTGGCGTAGTTATTGACGAAAAGCATGCTGATAAGGCTGTCGATCGCCTTGTTTCTATTCTCGATCTCCTGCGCTGTGCGGTAGGCGCCGTCCATAGCCGCATGCTCCCTGCCGAGCTTTCCGGCATAAGCCAGCAGTTCCTCCTGATTATCTATCCCATTGGACCGCAGGATATTCAGTCTTTCCTCATAACGCTGCTGCTGCTCCACAGCCTCGGCTTTCCTGATATTCTCCGCAGTCAAGGCGTCATCTATAGTTTTTTGCACTACTTCAGCGTTCTTATACCAGGCAGGGTGCTCAAGAATGATCTTCTTTATTTCTTCCATGGACAAGTCTTTAGCGGGAATGCTGATCACCGAATCGTTCACTTCCCTGGCGGCTATCTGTTTTCCGGTTTCGTTGAAATACAACTCCTTCTTCTGCCCGTTAACTTCATGCCCCACATAGGTATAGCCGGTACCGTTATAAGTGCCCGGCCGGTAATCGTAGAAAATCACTCGGCTGAGCTCCCCGAGATGGGGATCGTCCCTATATCCTTCGGCGAGCACGATATCATCATGCGTAAAAATGACCTTCCCGCTCTCGAACTCAAAAGCGTCTCCGTAACGTTCTTTTAACCACTCATATTCGGACCCTTCTCTAAATTCCTCCTGCGCCTTGATGTTCAAATACTGGAAATCAGGAAGCACCGTCAGGAAATCCCGGTCTATTACAACACCGGAGTAGTAATCCAGGTTATCGTTGATCCCGTTGTATATATCCTGCTCCGACCAGCCTTTAACGGGGGAGGCAGCGCTTAAATTGACTGTTTCGTTGTAGTCCAATTTGCTGGTGCCGTTATAATACTCGACCGTCTCCTTAGCGGAGCCCGCCGTTAACCTGTGCAGTTTGTAAGTATAAGCCGTGCCGTTGACCTGTTTGTCCTCGCCGCCTCCGAAATCTACGTACCAGACGGTCCTGAAATTATCTCCGACCTTGTCGTTTGCCATGGCCAGCGGTTTTTCCGAAGCAAAGGAAATGAAATATCTTGAGCCTTTGTATATATATTCCTGTCTGCCTGTCGTTGTTTCAGGTATGTTGTATCTGGCATCTATGTAAAGCTTGGGCAGAGCTTCGTTCATCGCGGCCGATGTGCGGTTATCGGCGAGATAGACGCCGACCGCGTCCCAAATAGTGAAACCGTTGTCCAATTTCGCGGTCAGTTCATTGATCCGCTCCTGTTTGACCAGCCAGGAGACATATACGTTCAGGGCGCGGGCGGATGCCAGGGCCGAGGAATTATTCTTTTGCGCGGCCTGGGAAACGTTGGAAACAATCAGCATATCCCTGACTACGCCCGACCCGAAGATATTCTCCAGGTCAGCCGGGCCGATCAAATCTATTGCCTGTATTTCCAGATCGACGTCC
>JBAZDY010000077.1:0-7612 GCA_041654215.1 Candidatus Omnitrophota bacterium
CGACAATATAGATGAGAAGTGGCTTTCCTTGCGTTACCTGATGATGGACCTTTTACAGAAGGAGCAGAGGCTGCAGCAGGTGGTGAAACTCGTCGGGCCAGACGTCCTGCCGCAGACACAGAGACTGGTGCTGGAGGTATGCCATATTTTCAAGAATACCTTTCTGCAGCAGGCGGCGTTCGACAAGGTGGACACTTATTCTTCGGCGAAGAAGCAGTTCTTGATGCTGAAGACCATTGTGGACTTTTACCACGTCTCGGAAGGACTATTGCAGAAAGGCGTGACCATGGCGGAGATAAAGGGCCTCGGGGTCTATCAGGACGTGATCAGGATGAAATTGCGTTACACAGAGGATGATCTGGATAGCCTGGCCGGTCTTTCGGCCCGGATAGCCGATAGCGTAAAAGAACTGGAGTTTTGACATGGGACAACAATATGCTCTCAGGGAATATGTGGGGCTGGAAGAGATAGTCGGCCCCATATTTTTGATCCGCAATACCCATAACGTCGGATACAACGAGGTGGTCGAGATCGCGGACGAATCGGGAAAGATCCGCACCGGCGTTACCCTGGAAGTCGGAAAAGGATACGCGGTGGTGGAGGTGCTGGGCGGGACAAGCGGACTTTCATTGCGCAACAGCAGGATCAGGTTCCGGGAGAAACCCCTCATGTTGGCGGTCTCGGAGGAGATGCTGGGCAGGGTTTTCGACGGCAGGGGGAATCCGCTGGACGGGATGCCCAAGCCGGCGGCCGACGAGATGCTGGACGTCAACGGGCTCGCCATAAATCCGACGGCGCGCGACTATCCGAAGAACATTATCGAGACCGGTATATCGGCCATAGACGTCATGAACACGCTCGTGCGCGGGCAGAAACTTCCGATTTTCTCCGGGAGCGGCATGCCGCACGACCTGATCGCCACGCAGATCGCCCGTCAGGCGCGCGTCAAGAACGAGAGTTTCTGCGTCGTTTTCGCCGCCATGGGCGTCAAGTACGATACCGCGAGGTTCTTTCTGAAGAGTTTCGAGGACAGCGGCGTTTTGGAAAGAGTTACAATGTTTCTCAGTCTCGCCGACAGCCCGTCGATCGAGCGCATCACGACGCCGCGCCTGGCCTTGAGCTGCGCCGAATATCTGGCGTTCAGGAAGAACATGCACGTGCTGGTAATCATGACCGATATGTCTAACTATTGCGAAGCGCTGCGGGAGCTTTCCACTATCAGGGGGGAGATACCGGCCAGAAAGGGATATCCCGGGTATCTTTACAGCGACCTTGCCAGCCTCTACGAACGCGCCGGGATGATAAAGGGCGTGAACGGTTCGATCACGCAGCTGCCGATATTGACCATGCCTAACGACGATATCACACATCCCATCCCGGACCTTACCGGCTATATTACGGAGGGGCAGATAGTGCTGGAGCGCGAGATGTTCAGCCGCGGCATCTATCCTCCCATAGCCGGTCTGCCTTCGCTATCGAGGCTGATGAAAGACAACATCGGCGAAGGGCTGACGCGGGAGGACCATCCGGCCGTGGCTTCGCAGCTTTTCTCCTGCTACGCCAAGGTGAAGGACATCCGCGCCCTGGCCGCCATAATCGGCGAAGAAGAGTTGTCTCCTCTCGACAAACTCTACCTGCAGTTCGGCGAATCCTTCGAGCGCAGATTTCTTTCCCAGAAATACGACGAGAGGCGGACGCTGGAGGAAGGCCTTTCGATAGGGTGGGAGGTCCTTTCTTTGCTTCCCAAGGAAGAACTGCTGCGCATACGCGACGAACATATAGAAAAATACTACGTGCGAAAATGAGAGTAAACGTAGCCGCGACGAAAACCAACCTTTTGAAGATGCGCAAGAGTCTGGATCTCACCCGCGAGGGCTACGAGCTGCTGGACGAGAAGCGCAGGATATTGATTAACGAGCTTACTTCTCTTGTCCGCGTGATGGACCGTCTGCAGCGTCAGGCTTACGAGAGCCTTCGCCTGGGATATGCCGCGCTTGAACAGGCGGTGGTGGCCATGGGACGCAGAAAGGTGGAGGAATTGAGCCTGTCTGTGGAAACGGAGCAGACCATTCGCATCTCGCAGCGCCGCGTTATGGGCGTGAGCCTCCCCGTGATAGACGCCAAGGTCAAACAGAACTCCCCCTATTTCAGCTGCCCCGGGGTGAGCTTCTACGTTGACGAGACTATAACCAGATTTTCTTCTTTTGTAGAGATACTCGCTTCACTGGCTGAGAAAAAGATAGCGGTTCTGCGCCTTGCCAGGGAGGTCAAGAAGACCATACGCAAGGTCAACGCCCTGGAGAAGATATACCTGCCTTACTATAAGGACGGCGTGAAATACATAAATGACAGGCTTGACGAGGAATCCAGGGATGCCTTTTCGATGCTCAAGATCATAAAGAAGAATCTGGCGCATTAACGCTATATTTGAATATTGGGGGTGAAGATGTCGATCAAAACAATAGCTTTAGCGGTGGCGGGTGCGGTATCGGGAGTGCCCACGGCGAAATACGCCATTTATCTTGCCAAGCTTATCGGCGCGAGGGTGGCCGGTATTTATGTTATCGACGAGCACAGCGTGACGGAACTGCTGCGCAACCGCGTGTTCGTGGAGGTGGAAGCCCGCGAATACGAGAAAGAACTGCGGGAGCAGGGAAGCATACTGCTGGAGCGCATCGGGCGCATGGCCGAGGCCAAGGGGGTCGCTTTCGAGCCGTTCCTTCTTTCCGGGGACGTTCATCGCATGGTCGTCACTAAGACCGCCGAGATCGGCGCCGACCTGCTGGTGTTGGGGAAGATAAAGGAGTGGGAATCGCGGAAAGAAGTTTTTTACGATCCCGGAGAACAGATATTCCGCGAAGCGCCCTGCCAGGTAGTTTTGGTGCAGAACACCGCTTCGGCCGAGGCGTTATATAAAGAGATTTGAGTTCCGGACATAGTGCGCTGTTCAGTACGTTTTTAGACAGCGTACAGAGTCCGCCAAAGCTTTAGTGGCGGACGGTCAAATTTCGACTTTCGATTTTCAAATACCGGTAAACGATAGGCGAGCTTTAATCCCCTATCCCAGAAATCCCCGGGTTTTAACCCGGTTGTACCTTGGCCAATAGGAATAACACTTTGCCCCTGAGTGGAATTGGGCAAGTGTTCACTTGTGTGAAGCTTCGGGGAGGTCGCCGGAATAAGCAACCAGCCGAATAAACGCTGTGTACCGGCGAAGCATTGGCTTCGCCGGAAAATAGAAGGAGCCGCGGGCTTTAGCCTGAGGGGCTCCACTACCGGTAACGGCTGCGGTAACCAACAGGACTCAAGCAATCTTTCTTCCCCAAGGGGTCACGCCAATTTTTCCTCCCCTTGATGAGGAGGATTGAGGAGGGGTGGTTAAATCTCGATTTTCGATTATCAGAAACTAAAAGAAGGGCATCATGATTAATGCTAAAACGCTGTTTTCCGGAGGGGTAAATGCCCGTTAAATCTGTAAAGAAAAAGAGCCGCGCGTCGACCAAGAAATGGGACCCTATATACAAAGGGATGAGCAAGGACGCCCTGAAGATTTCCTTTAGGAACAACCGTCAGTATACCCTGGCCAAGGACAAGTATACCGCGACCGAATACGATAATTTTATGGCTATGGCGATAGCTACCCGCGATCGCCTGGTAGAACGCTGGATATTGACGCAGCAGAATTATCACAGAAAAAACCTTAAGCGGGTTTATTATCTTTCCATGGAATTCCTTCCCGGCCGTCTGCTGGCTGATAATATCATAAATCTCGGTATGCAGAAGGAAGCGCAGTATGCCCTTAAGGACATGGGAATGAATTACGAGGAGCTTATCGACCAGGAAAAGGACGCCGGGCTCGGCAACGGCGGCCTCGGCAGGCTGGCGGCCTGTTTCCTGGATTCGATGGCCACGCTGGGTATTCCGGCGCACGGTTACGGCATACGTTACGATTACGGAATATTCAAACAGCGCATAGTGGGAGGATGTCAGGTTGAATCTCCGGACGAATGGCTGAAGCAAGGCAATCCCTGGGAGATCGCCAGGCCGGAATACACGGTAAAAATAAAATTCTACGGCAATACCTATATGTCGCAAGACAAAGACGGCCGTCTGCGAGTGGAGTGGCGCGATACGCAGAACGTGCTGGCCATGCCCTACGACATCCCGGTACCGGGTTTCGAGAACAATGTCGTCAACACTCTGCGCCTCTGGTCGGCGCGCGGCACCGAGGAATTCGACCTGGGTTATTTTAACGACGGAGACTACGAAAAAGCGGTTTACAGTAAGCTTTTCTCGGAGAACATCTCCAAGGTCCTTTATCCCAATGACGGGGTCAGCCAGGGGAGGCTGCTCAGGCTCAAACAGGAATATTTTTTCACCGCGGCTTCCATCTCGGACATCATACGCCGTTTCAAGGTCGAGAATACGGATTTCCGCACCCTGCCGGATAAGGTCGCCATTCAGCTCAACGATACGCATCCGGCGCTGGCGCTGGTCGAGTTTATGCGCATACTTATAGACGAGGAACGCCTGGAATGGGAGACCGCCTGGGACATCACCGTGCGCACCTTCGCCTACACCAACCATACGGTAATGCCGGAGGCGCTGGAATGTTGGCAGGTCCCGCTTTTAGAGAGCCTTCTGCCGAGGCACATGCAGATAATCTACGAAATAAATTCCCGTTTCCTGCGCCAGGTTATGAGCCGTTTTCCCTCCGAGCCGCAGAAACTCTCGAGGATGTCGCTGATAGAAGAAGGCGAAGTGAAACGCGTGCGCATGTCCTATCTTTGCGTCGTCGGCAGTCATTCCGTCAACGGCGTGTCGCGTCTCCATACCGAGATATTGAAGAAACAGCTTTTCCGCGATTTCTTCGAGTTTTCGCCGGGAAAATTCAACAACAAGACCAACGGCATAACGCAGCGGCGCTGGCTGAAAAAATCCAATCCCGGTTTGTCCGACTTGATCACCGGAGCCATAGGGAAAAAGTGGCTGACGAATCTTTATGAGCTGAAGAATCTGGAGAGATTTGCCTCCGACGCCTCTTTTCGCAGGAAATGGCAGGAAGTCAAGGCGCAGAACAAACGGGCGCTTACCGAACACGTGCGCCGGATGACCGGGATAATCATCGACCCCGATTCCATATTCGACGTCCAGGTGAAACGTATCCATGAATATAAACGCCAGACGCTTTTTTGCCTTTATATAATTTCCCGTTATCTTGATCTTAAGAAGAACAAGGAAAAAGAGATAGTCCCCAGGACATTTTTGTTCAGCGGCAAGGCCGCGCCGGGATACTTTATGGCCAAACTGATCATCAGATTTATCAACAGCATAGCGGCGGTGATAAACGGGGATAGGGAGATGGAAGACAAAATGAAGGTGATCTTCCTGGAGAATTACGGGGTTTCCCTGGCGGAAAAAATATTTCCGGCCAGCGACCTTTCCGAGCAGATATCCACCGCAGGCACCGAGGCCTCCGGCACCGGATGCATGAAGTTTATGATGAACGGCGCCCTGACCATCGGGACACTGGACGGCGCTAACGTAGAGATAGCCGAAGCGGTAGGCAGTGAGAACATATTTATTTTCGGGATGCAGGCCGAGGAGATAAACAGGATCCACGCCAAAGGGTATAACCCGCAGGAATACATTTCCCGCTCTCCGGCGCTAAAGGAGATATTGAAGCTGGTGAGGTCGGATTTCTTTTCTCCTTCGGAACCGGGAACGTTCGAGCCTCTGGTGCAGAGCCTGATGAACAACGATCCTTTCATGGCCTGCGGAGATTTCGAATCTTATTGCAAGACCCAGGAAGCAGTTTCCAGGGCGTATCTCGACAGGAAAAGCTGGGCCCAGAAATCCATTCTCAACACCGCGCGTTCCGGCAAGTTTTCCAGCGACCGTACCATAGAAGAATACGCGATGGATATCTGGAAAGTGGCCTGCGAGAAGAGATAAGGAGAGATCCCGCAGTGAGGCGGGATTAAATTCGCGGACGTCCCGCAATGCCGGGACTATAACCTATGTTTGATACGCTGCGTAGGTTATCCGCCTTATGTAAGGAGGTTAAGAAATGCCGTATGACAGCAGTCTGGATGAAAAGATCTTTTCTAAATCGCTCGATGGGGCCAACGGTAGGATAACGGTCAGCGTGTTCTCCTACAATAAAGGCGCCAAGAAATTGCAGATTACCCGCGAGAACGGCGACAAAGAGGGGAACCTCCGTTTCACTAAGCTCGGCAGGCTCTCGATTGAGGAGATCGAAGGTATCCTGCCTTTTATACAGGAAGCCGTTCAGACAATGAAATAAAGGTCCGCCGGGGGTTGCCTCCGGAACGGAGAATGTTATGAAAGAAGCCGCTTCCCGCGCGGTCCCGGGCAATATGAGTCCGGCGCTGCGGCTTATACTTTACCTCGGTCTGGTAAGTATGTTCGGGGATATCATTTACGAAGGCGCCCGCAGCGTGAACGGCCCTTATCTGGAGGTGTTGGCCGCCAACGCCGCAGTTGTGGGTTTGGTCGCGGGCGCGGGTGAATTCATAGGATACGCCCTGCGGCTCTTGACCGGCTATCTTTCCGACAGGACGCGCTCTTACTGGTTTTCGGTATTCATCGGCTACGGGCTTCTCGTCTCTGTCCCGTTGCTTGCCCTGGCCGGGGCGTGGCAGGCAGCCGCGGCCCTGATACTGATGGAACGTATCGGCAAGGCAATACGCAGCCCGGGCAGGGACACATTGATTTCGCACGCCGGCTCGCAGGTCGGTACCGGAATGAGCTTCGGTCTGCACGAGGCGCTCGATCAGTTTGGGGCGTTGATCGGTCCGTTGATATTCACGCTTTTCTTCGCTTTCACCGTGAAAGGCCCTGCCGGGCTTCAGTCATACCGGCACGCTTATTCGCTGTTATGGGCGCCGTTCGTCCTGGTCGTCTTCCTTCTCATCGCCGCTTTTCGGAAGTTCCCGAGTCCGGCAAAGCTCGCGGCTGAAGGAACCGCTCCTTCCGCAGACAAGCTCTCCCCCGTGTTTTGGCTCTACACGCTTTTTATTTTTCTTTGCGCCTGCGGGTTCGCCAATTTCCTTATCATCGCTTTTCATTTCAAATCGGCGGGCGTGTTAAGCGACGCCAGGATACCTCTAATGTACGCTCTGGCCATGGGGATAGACGGCATCTCCGCCCTCGCCATAGGAAAAGCGTATGACGCCATGAAGAAGAAACGCGGGGACGTAAACGCAGGACTCGAGCTGCTTTTTTTTATACCGCTTCTATCCGCCCTGATACCGCTTTTAGTTTTTTCTTCCGGGCCCTCTGCGGCAGCGGCCGGTATGTGCGTCTGGGGTATAGTAATGGGGGTGCATGAGACAATAATGCGCTCGGCCATCGCAGACATCACTCCTTTGCATAAAAGGGGGCTCGGTTACGGGATATTCAACACCAGTTACGGGCTGGCCATGCTGGTAGGCGCTTCTTTGCAGGGGTTGTTATATACGCGTTCAATCCCGCAGATCATTATTTTTACGACTTTTTCGCAGGCTGCGGCTCTGGCGGTTTTCTTTGTGCTTAAGGCGCGCATAACGGGATTGAAGAGGTCCGGGATTTGACCCTTAAAGTACTTCGT
>JBAZDY010000078.1:0-7550 GCA_041654215.1 Candidatus Omnitrophota bacterium
CGCGAAGATGGCTGAACCCGTTGGCGTCTCCCCATGTCTCATCATGGGCATAATGCCTGTCCTGCGGGGCGATACTATTATACAACTCCTGCATATCAGTGATCAATCCCGATTCGTACTCAAAGGTGGTGATCCCGGCTGTCGAGCCGACCACGAACACCGTGACGCTGCCACTCTTTAGTCCGGCGCTTTCCAGAGCCCTTTGCACCTTGACGGTAATATCTATCAGATCCCCTGCGCCCCTGGTTTCCAATTCAAGCTGCTTGGTGACGACCTTCATCTCAGCGCCCCTTAACGGAAATTGTAATGCTTGCGCACCGGTTTCTTGATATCCCAGACGCAGGAGAGCCCCCTGGGGAAAGTCACGAAATCGCCTTTGCCGAAACTAACCTTCTTCCCGTCGCCGGAAGTGACCTCCGCCTCTCCTTCCAGGAAATAGCACTCCTCCACCGACTCATACTGCCAGTCGAAACGCGAGACCTCCTTTGTCCAGACCGGCCAGCCGAACACGCCCTTTTTCTTCAACTCCTCCTGCGTCATTTCTTGCACCGTGATCTCCATGCCAACGTCTCCTCAAAATCCTAAAAAAACAATAATGAATCGCCAGAATTAAGTATCGTGTCCCCGGAATCAAAATCATAACTGAACACAGGGCAACAATTTAGGTTATTGTAGCACCGAAACGAAGGTTTTGGAAATAAAATACAGAGAAAAGATTGCTTCGTCAGCCTGCGGCCTTCTCGCAATGATCTCAAATGTTCTGGGTATTGGGTTATAGGTTCCGGGAAGGACAAAAAGCAGCGGCTGCCCATAAATCCGGCAGCCGCTGTCTGTACTTATTTTTGCCGGTGAGAGATGAATCTTATTTAGAAATCCACTTGCGCTCTTAGTGCCCCGAGGAATATTCCATCCGCATTCCCGGCAACGTCTTTGCCGAAAGGGTTCCAGATATACTGGATATCCGGGCTGACGGAGAGGTGGTTATTCACCTGGATCCTGTAATATGCCTCCAGATGCCCTTCTGTCTTCGCAAGCAAGCCATCATTGGCTTTCTTGTAGTCATCCGACGGAATGACCTGGCCCACGGCAAAGGCGAAAACGTCGTTCTCCCTGCCCCACGGCTTGCCCTCCACCTGGCAACCTGCGCTCCAGGCCTGCTCAAGGGAGTAATTCGATCCGTCCGTTGCCGTGATCTCCGGGTTATAGACCTCAGGATTCTGCCAGCCGTACCTGGTGAAAACGGTCACGATATCGTTCACTTTCTGGTCAAAGCTGAAGCCGAAGCCGTAAGCGGCTTCTTTGCTCTTCTCGCTGTCCAGCCATTTGCTATGGTCTGTGTTGTTGTTCCAGACGTAGAAACGGTAATTGCCCGGCAGGCCGAAGAGGCTGGTCTTAAAATGCACCTGTCCCATATTGAACAGGCTGTCGCCTGTGTCCTCCCAGCTTCCGCTGCCGTCGAAAACCCCGCACCCCAATTCCAGCCATTCGGCAGGCAGATACGCGAAACGCACGCCTGCCCCGTTGTCGGGGAATTCTATGACTGGCGAGTTGCGGAAGATGCTGCCGAGGAACTGCGTGGTCTCGTCGTTGGCGGCCTCGTTCTGGTCGAAATAAGCGCTTGCGTCGAGTTTGCCGAAAGTGACCACGGTTTTATCCTGGAAAAGGTACTGCTCGTACCAGAATTCAGTCACCTCCGCTTTCGCCTCGCTGTCCCCGGCGTCGCGGTTGACGCCGCTGTACAAGGTAAGATTGTCGTCCAGACCGACGCCTTGTCCTGCCTCAAGATGCAGAAAGGCCCTGCCGCCGGTCTCCTTGAATTCTTTGGCCAACGTTACGTCCGCCGAATACGACACGCCGGCGCGGGATTCCTTTTTTGTCTCCCCGTCACGGTAATTGGTGTTACCGGCGGACTGGAAGATCATGGTGCCGCCTGCGCCGAGATCAAGTCCTTCCATGAATTGCATTCCGCCGCCAGACGCCTGTTTTCCGAAGTCTGAAAGCCTTGCTTCGTATTCGGCGATCTTGCGCTGCTGCGACTGCGAGAAAGAGCTTTGCGATCTGATGCAGGCATCCTGCTCCGCCGATTTCTTCTCAAGCTCCTCGACGCGCGACTGAAGTTTCTTCAGCATTAGCTCCATATCCTGTCCCCCGGCATATAACGGGGCGTGAAAACCGAACAACAAACTGAAATCCAATAAACAACCGGACAACTTGGGAAACATATCAATCTCCTTTTACAGGTTTCCTCCGGTTGTCCGGTCGGCTATCGTTGAAAATGTCAGCTCTGCGCGGGCAGTCGCTTTTGCGCCTTAAAACGCTTCCTTTCTCTTTTTTCCACCTGCACTATCTGCGAATCATGTATGGTGATGACCACTTCCCCGTACATCATCCCCCCGGCGAATTGTAGGATGTCTTCTATCTTCAATCCCTCGCTGCGAACCTCAGCCATGCTCGGCCCCTCCTCTTTTCAACAAATCCTTAAGTTCTATATCCATCAATGAAGAGTTGGCGCTGCGCACCATTGCTGAAAAAAGAAGAAAAGCCTCCTGCGAGAAATGTAATGTGACCCCCTGGATATTTATGTTTACTATACCGCAAGGCAGGCGGTAGATATTCCCCAGTTCCCCGGCCTTTGCCAATTCAGAACCCCCGTTCATCTTTTCCCCCTTTTTATCCTTAGACATATTGACATACCGGTCCGCTACTCTTCCCCTTTTTCCTGTTTCTTACCGGTATCTTTTTCCCGGATATTACACCGGCACAGTTCACCGCACTTCCCGCCGCAATCACATTTTTTATCCATACCCCCCTCCTTGTTCTGTGTGCTCTGGGAACGGGCCCGTTTTACCCTTACTGCCGCAGAGAGTTCCATCAGAAGTATCCCCAATCCAGACACAGCTCAGGCGGCACCTGTATCGTTACCTGCCGGAACAAATTCCTTTCTTCTTATCCGCGCAATCGCACCCGCCGCCGCAGGAATAACATGTTCCGCCCCGAAAGGCCTTTGCCAGACAGTAAATTAGTAAAATGGAACAGACCAAAACAAGCGTAATTATGACTGCTTTTTCCATTGTTCATCCTCCTATTCCCAACAGCCTTCCTCCCTGATACACCAGAAACGAAGCCGCCCAGGCCATGACCGTTGTCCAGAAGATCAAGAACAGCGTCCATTTTATGCTCGGGCCTGATTCACGGTAGAAGACCGACATCGCCACAAAACACGGCAGGTAGATAAGGCAGAACATCAGGAAAGCCGAGGCCCTCAAAGGACTCCAGGAGGGATCGTTCTGCAGGGCTTCTTTCAGCGGCTCCGCCTCTTCAGGATCGACCTCTCCCAGGCTGTAGATCGTCCCCATGGTGCTTACCACGACCTCTTTTGCCGCAACCCCGGCAATCAGGGCAACGCCTCCCCGCCAGTCCATTCCCAGGGGCCTGACCACCGGTTCGACGAACTTGCCTATCCTGCCGGCAAAACTCTGCTCCATCTGCGCCGAGGCCGCGGCTTCTTCGCTCGCGCCTTCCCCGGGCTCCATCTGCGGAAAGGTAAAACCGGCCCAGATGATAACGGAGATCAGCAAAATGATCGTCCCCGCCTTCTTTATGTAAAGCCATCCCCTTTCCCACATCTTAAGTAGCAGCCCCTGTATGGTGGGAACGCGGTAAGGCGGCAGCTCCATCACGAAATGCGAGGTCTCTCCCTTGAAAACGGCCTTCTTCAGCACCAGCGCCGAGCCGAGAGCTATCGCCACGCTCAAGGCGTACATAAGGAACATGATGTTCGCCCCCTGCCCGGGCGCGAAGAAGGCGCCGATGAACAAGGCGAAGATGGGGAGCTTGGCGCCGCAGATCATGAACGGCGTGACCATCATGGTGATCAGCCTGTCTTTTTTGTTGTCGAGCGTACGCGATGCCATGATCCCGGGCACGGCGCAGCCGTTGGTGGAGATCATCAGCGGCAGGAATGATTTTCCGTGCAGGCCGAATTTGTGCATTATCCTGTCCATGACGAAAGCTGCGCGCGCCATGTATCCGGAGTCCTCGAAGAAGGCTATGGCGAAGAACATAAAAAGCACCAGGGGGAAGAACCCCAGCACCCCGCCTACGCCGGCGATCACTCCGTCCACCACGAAAGAGTTAGCCAGCCCTTCCGGAATGACGCTTGAAGCCCACTCCCCGGCCTTCTCGAAGAACTGCTCGAACCATCCCACCACCGGCCCGGAAAAAGTAAAGGTGAACTTGAAGATGGCGTACATTACCAAGGCGAAGATCGGCAGCCCCAGGAACCTGTTCAGCACCACCTTGTCTATCTTGTCCGAGAGGTCGTGCCTCTCTTCCACGCTGCAGCTCTTCGCCTCGGTGCAGGCGCCGCTGATAAAGCCGTATCTCCTGTCGGCGATGACCACCTCCGGATCATCGGAGAAATGCCGTTTTAAATGCCCCCGGCTTTTCTCGTTCTGCCAAAGGACTTCTCCGCCGCCCGGCAGTCCGCCGATGAACCCGAGCGCCCAGGCATCGTTCTCCAGCAGTTTGACCGCCAGCCATTCAAGCGGGTATCCTTCTAAAGCGCCGGAACGTTCCCGGAGAAGCTTCTTCAGCTTGTCGAGCTCGGCGGATATCTCTTCGCCGTAATCGACGCCTATCTTCTCTCTTTTTATCTTCCCTTCGTGCAGATCTATCACGGTATCCAGCAGTTCCTGCGTGCCCCGGTTCCTGCTGCCGACTGTAGGGACTACCGGCTTACCGAAAAGACGCGACAGTTCCCTGTAATTTATGTTCATCCCTTTTTTTTCGGCGATGTCGCTCATGTTCATGGCCAATACCACGGGAACTCCCAATTCCTGCAGCTGCGTATAGAGATACAAATTCCTCTCGATGTTGGAGGCATCGACGATATGGACGACCAGGTCGGGTTTTTCTTGGACGACAAAATCGCGCGCCACGATCTCTTCCTCGGAATAGGCCGAGAGGCTGTACGTCCCGGGCAGGTCGACGAAGACTATCTCGTAATCTTTATAAACAACGCTACCTTCTTTCTTCTCGACCGTCACCCCAGGATAGTTACCCACGTGCTGGCGCGCGCCGGTCAGGTTATTGAATATGGTGGACTTTCCCGAGTTAGGGTTGCCCGCCAGCGCGACCGTCAATTTTCCCTTAGCAGCCATCTCTTTCCTCCCTCACTATTATTTTTCCGGCCAAACCGTGCCCTATGGACAATTTGGATCCTTTGACGCAAACCGTCACCGGCCCGGTCCCGCAGTTGTTGAACATAACCAGCTTTTCCCCCGGTAAAAGCCCTAGTTCGGCCAAACGGTGATGAGCGTGATGCCCGGCCTGTATGAAAACGACCGACGCCCTGCCTCCCGGAGCAAGGTCGCTTAACCTTTTCATGCTTATAGAACCTCCACATAGACCCGGACCGCTTCTTCCTTACGCAGGGATAAATTATAACCCCTTATTCTCACCTCGACCGGATCCCCCAAAGGCGCGGTTCTCAAAATTTCCAGCAAACAGCCGGGAACGATCCCCATATCCAATAAACGCTTCTTTAAGGCCCCGCCGGAGGAAACCCTTTTGACGATACCTCTCTTTCCCGGTTTCAAGACATCCAATCGCTCTTCCATTTCTCCTCCATTTGTTAGGCATGACTAACTTTTAATCAAAAAATTTTACAGCAGGCTGAAAATGCACCCTGCCAGCACTGCCGCCGAGCAGATGAACGCCAGATAGATCAACAAAACCTTCGCGCCGAATTCCTTCTTTAAAACAAGCATGGTCCCGTAGCTTGTGATGGGACCGGCCAAAAGCAGGGTAAACCCCGCCCCTGTGCTCAAGCCCCGCCTGATCAGGGCATCGACCACCGGCACGCCCATAGTGGCGCAGAAATACACAGACAGCCCGAAAACCAGCGCAAAGCCATACCCGGCCGCCCCCTTAAGATAGGTCTTCACAAGATAGCCCACGGGCACCAATGATTCCACCGCAGCCGCCAGCCCGAGGCCCAAAAGAATCTCTTTTCCTATATCTTTAGGCATATCGATGAACGCGTAGTTGAGGATCGACTTCATCCTGGAGTGAAAACCCTTTTTGACCTTTGCCGCGCAATGCGGACATTTTTTCTCACCGTGGATGCATTCCGCAGGAGCAGGGATCTTGCCGCTTCCCATGACCGGGATCCTGTTGCCGATAAAACCCGCGAAAAGGCCCATCAAGATCACGGTGCAGAAAAGGAATGCCGCGAATTTAACGCCGAGAATTCCTGCCGTAACTACCAGGGCATTCACGGAAGTAGCGGGGGTGACGATCAAAACGGCGAGGATCGGCCCCAAAGACGCGCCTTTCCTGCGGAAGCTCACCGCGATGGGAAGCGCTCCCCAGCAGCATACGGGAGCGAGCGTCCCGGCCAGGGTAGACCAAAACACACCTTTCATTCCTCTTCCGCCCATATACCTTTCTATCCACTCGTCCGGGACGAATTCATGGATGACCCCGCTCAGGATGAATCCGACGAACAACGCGGGGACGGTCACGGCAAGATAATGAACAAAAGAAGCGCCAAGCCTGGACAAAAACATAACTTACCCTCTTTATTTTCTCTCTTTTGACATGTTAGTCAGAGCTAACACCCACATGAAAAAATTTTCCATAACATCACCTTTTTTCTCTGCCTTTCTTGACCTTTTGCGCCCTTTTTACCCGGGACTCAAGGCCGCTGAGGCTGCCGGAGGGAAGTTCTTTCTCTATAAAAGAGAAGAAACCGGACATCCTGGACAGCGTTATCCCGCTGACGGAATGCTCCAACTTGCAGGCCTCCTCCCTTGCCGTACAGGGATCGATGAACAGATATTCCGTCAGGAAACGGAACAGCATATCCTCTTTATCCTGGAGCTCGCAGGCAAGGCGCTTGCCCGCGGCGGTAAGACAAGCCGACCCGTATCTTTCGTGCGTCAACATGCCTTTCCCGGCAAGGTTCTTGAATGCCGTGTTCACGCTGGACTTCTTCACTCCCAGCCGTGCGGCAATGTCGCTGACCCTGGCAAAGCCGTTCCTTCTCTCGAAATAATTCACGGCCTCCAGGTAATCCTCCATGTTGGAAGTGATCTTCTTGATCCACGCGCCCATCTATTCTCCCGTTCATACCGCTCCAACGTGCTTGTTAGATAAGTCTAACATATTTCCCGCTTTTGTCAACCCCTTTTTTCTTCAAACGGTACCGGGTATCCCTAACCCGTTGCTGCTGCTGTTGAAGCTTCCGTCATAAGTGTCCCCGATAGAATGACGAAAGATAATGGGTCAAAAAGAAAGACGAGGAGGATAAAATTGCGGTTCAAAAAGAGTTCAGAAAACCGGATAGGTCTGCTTTCAACCTTTTCCCTGCCAGGAAACTGCGCGCGATCTTGAAAGATTTTATGGCGAGTCTACGGCACATGTTCTTGTGGGTGAGCAGGTATTCCAGCCGGGAGGAGAACTCGGCGCCGTCCGCCTCCTGGCTTGAGAAAAACAGGGCCGCTTCTTTAAATTTCTCGAAAACAGGCAGTCTGTTGAGTAAAAGC
>JBAZDY010000079.1:0-7501 GCA_041654215.1 Candidatus Omnitrophota bacterium
GACGCTGGACCAGATCGCCGCGCACAAGAAAGCGGCTCTGCCGGGCAGACGCGGGGAATTGGCTTCGCGGGTGTTAGAGTTCGCCGCGGAGAACGGGCTGGGTAATCCGGAATATAATCTCATAGAATTATGAATAACACCTTGCCCTTGTGTGAATTGGGCAAGTGTTCCTCTGTGGAACCTAATTCCGGGGACACGATACTTAATTCGAGTTTTAATCCCCTAGCCCAGAAATCCCCGGGTTTTAACCCGGTTGTACCTTAGCCAATAGGAATAACACTTTGCCCCTGAGTGGAATTGGGCAAGTGTTCACTCGTGTGAAAGTATTCACCTGTGTGATATACCTTAGCTTATCGGATGGCTAAGTATTCGTTCGTGCGAAGATGAACGCACTTTGCTCTTGTGTGGAATTGAGCAAGTGTTCACTTGTGTGAAGCTTCGGGGAGGTCGCCGGAAAATAGAAGGAGCCGCGGGCTTTAGCCCGAGGGGCTCCACTCAAGCCGCAGAGTGCGGCGTAGACTTGTCCTTAGTTTATCTAAGGGGTACCCTCAGGGAGTTTCCTCCCTCGGTAACGGCTACGGTAACCAACAGGCCCAACCAGCCTTTCCTCCCCTTGAGGGGGAGGATTTAGGAGGGGTGGTAATGGTGCGCTGTTCAGTAAGTTTTTTAAACAGCGCACAGAGCAATCGAGAATCGAGATTTGATTCGATGAAAGTTCTCGATTGGGGTCAAACTTCGATTTTTAAATACCGATAAGCGATAGACTCATCCTATGATTATGAAGCGGACTACTTGGTTTTCTTTTTTACTTATACTTTCGGTCGGGTTGGCGTTGCGTCTGCACGGTTTCTTTGAACGTTCCCTGGGGACGGACGAATCTATAAGCCTTTTTCTTGCCTCCGGGCACGGTATGGATGTCAAGGCTTTCACCGAGAAGGCATCGGCGGCAGGTAATGGTTTCCATTGTGCGGCAAAGGACCTTAAACGTTTCTTCAGGGCGGACCGCGCGCTTTCTTTCGGAGAGTATACCGGCAGTCTGGCGAGGCTTGACCCGCATCCGCCGCTGTATCTTTGGTTTGTGTTTTTCTTGATGCGGTTTTTCTCGGACAGCCTGGAGGCGGTCAGGACTTTTTCGCTGTTGATGGGGCTTCTGTCCGTGTATCTGGCGTATCTCCTGGCAAAGGAGCTTTTTGATGAGCGGGCCGGGGTCTTCGCGGCCGCCTTCATGAGCGTCTCCGCGCTGGCGGTGCGCTATTCTCAGGAAGCGCGCTCTTACAGTCTGGTACTTGCGCTGGGGCTGCTCGCCTGGTTCTTTCTGGCGCGGTTTGAGAAACGCGGCAAACTACCGGACGCCTTGTTCTTTGCCGTCTTCAACTGCCTGGGTATTTACGCGCATTATTTTTTCGTTTTTCCGGCCTTCGCATTTTTTGTTTATTTTACCTTGATTCACAGAAGGGATAGCCGCCTGCTGGACGGATTTTACGCGGCGTTACTTTTTTCTTTGTTGTGGCTGCTTCCCTGGGGTCTTTTTATGATGGGCCGCGGCTATCGTTTCGACCTAATGGAATGGATTTTCGCTTATCCGGGCGTAATCGACAAGATAACCCGTTTTTTCAGCGGGATGGGGAGGCTTCTTTTCATTTTTCCTTCTTCATCCGTTTTCTCAGCCGCTGGCTCGCTGTTTTTCTTACTATTGATGTTTTACGCCGGGAAAAGGCTTTTGAAGGAATTCCCCCGGCAGTTATTTTTCTGCGTCTGCGTATTATTCATTCCTTTACTGGCAATGCTGGCGTTAGATCTCCTGCAGGGCGGGCTGATGCTTAAGCAGGAGCGTTTCTGGATTTTTCCTTTGCTGGGTATGGCTCCGCTTGCCGGATATTCTTTCAGCCGTCTTTTCCGGGAAAGACGGCCCGCCGTTTATTGCCTGCTCGCCTGGATGCTTCTTTCTTCTTTATTGACGGCAGGCAGGCAGATAGGTCCGGCGCCCCGGACGCTGTCGGAATGGATTAACGGCGAGTCTAAAGGGAAGACGGCCGCGGTCATAGTATATAACTTTAGGACGGTAACCATGCCGCAGTCGTTTTACCTGGACGACGATATCCTGTTATTCCCGGTCTTGAACGAGGAGCAGTTCATGGCGGCTCTGGAGGCTGGCGTGGGTCCGGCGGACAATGTTTTCGTGGTCGGACATCTTCATCACGCAGACCCCGCTTTGATGGATGAGCCGTTTATGCGGTCGGAGGTCAAAGAACCCGGTCTGCGGCTTAAAAGCAGGTTCTTAAGGGATAATATCTACGCGGTTGAATACGTGAAGGGGGCTTTCTGACGGATACGACGCTGATTTCCATAATCATACCTGCTTATAACGAAGAACTGCGGATACCGCCTTATCTCCGGCGGTTATCTTCATATTGCGCTTCCGCCGGCGGCGGCCTGCGTTTCGAGATAATCGTGGTGGATGACGGCAGCAGCGATAATACGGCCGGGGTAGCCGCCGCCTGCCCCGGGGCGCGCGTTATCCGCCTGGAGAAAAACACAGGCAAGGGATACGCTGTGGGCAGGGGTCTGCTTGAGGCCGCAGGAGAAGTCCGTTTATTCCTGGACGCGGACGGCTCGGTCGCTCCTGAAGAGATCGGCAGGAACCTGCATTATATCTCTGAGGACGGTTACCAAGTTTTCGCCGGCTCTCGGGTGCTGACAGGCCGGGGATGCCGTCTTAAGGCGAAATGGTACAGAAAAGCGATGGGATGGGTTTTTAATCTTATCCTGCATGCCGCGCTGCCTTTAAAAGTGCGGGACACGCAGTGCGGTTTCAAGATGTTTCGCGCCTCCGCGGTCGGCCCTTTGTTCGGGAACGGCTGCCTTTGCGGATACGCTTTCGATATCGAGATACTCCTGAAGGCGCAATATGCAGGCTACAGGATCAAAGAAGGGCCTGTTTCTTGGGAGCATATCGGCGGCTCCAAAGTCGATCTTTTGGCTGATTCGCTGCGTTTGCTGACGGATATATTCCGCCTCAGGAAGAAGTATGCCGGCCGCAGCCGGGCCGGCTCATAAAAAAGGCTCATAAAAACAATTGTCAAAAGCCGGAATATGTATATAATAAGACAATAACATTAGAATTACCTGCGTAAACACATTTCCGCAGTACCGCCAATATCACAAATTTGAGTTATCCATCTAATAACAATTATCGTCGTAACGGTCAGCCTGCCCAGCCGCGCAGATTCATTCCGTCAGCCGCTCCGCGCCAGGCTGACGAAAACGAGCGGAAATTCTTTTCCGGGATAGCCGTTGATCCCTCCCCGCGCATACGCCTGGAGAACGGCAGCAGGGAATTTACCATGCGGGCGATGGATTTGGTGTGTCCCATAGGTATGGGACAGCGCGGGCTAATAGTCGCCCCGCCAGGTTCCGGCAAGACCACCTTTTTGAAACATATCTGCCGCGCAGTGGCGCAGAGCTGTCCGGAGATGAAGCTTTACTGCTTGCTTATAGACGAACGCCCGGAGGAAGTCACGGATATCAGGCGCAACGTCACCGCGGAGGTGCACGCCTCTTCTTCCGATCAGACTTACGACAACCATCTGCGCACGGCGGACGAGTTGATGAAAAAAGTGTTCGCTCAAGCGGCCGAAGGCGCCGACGTTATGGTTGTGATAGATTCCTTGACCAGACTGGCGCGCGTGCACAACGCCGGCAGCGCCTCCAGCGGTAGGACACTCTCCGGAGGGGTGGACGCCAGGGCGCTGGAGGTCCCGCGGCGCATATTCGGGGCCGCGCGCAAGATCGAGAACGGAGGGTCGCTTTCCATAATGGCGACCATCCTGGTCGATACCGGAAGCCGCATGGACCAGGTTATATTCGAAGAATTCAAGGGGACCGGTAACATGGAGATAGTTCTGTCCCGGGATCTCGCCAACCACCGTATCTTCCCGGCGATAGACATCGCCGCCAGCAACACCCGTAAAAAAGAACTTTTACTTTCTCCCGAAGAACTGGACTTCTCGGATAAGCTGCGGCGTCTTCTGCTCGAGCGTGATCCGCTGGAAAGCGGCAGGGAACTTGTGGAGATGCTGGGCAAATACCCTTCCAACAGCGAACTGCTCGCCGCTTTGAAATTAAAAAATCAATAAAGGGCGTTTCTTCCGCGATAAAATGTCCGATAGCACTATTTTGCGACTGCTGGAATCCGCCGCGCGCAGACGGGAAACACTGGCCCGCGCTACCGACGCCTTCCGCCTTGTGGACGGAGCCGGTGACGGGATGGACGGCCTCGTGATCGAACGTTACGGCCGGCACTTCAGCGCGCAGGTTTTCGACAGGCGCTGGCTCTATAAGGGTGATATCCTGACAGCTTTTCTTAAAGAACATTTCGGCGCGCTGTATTTTATCGTTAAGGACAGGAGCGGACAGGTTCCTCCGGAAGATTTCGGGAAACTGCTTTGGCTGAACGAGGCTCCGGCGGCCACAGTGGTCCGGGAGAACGGGCTCAATTTCTCGGTTGACCTTGATGACGCGCTCAACTGCGGCCTTTTCCTTGACATGCGCCGCAACAGGGATATAGTTTCCGGGTACGCCGCCGGCAGGCGGGCGCTGAATTGTTTCGCTTACACCTGTTCGTTCGGCGTTTACTGCCGCGCCAGGGGCGCCCTGGCCGCGGTTAACGTTGACGTAAGCAGGAAAGCGCTTGAACGAGGCAGAGCGAATTATAGCTTGAACGGGCTGGAGCCTTCCCGCAATGAGATGATCCGCGCGGACGCCGCCGAATACCTGAAGCGGGCCCCGGGCAGAAGGAATAGTTTTGGACTGATAATCCTCGATCCTCCTTCTTTCGCCCGCCATGAAGGCGGTGTCTTCAGTGTAAAGAAAGACATGCCGGGGCTTGTCGCTTCGGCGATAAAGGTTCTTGAGCCGGGCGGTTGCCTGTTCGTATCCACCAATCTAAGCGGGATGACGAAGAGCGCTCTGACGGAGATGTTCAAAGCCGGTTCCGCAGGGCGTAAGTTTGAACGCCTGGATTCTTCCGGCCAGGATGTGGATTTCACCGGCAGCGGAACCGTCCGGCGCGGCTGTTTGACGACATTGCTGGTAAGGTTCTAAGACGCGAAAAGGGTTGTTCCGGTCTCCTTAACATCGTATAATCGGGTGTACCGGGCGTTTAGGAGTATTTCGAGGGTAACAGGCAGATGATCACGCAGATGAATATCCGCAATTTCGGTCTGATTGACGAGCTCTCTCTCGAGTTCGGCGCGGCCTTGAACATTCTCACCGGAGAGACCGGCGCCGGGAAATCCATAATTATAGACGCTTTACGTTTCGCCCTGGGGGAGACGCTCTGCCAGTCGCAGATACGCGATACCGCGTTACCCTGCGCTGTGGAGGCGGTTTTCGATATCGTGTCCCCGGAATTAAGGAGCGATCCTCTTGTGGTCGAATTCCTCCCCGGGGAAGAAGACCCCCGGTTGATTATATACCGGGAGCAATCTTCCGACGGCCGTAAAAAGGTGAAGATCAACGGGCGCTCCGTCACCGTTTCCCAGCTTAAAGCGCTCGGGAACAACCTGGTGGATTTCCACGGCGCGCACGACCACCAATTGATACTTTCCGCCGGCTCGCACCTTTCCATTCTGGACCGGCTCATAGATTTCGCTTTACTCAAGGATGAATACCGGGAGATATTTTCTCAATACAAGCAGACAGTCGCCGGGCTCGAAGAGATAGCGCTGGCCAGACAGTCCCGGGAGCGCGACCTCGATTTACTCGGTCACCAGATAAAAGAGCTGGAACAGGTCTCTCTTGATCCGGCAGTTTACGAAGAGACGCGCAGGAAACAGCTCCAGCTTAACAACGCGGAGAAACTTTTCGAGGAGGTCAACGCTTTGCTGGCGCTTTTCGAGAATGACGACGGCGGCGTCGGCCGCACTCTTTCCGGCGCTTTCGTTCCCATGCGCCGCCTTAACCGCATAGATGCCTCCACGGAGGAACTGACGCGGTCCCTTGAGCGCCTCCAGAACGAGGCGGAGGAGTTTTCCAGCCGGCTCGCTCAATATAAGGACGGCCTTTCTTTCGACCCCGACGAGGCAGCACGCATCAACAGGAATTGCGATATATACGAAGACATCCTCCGAAAATACGGCCCCGGATTCGATGACGCGCAGAAGGCTTATAGTTCCGCGAAGGAGAGATACGGTCTGCTGGCGGACCTGGAGCATAACGACGCCTCACTACGGGCGGAATCCGACAGGCTGGAAAAGGGACTCCGCGCGGTCGCCGCCAGGATCACGCGCCTGCGGAAGAAAACCGCTCAGTTCCTGAAAGATACGATCGAAAAAGAACTTTCGGAACTGGGAATAGCCGGCGCTCGTTTCGAATGCCGGCTGGAGGCGGCGCCTTTGAACGCCGAGGGAGCGGACAGCGCTGTTTTTTATATCAGTCCCAACACGGGTGAGGCGCTTAAACCTCTGGCGGAGATAGTTTCTTCCGGAGAAGCGGCCAGGCTGATGCTCGCGCTCAAGAAGGTCCTGACAAAAGTGGACACCGTGCCGGTTTTGATTTTCGACGAGATAGACGCGCAGATCGGCGGAAGGCTGGGCACGGTTACCGGACGGAAATTAAAAGAGCTTTCTTCCGACCGCCAGGTCATACTGATCACGCATCTGCCGCAGATAGCTTCTTTCGCGGACAGGCATTTCAAGGTGTCCAAGAAGGTCGCCGGCGGACGGACATTTACGGAGGTCTGCCTGCTGGACCGCGATGCCAGCGTGTGCGAGATGGCCAAGATGATGAGCGGGGAAAAGGAAAGCCGCATTTCCCTGGAGCACGCGCGGGACATGGCGGCCGAAGCGGGGAAAGAGCGCGGGGACGAGGGAAGAAGGCAGAAGCAGGAGATAAGCAAGAAGAGCGGAAGATGAAAGGAAAAGCGCGAAAGGATAAATAGTGTCCATAAGCGTTTTCTCCGGGGAGGACCAATATAGACTTGACATCCGGCATCGGGCCGTGGTATAACAACCTTGACATTGGGCAGGAAACGCGGTGTGAATCCGCGGCTGTACCCGCAACTGTATGCCCCGCTTTACGGGGTGAGCCAGGTGACGAATTCCTCCGGGAATAGAGGTGCTGAGAATAATCTTTCCCGCTCTCTATAATGAACCTGGAGGCGGGATTTTTTATCAAGGAGTGAGTTTCGGCGTAGCGGGCTCCAAGTAGCGCAGTAGTTGATTGTTACATAAGCAGTACTTTGTTAAAAAAGGCTCAATTTAATCCCCTAGTCCAGAAATCCCCGGGTTTTAACCCGGTTGTACCTTGGCCAATAGGATGGCCAAGTATTCACCTGTGTGTTACACCTTAGCCAATAGGAATAACACTTTGCCCCTGAGTGGAATTGGGCAAGTGTTCACTCGTGTGAAAGTATTCGCTTGTGCGTGATACCTTAGCTTATCGGAAGGCTAAGTATTCGCTTGTGCGTGATACCTTAGCTTATCGGAAGGCTAAGTATTCG
>JBAZDY010000080.1:0-7474 GCA_041654215.1 Candidatus Omnitrophota bacterium
CTCGCTCGCGCCTGGGGGCGCTCGCTCGGCGCCGGCCGCTTGGGCGGCCGTTCGGGAGCACCTCCCCCTTGCGCCGTTGCCCCCCCCGAAAACCGGGAGGGGCTGGCGCTTGGCTGTGTTGGCTTTTCCGTTGACCTAATCAAAACACTGGATAAAAACTCCCCCCCGTTTCGCCGCGCCCCCCCTCACTTTTTGAGGGGGGGCTTGCGAAGAAGCCTACTACTAACCTTTAAGAATTGAAAAAGTTTTCTTGTATGCCGTCAGCAAAACGCCGCTTAACCCGCGGCGTATTGCCTGCCGGCAACCCGTCGGGTGCAGAGTTGCTCCGCTACGCTCCGCAACACTGCACAAGGAAGGTTTATTTTTAAGTTTTTAAGATTCCCCTTGACAAACGGCACGTCCAGCGGTTATACTTTGCCTATGAGTTATATTGCTCCGGTATATCCAACCGCTATACCTTCCACGGATGATCTGCCCGACAAGACGGATGATATTGATTACTATGTCGCGAAGGACCACAACGATATCAAAAAAGAACTGTTGGCCGCACTCGCCGAACTAGGAACAAATCCAAAAGGCGCCTATGCTTCGGTAGCGGCCGCAATTTTAGCGGCAATAAAAGTCGCAAGCCCCGCCTCGGGGGATCTGGTTTATCATGACGGGTCAAACTGGGTTCGTCTGCCAAAATCTACCGACACGTATGTTTTGACCTTATCCGGTGGGTTACCCGTCTGGGCCGCAGGAGGCGGGGGAGGCTCCCTGCCATCCGGGTTAATCGCAATGTGGAGCGGACTTCTAGCGGCCATTCCTTCCGGGTGGGTGTTATGCGACGGATCCAACGGAACGCCAAATCTCCTTGATAAATTCATAAAATCCGTACCGACAGCAACGAACCCGGGCGCAACAGGCGGCCAGAATTCCGTTACACTGGCAGAAGCAAACATGCCAGCGCACACACACACGATAAGCGAACAGGCCGCGCACACGCACACGATAAGCGCAAGCGGCACACACACCCACCCGTATTATTCCGGATATGATATGGAAGACGACGGGGCGTATACCTACGCGGCATCTCAAGGATCCCAAAGAGCAACCGGAGCAGGGGGAGACCACAACCACGGCGGCGCCACCGGATCCGGAAACGCACACAGCCACGGCGGGTCCACCGGAAGCGCAGGAAGTGGATCAGCCTTTGATAATCGCCCGGCTTACTACGAACTCGCGTTCATCATGAAAACCTAACGGGGACCATTATGCCGCGATACGGACAAGATCTCTTTGGGGGTAACCGATACGGATCATACGACTGCCAAATCAACAATCGCAAAAAAACAATCCAAAACGTCGAGCTAGGATTCAGCGTTCGTCAAACCTTGCGCAAGGAAGTGATTTTCAGAGTAAGGCCCGGTAATGGCTATTACGGGGCCAAAGCAGGGAAACGATATCAAGACAAATACAAATACTTCATTCCGTCGTCAATTAACAACGCCGCGGGCGAACCGGCGCGCGTTGCTTTTGCTCAAGCCGTATACAATTGGAAAAACTCCTTGACAGTCGAACAAAAAAAAGAATATAATAGGCGCGCAAACATCAAGAGGCATTTAAGCGGCTATAACTTATATATTAGGGAGTATGTAAAGGCTAACACATGATAACTCATCTTCTTAAATCTATCCTAGCGGAACTCGGGCCCGTAGGACTTTTAGTCCTCGGGCTTTATTTCGTAATGGGCCAACACCTTAAGAAAATAGCAAAGCACGTCGAGATTATCAACAAAGAAACCGGCGACTTAAGAGACGCTTTAAAGGACTGCACAACCAGAATATGCGATACCATACATGGCAAAAATTGAAGGGGACCAAAACATCCCGGCGGAATTACTCGATCAATACCGGGCAACGCTTGGGGAGAAGTTACCAAACGGGGCTTGTCGTAAACGCTACCCTTACCGGATTCCCCGCTTGCAGAAAAACGGTTACGGTATAAGCACAGCGCAAAAGGAACAACGTAACCGGTGGCTGGCGATCATTGAAAAGTTCAAAACTCTTAACGCGGCAGGGAAAGCACGCTGGTATGGATCCCCGCCGAACCTAACCGGGGGCCTTTGGTATTATGACTATTTCCAAATGTCCGGGCTTCTGGGAGTGGTAGAAATTAACGGAATGGGGGCTGGAGTGATAAAAGATATTCACCACTATGCGTTTACTATGGCACAGGCGGCGACGCCGCTTTATACTTTAAGCGTTGACACCTGCGATCCAGAAAAATCAGTACCGTTTTTCTTTGGCAACGGGTTTTTGCAAGTCGCAGACCAGGGCTTTGTTAACGTTATGCCGTATCTTAAAAGCCTGAATTCAACCCAGATGATCGTTGGCATGAGTAATCAGATAGACACGGACGCAGTGTTAAGCGTTTCGCTTATAGAATATATTTGAGAAAGGAGGCCTTATGACTTGGGCGGCTGTATTGGCAATAATTAAACTGGTTTACGCATGGATCAAGTCTCACTGGCAACCGGTAACGATCATCTGTTCGGCAATACTCATCTATATGTTTATTTCTTCGATGATCGACCGGATAGAAACACACAGAGTAATCACGGAATCGCAAAAGTTGGGCGGCCAGACGGAAGTTATCAAGACAAAAAACGTATACGCAGGGGATGAATTAAAAACCTGCGGGATTATTTTTAAGTTGTGGTTTATCAAATTGAAGTTAGGGATTTAAAAATAAGCGCGCGGAATATCCACGCGTAAAGGGAGGGGGTGATTACTTTGGCAAAAGTTGACGGTCCTTTGATGTCGTTAGGGGCAAGGGGTAAGATCGGCGACGCTATGGTGTTTTTTCCCTGGAAGGGGGTAAACGCCGTAAGACGCTGGCTCAAACCCACTCAACCTAACTCAACATTACAAGGTTACGTAAGAGCGGCTATGTCTGCGATCGGGAAAGTGATTTCCAAGATACAGAGTGTTAGCGGCGGCGACGCTGTGGATTCCGCGCTTTACGCTTTATCTACCGATAAAGCACCAAGCGGGATTAACTGGAACGCTTTCTTTGCGCAGGGATTTCTGAACCTCCTGCAATCGGGAGGCGCTTTTCAGACGGCAAGCCTCGCGGCATACGTGGCGGCCTACAGTTCGCTGGGGTCTCTCGTGTTAACCGCTTTCAAGACCAACGCTACGGCGCTGGGCTTGGTGGATTTTGCCTTCGATTATGGCTATACGGCCAATATTGAGGCAGGATGTCAGCTCTACTTCGGCGCGCTGGGCGCGTTCGCAAATGAGTTGGCGGCTTCCGCTCCTTACAACACTAACCCGAACAGCTGGACGGACTCGGACGTTAATTCGTTCAAGACCGACTTTGTCGCTGTTTGACCCGGTTAAACCTTGTAAGTTAACACTGCCGCAAGGCACACAGAAAGGAGTCTCCCTTCTATGTATCTACTATACGCACCAGTTGAAAGATTCAGAAACCTACCCAACGGCTTACCGCTAATAACCGAAGAAGTAAAATTCTATAACAACGTCGCTTTCTGTCCGAAGTTTTACTGGCGTAAATACCACATCTTGCAGGGTTGCCGCGATGTAACGCCCGGCTGGATGAAGAGAAAACGCCAAACAAGACAGTTAAAAAATATCCTCGTTATCGCTACGGGCGGGCATGGTGATGTTATGTGGACAATGCCCTTTGTCCGGGATCTTCGCTCACGTTACCCGGAATCAAAAATACTTATTGCCACGGAAGAAAAACACATGCCGCTTTGGTATTCCTTCCCTTATTCAAACCTCTGCGTCAAAGATGATTTCTGGAACCTGCAAAACCTGATCAGATCCGCGGATGAAGTCTATGATTTTGGCGGGATTGCTACGATTCTAAAAAAAGAAATGCGGCTGGACCCGGTAGAGGCGACTTTTAAAACCACCGAAACACCTCTGCCAAAAGACCGCCGTCTTTTGCGGCCGCACCTTGTTGTTACTTTGGATGAAGGAAAAAAAATGGAGGCACGCTTAAAGAGAGACGGCCTCGATATCCGGGAAGAAAAATTTATCATCATAGCTTTAGAGGCCAGCACCGCAAACAGAAACTGGCCTTTTACTTATGCCCGCCTTTTAAGTGAACGCTTGGTAAAAGACGGCTATAAAGTAGTATGGTTAAGCGAAAAAAAAGATCTTTCCGATTCTCACTTCCTCGGTTGTTCATGCGGGGCAGAAATAACCGTCAACACAAAAGATATTTCACGCTTAACGGATTGGATTTGCCCGGACTGCGGAAAGACAATCCACATCCGGCCGGATGATCATATCCCGGGCGTATTAAATTGGGGCGGTAAAACAAACCTGCGGGAAGCTATGGCAGTGATTGCATTGGCCGACGCTTTTATCGGCCCTAACTCTGCGCTTATGGTAATGGCCGCCTCTTTAGAAATCCCTACCGTCGGCCTTTTCGGGGCCTTCAACCCGGCAATCCGGGCAAAGTATTATGATAAATTCACCGGACTTTGGGGAAAAGTTCCCTGCGCTCCCTGTAATGAACATTGGACAGAATGTCATCTCGGTTACCCGGCCCCCTGCATGAAAGTTTTAACAGTTGACAAAGTTCACCAGGCAGTGTTAAAATTGCTTACCACATACCCGAGGCAGGTATTAGGTAAACTTCCTATTGAATGAAGTGTCCAACATGCGGAAAAAGAGTTCAATATATTATAAACTCCACCGACCCGCAAAGAGTAGTATTTATCTGCGGGAACAAAGACTGCGCAAAAGCCTATTTGCCACAAGTCGGAAAATTACAGGAGGATAAAAAAGCATGATTGAGTATATCCAGAAACCCTGCCCCGTCTGCCACAATAACCACCCCGAATCAATGCGCTTTATCGAATCAAATGGCGAAGTCAACAGGATACTCTGCAAGGCTTGCGATACGATCTATTTCGACCACACCCCGCCAGTAAAACCCATTTATGACTTAAAGTATAACATGCACTTCTTCCGGCCCGGGGATATCCGTAAAGCGGGTATCATGGCCGCCAAGTTGGGGGAATTAGCAAACGTGAAGTTCCAAAAACCGAACATTCTCGAAGTAGGCGCGGGAAACGGCTTGACGGTCCTGCTACTTCGCGCCCAGGGCTTTAATGCTTTCGGGCTGGATCTTGATCAAAAGCTGGCCCAAGAATTAAAAATAAAGTATAACATCCCTATTGTCTGCGCTCCTTTTGAAGACTTTAACCCCCCGGGAAAATATCATCTGATCTATTCATCCCACGTAATAGAACACACCATGCACCCAAACAGATTCATGAAAAAAGCCTTTGACTTATTGGAGGCCGGCGGCTTGTTTTGCCTTGACACCCCGGACACCTACTACCAAGCCGCCGCCTCTGGCCGTTGGCACCACTTTGAAACCCGGAACCCTTACGAACATTGTTGCCTTTTAGGAGATACCGGGATCCGGATCCTGGCGGCAGAAGCAGGGTTTGAGGTAGTAAGGGGCGACCGGTTCGACGCCTACCAAAGCATACAGTTTTTGCTGTCTAAACCCGAGAAAGGGGGCAAAGAATGCTAGAATTAGCCCAGAAGGGCATTACCATGCGCCAGATTATCAACCGCCTTTCTGCTTACCCGGAAATACTGCGGGAAGTGGACAGGGGGGAAGAAGCCGAGAATTTAGACTGTTTAATTGAGGAAATCAAGAATGTTGCATAAAAGACCTTTTATTTTGGAGGGTTTATCCCGTGGAATCAACCAAAGAGGGTTTGGATTTGCCCCGGGGGGGCTTATGTTCAACCCACTACCAAGTTACAGAACTTCCAGCAATTCCAGCCACTTCCAACAAACCCGGACCGCAAAGGTTTGAAGATTGGCTCTATCATGCTGGTTATGTTGAAGACGCCGAGAAGTTAAGCTCCTGCGCCTTGCGTTTTGAGCATTGGGCTTGTCCAAACGGCCATGATTTTTACTTCCGGAAGTATTGCGGCCGGGAATATTGCCCGGTTTGTGGCGCTAAAGGCTCCTATTACCACAACCGGCGCGTTACCCGGGCCGCTGAACACTTCATTTGGGCAGTTACCTGGGGAAACTTGACTTTTACCATGCCTAAAGAGATCTCACAGCGGCACCTTGACAAAAGCCAGTTGCGGAAATTACAGAATATGGCCTGGGAAGTTACGGAAAGAATCCTAAAGACAGAGGGGGCGTCCGTTACGGTTCATCTGTTAGGGGATAGATCACCCGGATTGCATGTTCACTTTGAAGTTCTTTTTCACCGGATCGGATGTTTTAATAAAGGCATGATCACCCGGCCGCAGTTAAAGGCGATCAAAAAAGTATGGGCGATCCTGCTTTCCCGAGAGTTTAAATTATGTATTCCCTCAACCGATGTAAGATATAGTTTTGCGGCGGCCCGGCCAAAGAAGTGGCATAAGTTAAATTATATTTTACGCCCTATCTGCACCGAAGACGCAATGCTGGCGCTGGACGATGTCGATCGGCACTATATAATGAGCCTTAAAGGATATCACCGGACCCGCTGGTTTGGGCAGTTGGCAAATAACAAGGTCAACGGATTTTTAAGAAAGCACTGGGCGCCGGTGAAGTTGAGAGAAACCCCGCTCATCGAAAAACGTGTTTGTCCGATGTGCAAAAAGAAGATGAAGTATCAAGACACTATTTTTGAAAGCGATATCCCGGCAATGAATGTAACAAAGTATAACTCTGATATTTACATGGACAAAGCAGTTGACGCTTTTATGCGTCAAGAACAGAAAGGGGGGCCTTAATGGGCTTACTCGTAGTGGATAATCAGTTTTTACCCGAGGCAATCGCGCTTGTCAAACAGGCACGGAAAGAAATCTGCATATCCAGCTTTAAACTCGAGATATCGGATAAGCCGCGGGGGCGGGGGTTGAATGATTTCTTCGACGAAGTTATCACAAAAGCCAAAGAAGGGATCAAAGTTAAAGTGCTTTTTAATTGGCACGACGACCGTCGCTCGGTTCCAAAAACCAACGAGGGAGCCGCCCGCTCTTTAAGAAATCATGGAGCGGATGTCCGTTACTTAAAAAACAATAGATGTTGTCATGCAAAAATCTTGATGATTGACCGGGAAAAAATCCTGCTCGGATCCCATAACTTAAGCATAAGATCCACACAGGCAAATTTCGAAATGTCCTACATTATCCCCGACCCCGAGACCTCGGCGCAGGTTTCCGTTGTGTTTGAAAAGATATTCGCCGGGGCAAAACAAATCTAAAACCGCCCCCCCCCGCGCCCAGCCGCGCTTATGCGCGGCGGGCGTAAAGCAGAAGGAACACCCCCCCTTTTGTGGAGTTCCCCCCCCTCGTAGGGGGTGGAATAAAAAACAAAACCAATCAGGTCAACGGAAAAGCCAACACAGCCAAGCGCAAATACATTTTTACGCCGCAAGGTGGAGGCGCTCCCGAACGGTCGCCCAGCCCAGCGGCCAGCGCAAAGAC
>JBAZDY010000081.1:0-7313 GCA_041654215.1 Candidatus Omnitrophota bacterium
TGTCGAAGGGTCCAAATCCAAAGCTCAAGCAGCTTACCCTGAGCTTGTCGAAGGGTCCAAATCCAAAGCTCAAGCAGCTTACCCTGAGCTTGTCGAAGGGGTCAAATTTCGGTTTTCGATTTTCAGATACCGATAAACGACAGATGAGTTTTAATTCGGCTACGGTACCCAAGCCCGTTTCGGTTCCCGCTCACTGCCGAACTTAACTCGGCAAGCGCGGCTCTTTGCTCTCGCCGCCCGCTCAACGATAGCGCAGTTGTCTCCATATGAACCTAAAAAATCTTACGGTATCCAGCAAAGGATCTATCTGGCTTTTGGTCCCGCGGTACACCGACTTGACAGGAACTGAAAGTATCTTGCACCCCAACCTCCCCGCCGCCAAAAGCATTTCCGATTCTATCTCATAATTACTGCAGGATAAACTCAGCTTCGCCAGGGTAGAAGCGGAAATGAACCTGAAACCGCATTGGCTGTCGGGGATGCGCTGTTTTGTAAGACAGGAAAGCAGGAAAGACATGAATTTGTTGGTAAGCCGCCGGGAAAGAGGCATTTCTCCCGGTCTGGACATTCTGTTCCCCACCACAAGGTTACCGCCCGCTCCGGCGGCCGATAGTAAGGCCGGGATATCCTCCGGAAGATGCTGTCCGTCACCGTCCATCACTATGACACCGTCAAAGTCTCCCCGTTTCACGCGAGAGAACCCCCGTATAAGAGAAGCGCCTTTCCCCTGATTAACTCCGTTGCGCAGAACCTCCGCCCCTGCCGATGCCGCCTCGTTTGAAGTCCCGTCAGAGGAACCGTCGTCTATGACCAATACCATATAACCGCTTTTCTTGAGAGAAGATACCAGCCAGCGGATATTCTTCTCCTCATTATAGGCCGGTATGATCACGCATATCTTCACGCGTTCTCTCCTTCGTCTATCCAGTATTTCCTGAAAAGGTACCACTGTTCCGGGAAAAGCCTGACCCATCTCTCCATCACCCGGTTGATTTCGCCCTGCAGCAAATGCAGGTTATCCTCAAAAGAACCGGCAGCCGGCGGATAGATCGGCTTTTCAAACATCAGGGTGAACCTGTCATCTTTTCCCCTGACCATACATCCCGGGACGATGGCCGCCCCGGCTTTTAACGCCAGGAAAGCCGGCCCTTGAGGCAGAAGCGCTTTTTTCCCCAGGAAATCGGCTACCGCACCTCCGTTGCGGGTGAATTCCCTGTCGCCCAGTAATGCGACCAGGCCGTTGCCTCTCAACACTCTAAAGCATTTACGAAGCGAATTATAAAGAGGAATGACTTTCATCCCCATCGTCTCTCTTTTCTCATCGAAAAAGCGGTTCACCTTATCGTTCTTGTGGGGAAGCGCCACAGCCGACAAAGGATACCCCAGGGCGGCGACCGTCACTCCGCCCAATTCCCAATTACCGATATGCGCGGCAAGCAGTACCCCGCCTTTGCCTCTTGCCAGCGCCTCATCCACATAATGTATATTGCGGACGGAGATGTTCTTCTCGATAAAATCCCGGTCGAGAACCGCATACCTGAAGAAATCCACCAGATATTTGGCGAAGTTACGGAACATCATTTTTCTGATACGGCGTATTTCTCTTCGGCTTTTTTCCGGAAAGACAGCCGTCAGATTCATGGCCACGGCCTTCCTGTCGGCTCCGGAAAACAAAAGGTACAGGTCGGAAATGAACACGGCCAGGCCGTATACCGCCTTCAACGGCAGTCTTAAAGCTATGAACTGTCCTGTCCGGTATAAAAGATAAAAAAACATCAGCGCTTTATTCTCCGGAAGAATCCTTTTCGGTCGTAACGCGGGCCGCGAAGAAAAAAGAATAATGAATCCTGATTCATGAGCAGCCCGCTGCCTTCCTGCCGCCGCGAAGCTCCTGATGGATCCTCTCGCCGCAAATTCCCAGCAGAAAAGCGGCTGTATCAATACTTGCGGACGGTTTGCCGATGCGTTTGGCGTTGGCCGACAGCTCTTTCATCCGCTCCCTGCTGGAGACGACCGCGTTTATGCACTCTCCCGCGGAATCCGCGTCGCTTATTCTTATCGCTGCCTTTTCCTTAAGGAGATAATCGGTATTGCTCGCTTCCTGCCCGGGTATAGGCTTGATTATGGCCATCGGCAAGCCCATCGAAAGTGCTTCGGAAGTGGTTATCCCTCCAGGTTTGCTTACCACCAGATCGCAGACGGACATCAATTCATTAACGTTATCAACGAAACCGAAGACTGCCGTTTTATGTTTCAATGACGCCTTCAGCGCCTGAAGCTTATGGTACAACTTCCGGTTGGTCCCCGTGACTACGATTATCTGAAAATCACTCCCCAGCGCGCGGTCGAGTGAAATAACGGCGCTTTCGATCGGACCCAGGCCCTGTCCTCCGCCCATAACAAGGATATTCTTACCGCCGGGGTTGAGGCCGCAGCGCGATAATACGGACTGTCTATCCACAGGCAGGGAGAATTTCGGGTCGAAAGGTATGCCGAACTGCCGTATCTTAGCGGCTGGAACGCCCCGCGCGCACAACCGGGAGTCCACTTCGAAGGAAGGGGTGATGTAAAAGTCGATGCCGTCATGTACCCAATACAGATGCGGCACAAAATCGGTAAGCACCGCCACCAGAGGGACGTCATAACCATAACGCAGCTTGTAATCGGCGGTCATGCCGCAGGGAAAAGCCTGGCTGCAAACTATGACGTCCGGACGAAAAGAAGCGAAAAGCTTCCGCAATTTAATGGAATTCATCCGGTAAAAAAGATCCTGCATCCAGGTCACTTTTCCGGCCACGCCGTCGTTATCGTAGAGATAATCCCAAAGACAGGGGAAGCGCTTTATGACCCCCATATATGCGCGGTTGACCACTTTTTCTGCTATGGGATTCGTATAATGAAAAGCGTTTAGACTCAATATCTCCACCCCGGGATCCGCGAGCCTCAAGGCTTTTTCTATGGCCGCCGCGGCGCTGCGATGCCCGGATACTTTGGAAATATACATTAAGAGGATTCGCTTTGAAGGCATAATAAATAATACTCCCCGGTCCGAATGATTGTTATGATTATAGCATTAAAACGTTTTTTATCAACCCTCCTAATTCCGGGGCGAATTGCCTCCGGGGACACAATACTGAATTATTCCTATCTACGGCGGAATGGCGGCGCCGATTAAGAAAGAAGTGGACAAAAAGACCCGTAAGAGTAAAATATTTAATCAAACCTGTATATACCGGCCGCAAGATATAAATGCGGCCTTTCAATGAAGCTCCCCGGCCTATGAAGCCTGGGGTTTCTTTCTCGAGTAACCCCGTGTCGTAAGATACCGGAAAAATCCCTTCGGCATTTTCGCACGAGTGAACACCTGCCTTTCCATTAAGGCAGGGTGCTATTCCTACAGCTAATCCGGCTTGAAAGCCGGAGATTTTTGCGGTTTGATTAAAACAGACGGAGCCAGCCAAATGAAAAATAAAACAGCCGCCAGATCCGGATACTCCCTGTCCGCGGACGGAAAATTTTCCATACGAAACTATAATCTTTCCAGGCCGTTCGCGAGCTTCTTCCCCGGCATTGCAGGTAAATACGGCATACCCATGTGGGTATTTTATGTCAATCGCGGACAAGGCATTTCCAGTTTCGGGATAAAGGACAAAGACCACCCCATACTGGAGTTCTATCCCGCAAATAAAGCCTGGCAGACCACCCCGCTGCTGGGTTTCAGGACTTTTCTGAAGATATCCGCCGGCGGCTCCGGCAAGGCGCATTTTTATGAACCGTTCAGCCGGAATACGGGAAAGATATCCTCCGATATGGAGATCACCCCGGCGGGACTAAAGATCACGGAGATCAATAAAGAGGCCGGCATAGAGGTATCGGTGGACTATTTCACCGTTCCCAACGATAACTACGCCGGGCTCGTCAGGACGGTAACCATTTCTAATCTCTCCGGAGGGAGAAAAAAACTGCAGATACTCGACGGCCTTCCGCAGATTGTGCCGTTCGGGACGAATAACTTCTTTTTAAAAAAGATGTCCCGCACTATCGAAGCCTGGATGACGGTCGAAAACACGGAAACCGGCGCCCCCTTCTACAAATTGTCGGTGGACCCGGCGGACAGGCCGGAAGTCGTGCGCATCGAAGCCGGGAATTTCTTCCTGCCTTTTTCAGAAGGCGGGATATTAAAGTCAATAGTCGATCCTGAAACGGTATTCGGGCACATCACCGATTTCTCCGTGCCTTTTAATTTTTTCAAGACCGCCGATTGCGCTTTCCCCGCGAAGCAGTCTCTGCGCAACAAAATCCCTTCCGCCTTTTGCCTGCTGGACGCCCGCCTCGAAAAAGGCGAAAAGACCGTTTTTTGCTCGATATTCGGCAATATGCGCAGCAGACAGAAATTAAACGGAGAGTTAAAACGTTTGGCTTCCGTCGATTATATCGCGCAAAAAGCCCGCGAAAATACGGCCCTGATTGAAGGGCTTATGCGCGATATCCGCACCGAGAGCGCCTCGCGAGCTTTCGACCTCTACGCCAGGCAGACTTATTTAGATAACATTATGCGCGGAGGCTATCCCCTGGTGTTCAAGGCCGGGAAAGAAAACGCGGTGTTCTATCTCTATTCCCGTAAACACGGCGACCTCGAACGCGATTACAACCGTTTCCAGCTTCAGCCTTCCTACTATTCCCAGGGCAACGGCAACTACCGCGACGTCAATCAGAACCGGCGCTGTGACGTATGGTTCAACCCGCGGGTCGGCGCCGAGAACATAATCTCTTTTTTCAATCTCATCCAGACCGACGGATACAACCCCCTGGTGGTCAAAGGCGTTTCCTTTGTTTTGGAAGACCGCGCCGGCCTGCAAAAGGCGCTCGAAGGGAAGATAGCGGAAGAAAAAATGGGCGGACTCCTTCTCCTGCTGGAAAAACCCTTCTCCCCCGGAGAACTGATATTCTTCCTGGAGGACAACGGCATCGCCGCCGGGATCGAGCACGACGAATTCCTCGGGCTCGTGCTTTCCTTTTGCGGCTGCATATACGAGGCCGAACACGGAGAAGGATTCTGGAGCGACCACTGGGCATACAACCTGGATCTGCTGGAATCATACGCCGCGATATTCCCGGACAAGATGAACGGACTGCTCTTCCGGAAGAAGATATTCACTTTTTTCGACAACGCCGAATCCGTCAATCCACGCGGGGATAAATACATGCTCTATAACGGACAGCCGCGCCAACTGCATTCGGTCTCGGTGGACGCGGAAAAGAAAGAGCTCATCGCCTCCCGCAAACAATCCCCTTCTATTGCCAGGTCCGCGTACGGCAAAGGAGAGATATACCGGACGACGCTTATCGCAAAACTTCTTTTATTAGGCGCCAACAAACTTTGCTCCCTTGACCCGAACGGCTGCGGTATCGAAATGGAAGCGAATAAACCTAACTGGTTCGACGCTCTCAACGGCCTCCCGGCGCTTTTCGGTTCTTCTTCCTGCGAAACATTCGAACTAAAGAGGCTCTTCGTCTATATGGCCGAAGCGATGAAAAAGAACGATATGACCGAGATAGAATTGGCGGAAGAAACGGTATTTTTACTGCGAAAATGCACGGCTCTGCTTGAGGAGTGGGAAAAGGACGGGGACGATATGCGTTTTTGGGACGCGAGCGCGTCTTTGAAAGAAGAATACCGCAGGCTCACCCGCCTGGGATTCAACGGGAGGGAAGAAAAACTGGCTGCCGTCGAAATAAACGCCTTTCTTTCCGCCGGCCTCAAAAAAATAACCGTTGCCCTGGATAAGGCTTTCGACCGTGAATCCGGGACTTATTTTTCGTATTTCATCAATGAACCGGAAAAATACGAAGTCCACGGAGTAAAGAACATCAAACCGCTCCGGTTCTCCGCCAGGCCCCTCCCTCTGTTTTTAGAAGGTGAGATGCACGCTCTGCGGACATGCGAAGACGCCGGCAAGGCAAAACAGCTCTATTCGGCAGTCAGAAAAAGCGCCCTTTACGACAAAAAACTGAAGATGTATAAAGTCACGGAATCACTCGCCCGTATGCCGGAAGAAATAGGCAGATGCAGGGTCTTCACGCCGGGTTGGCTGGAGAACGAATCCATCTGGCTGCATATGGAATACAAATACCTTCTTGAGATACTGCGCAGCGGACTGCATAAGGAGTTTTACGAGGAATTCAGAAATCTGCTTATTCCCTACCAGCACCCCGGGCGTTACGGAAGGAATATACTGGAGAACTCGTCATTCCTGGTGAGCAGCGCCTTTCCTGACGAAAAACTTCACGGCAACGGCTACGTCGCCAGGCTTTCCGGCTCAACCGCGGAGTTCATCCATATCTGGACACTGATGAATATAGGGAAGAAACCGTTCTTCCTGAACGAAAACAACGAATTGAACCTTAGGTTCGAGCCTGTTCTGGCCTCCTGGCTCTTTAAGCCGGTCAAACGCGGCGCGCGCTATCACCTGCCGGAGTTGAAGACCGACGCGATCTACGGCTTCAATTTCCTGGGCGGGACCTGGGTAGTTTATCATAATCCCGGCAAAAAGGACACCTTCGGCGCAAAGGGCGTTAAACCGGTCTCGATATCACTGCTCGACAAGCTCGGCGGCAGTCGAAGAATAGATTCGCCGGTCATACCCTCCCCGCTGGCGGAAGACATACGACAGGGAAAAATGGAACGCATAGACATAATCCTCGGCTGAGCTTTGGTTGGGACCTGTTTGTAGCCGTAACCGAATTAGAACTCGTCTGTCGTTTATCGGTTACGATGCCCTTGCCTTAATTCTTATTTTCCTCCCCCTTGTGGGGAGTAATAAGGACGATGATACCCTTTCTGTATCTTCCCCATCAAGGGGAAGAAAGATATGAATAATCTATTGGTTTGGGAGGGGGGATTGATTACCACCTCTCCTATCAGTGGCGGACTCTGTGCGCTGTCTAAGAAACTTACTGAACAGCGCTCTATTATCACCCCTCCTTTATCCTCCCCATCCAGGAGAGGAAAGATTGATTGGGTTCTAATAAAAATTTGACCCCTTCGACAAGCTCAGGGTAAGCTGCTTGAGCTTTGGATTTGGACCCTTCGACAAGCTCAGGGTAAGCTGTTTGAGCTTTGGATTTGGCCCCTTCGACAAGCTCAGGGTAAGCTGCTTGAGCTTTGGATTTGGACCCTTCGACAAGCTCAGGGTAAGCTGCTTGAGCTTTGGATTTGGACCCTTCGACAAGCTCAGGGCAAGCTCCATTGAGCTTTGGATTATTCAATGCTGATTTTCGATTGCTCTGTGCGCTGTCTAAAAAACTTATCA
>JBAZDY010000082.1:0-7171 GCA_041654215.1 Candidatus Omnitrophota bacterium
GAAGAAGGGCATCACGGCGGTAAAGGGTCGATAGCCCACAAAGCGGGGGTTGTAGGAGATACCGTCGGCGATCCTTTCAAGGATACTTCCGGACCCAGCTTGAACATCTTGATTAAGCTGATGTCCATGGTGTCTATCGTGTTCGCGTCGTTCATAATCGCGAACAGTTTTTTTAAATAAGGACAGTTAGCATAATAACTAAGGGGGCGTTCCCGCTGGGAACGCCCCCTTTTTTTCTGCTTGCCATTTCCCCATAAGCTACTAAAATAATATATTATGAAATTGGGTTTTTCTTTTCTCGAACTCATTATCACCATTTTGATCATCCTGGCCCTGTTGTTCATGGGTTTCGCCGCTTTAAGGGACATCATAGAGAAATCACGCGTCGCGGAAGCTCGTTACGTGCTTGGGCAGCTGCGCAACGCGCAGCAGGCGCTCAGCATGTTCACCGGAGAGAGCGCGCAGTCGGTCAAAGAGCTCGATGTGATCGCTCCGGAGAAATGCGTCCCGACTCATTATTTCCGCTATTATCTTTCTTCCGAAGGCCAGAGAGGCGTGGCCGAGAGATGCACAAAGAGCGGCAGAGAACCCCAGTCCAAGATATCTTACATCCTTTCGCTGGACTTTCGGACCGGGGAATTCAAATCAAAGTAGACAAAATACCGTATGGATGATATGGATTTCATCCGGCGCTGCGTCATGGGCGACAAGGCGGCCTGGAGTGAATTCGTAGACAGGTATTCCCAGCTTATCTTCAGTTTCGTTCATAACGCCTTGAAGGCCAGAGGCGCTTCCGCTTCCGAGATCAATCCCCAGGATATACTTCAGGAAATATTTCTTTCTTTGCTGAAAGACGACTTCCGTAAGCTTCGTACTTTTCAGGCCAGGAACGGCTGCAGCCTGGCAAGCTGGCTGCGCCAGGTGGCGCTTAACGCTACTATAGACCGCGCGCGCAGAGTGCATCATTTTTATCAGGAGGAGGAGACCCCGGACGTTGAATATTGTTTCACGCAGGGGAACGCGGTAGCGGACGCCGCGGGTTCCGCGCAAGAGAGTGAAATGGTAGATCATCTCAAAAATTGTATAGAAAGGCTTGGCCTTGAGGACAAGTATTTCATGGAATTGTATTTCGCGCGCGGCCTGCGTCTCGGACATCTACAGAAACTGCTGCGCAGTTCGAGAGGGGCCGTGGATATGCGCAGGAAACGGGTGCTCGGCAGGCTGCGCGAATGTTTCCGCAGCAGGGGTTATGACCTCGCCGCGGACCGGAAGGACGGGGGAGAGGATGGATGAGCGGCAATTAATAAAAAAAGTTTATAAACGGTGGAAGGCTTCGCGCGGAGCAATGCCTGTCAAGCATCCGGACGAAGAAACTCTGGCCTGTTTTCTCGAGGGCAGGCTACCGGAGCCGGAAGAGGCTTACGTAAAGGAGCATATTCTGGATTGCGGCAGGTGCGCGGAGATCGTTTCCGCCGCGGCAGCGGAAGAGGACTTTCCCATCCCTGTTTTAGGAGAGGAAAGAAAAGCCGAGTTGAAGGGACTTTTTTCCGGAGCAACGCTTCCCGAGGCCGAATTCTCCTGGAAAGACGGGGTGTTCCGTTTTTTGCGCTCGTCCGGGGGATTATCTGCCAGGAGATACGCGCTGGAGGGGCTCGTCAGAGGAAGACGGCCGCAGGGATCGGGTAAAGCAGTGTTGAGAAGCGTCCGGGGCAGCCTAAGGTTTGAAATAACGGTTTCCGGCTGTTTCGGCGGTCTTTTTTCTCTCCGGTGCGGGATACACGGGAGACTCTCCCCTGGGGATATTCGGGCGTCGCTCTCCTGCCGAGGGCGCGAATATGAGTCTAAAGTCATTCCGGCAGGAAGGGGAGGGTTCGATTGCGTTCCGGCGGGAGATTATCTCCTGGAGATATCGTCGCCGGAGGGCGTAAGACTGGCGGCGGTGAGGTTGCTTCTTAAAGGTTAAGGTGGGGCGTTGCTGATAGTAGAGATTTTACTGGAAGACGGGGAGATATTCCTCGGCGTTTTCGATCGAAAAGATATGGAGTGTTCTCCGGTCAGACGCCACCTGCGCTGCGGTTTCCCCGCCGAGGAACTGAATTCTCTATGCGGCAGGTTCCCTTTCTTTTCTTCTACCCGCGGTTTATATATTTCGGGAGAAGACGGCGCACGGGAGATGATTTCCTCCGGCCGGCTGTTATGGAAATCCGTATTTCCGTCAAGGGTCAGGGAAATCCTTTCCGGGAGCGGACGGAAGACCCTTTTGATACTGCTCGACGAACGGCTTGCCGATGTCCCCTGGGAATTAGCTTATGACGGGACTGATTTTCTCTGCCGCAGGTTTGCCTGTTCGAGGATACTGCGTTACCGGGGGGAAAAAGATTACGTCCGCAGAGAGAGACCGCCGTTTCCGGCGAGAGCGCTCGTACTCGCCGACCCCGCAGGAGGATTGCCTTACGCTTATGCGGAAGGGTTGGAAATAAAAGTTATCCTGTCGCGCCTGCCGGGCATAAGCGTTGATTTCAGATCTTTTCCCGCAGGCAAGATGTTCCTGCGCGAGGCTCTCGGACGCTACGATATGATCCACTTCGCCGGGCATTGCCTGCCGGGGGCAAAAGGGGGATGGGTGCTCAACGACGGGATATTCGGCTCCGAAGACGTCGTGCAGGCCGCCGAAGTTTCAGTTCTTCCTTCGTTTGTTTTCGCGAATGCCTGCGCTTCTGCGGCAGGGCGGCGGGGCTTGCCGCCGCTGGCCGGTTCCTTCCTGCTGCACGGGACTATGCATTACCTGGGGACGATCGCGGCTGCGCAGGACGCCGCCTGCAGGGATTTTGCCGCCGGGTTCTACCGCCGGCTGCGGGGCGGACTGTCCATAGCGGAAATCGTGCGTTTATGCAGATATTCCCAGTCTTCGCGTATCGGGACCTGGAGCAGGTATGTGTTATACGGCAGACCGGACACCGTGCTTTACGAGCGGCGGCGGGCCTCCGGCGCAGGCAACCGGCTGGGAAGGAACTGGAAGACCGCGGCTGCTGCCTTGATGACGGGAGCCGTGTTCCTTTTTGGTCCCTCCGCGCAGGAAGAAGAGAGCAATTATCTGCTTTTACTTAAGGGCCGGAGGATGTTTCGCGGCGGAGAGCATACCGCTGCCGCTGTCGTTTTCAGGGATATCGTAAACAAAACTCCCCGCTGCGTGGCGGCATACCGTTTTCTGGGGGAAATTTACGAGCAGGCCGGACGGCGCAGGGAGGCGCTGGAGTGTTATTACGAGCTTGCCAAGCAATGCGCGGAGAACGGTTATCAAAGCGGTCTCTCCTGCGCCTATGCCGGTATCGGCTGGATATATCAGATGCAGGGTAAACACGCCGGGGCGGCCGGGTTCTACAGCAAGTCCCTGGCGCTGGCGAGAGAAAACCATGACCGCCTGAACGAAGCGCTGGTCCTGCGCAGGATGGCGGTTTGGCAGATCGACGCGGGGAATTATGACGCCGCCTTGGAATTATTGACCAAGAGCTCGGATATCAACAGGGAAAAACAGTGGATATACCGTCATAAATACAATCTTGCCTGCGATTATTTCGATATCGGCCTTGTGTTCGTCAACAAAGACGATTATCCGGCGGCAAAAAAGTTTTATCTGAAAAGCAAGCGTATTTTCGAACGTCTCGGCGCCGGGGAAGAACTTAGCGATTGCTATTTTAATTTGGGGGAGGTCTTTCTCCTGGAGAAGGATTACCCCCGGGCTCTGGAGCTTTATTTGAAAGGGCTGGGATTGGATATTAAACAGCGTAATTATGCCAATATCGCCGGAGACCACAATATGATAGGAGAATTGTATCTGGAGACCGGAGACTACGTTTCCGCGGAGCGTTCGTTTATGGCGGCGGAAGCCAATGCCGTCAAGGCCGGAGCAGTGCCGGAATTGGCGGAGGCATACTGCCATCTGGCCTTTATCTGTAAATCCGCCCGGCGGAAACAGGAGGCCAGGGAATATCTGCGCAAGGCGCAGACCGTTTTGAGAGAAATAGATATGCCGGCTTTTTACGGCCTGCGCAAGAAATTCCGCGAACTGGAATTATAAAGAACCCCCCGTTTTTTCTTTTCTCTCCGGCCCGCACGATGAACTCTTGCCGATTATCGGCCGACCCCAGGCCGCGTTAAGAATTGTCCGTTAGATTTTCCCTCCTTGCACCGTCTATTAAATAAAGAGAATACTTGTGCATTTTAAACGAAAGGAGGAGTCTTATGCGTAAATGGTGCGTGATCGCCTTCCTGCCCCTGTTTCTTTCAGCGCCTGTACCGTTGGAAAAGGCAAGCGGAGAGGACAGCGTTTCGGTAAAAGACGCCCTTTGCGTCCTGTCCCTCGGCGGTAACGTTTTTCTGTCCGGTTCAAAGGATACGGTTTGGAAAAGCGAGGACCGGGGATTGAACTGGGAGCGTTACGGAAGGACTCGCGGAATCAAAGGCGAGGTGCGGGCATTTTCCGGCTCCGGCGGCACCATCTTTGCCGTTTCTTCCGCCGGGGTATATTGCAGCTCTGACGGCGGCAGGGAATGGCGGCGGGTGTTCAGGGGTAAAGGTTTGTTCTCGATTCTTTGTTCCGGAAGCAGAATCCTTGCCGCCGGGGATGACGGATTGGTTATTAGCGACGACAACGGAGGGCACTGGGTTAAGGCCGGGGGGGTGTTGTCGTCCATGCCTGTGTATCGTCTTTGCCGCGGCGCGCGAGACGGTATTTATCTGGCGGCCTCTGACGGGATCTACGAGAGCCATGATAATGGGAATACCTGGGACAGGATTTTGTCCTGCGGCGCTGTTCCAGAGGGAGAAGATGAACCCGGCGGCGGGGATGATGAGCCGGAGCAGGAGGCCCGGGCAAGCGGCAACGCGCTGATCGCCGCGCTCCCGCACGGCGGAGTGTGCGTTTACTGCCGCGGGCGCGTTTATCTGACGCAGAGCTCCGGCGGGCAGTTTGAAGAATTGAGCGCGCAGGGCCTGTCCCGGTATCCTTTGTCCGCGGTCACGGCCGGATGCGGGGGAGAGATATATGCTACGGACGGGAGAGAAGTTTTCGTTTATTATCCTTCCATAGGGCACTGGTCGGAAGCGGAGGTTCCCGCCGGTATTAGAAGAATAAACGATATAGCTGCGGCGGCTCCCGGAAGGCTTTTGCTTCTTTGCGATAGCGGTATCGTAGAGGCCGGTGTATTTGGGCCTCCCGCCCACCCCGTAGATTCGCGTCCTCCTGCCGAAGAAGAAGGAGAACCGGGCATACGGGAGGTAGTGGAAGCGTCTATAGCGCTTACCGATTCCGGCCAGGAAAAGATATTTCGCTGGAGAAAACTGGCGGCGGCGCGCGGCTGGCTCCCCAAGGTATCGGTCTCTGCGGATCGTAACGGCACCGATCGCTGGCACTGGGAGGGAGGCTCTACTACCAGACAGGAGGATGATTGCTTGCGCAAAGGAAGATATACGCAGGAGTGGTCGGTTGCCTTGGTCTGGGAACTTGGTGATTTGATCTGGAATGACGCCCAGACCTCCATAGACGTGCGGTCCAAGCTTACCGCGGAATTGCGTCAGGAGATAATAGAGCAGGTGACCAAGGCTTATTTCGAACGCTTGCGCGTGCGGCATGATCTGGCAAATATGCGACTGGAAGACAGGAAGCGCCGTTTCGATAAAGAGATACGGCTTCGGGAATTGACCGCTTATCTGGACGCAATGTCGGGCGGGCTTTACAGCATACGCAGACAGTGAATTTGCCGTATCGGCAGGTGATTTTGAAGCGGCCCAGGGGGGGATTATTTGTTGTTACCGATTTTTTAAAAGTGGACACTTAACTATTTAAAAGTGGACAGGGTCAATGAGTGTTGTTTTAATCATTTGGATGTCTAAAAGTTTACCTTTGTGCCAAAATCTGATCTCTGATATGCCGGTAGCAGTGTTTGGGTGAATACGCAACTGAACTTTTTCGTAAATGGGCGCATTACTGAACTTGATTTTCTGATTGTTAATTGTTACGCAGCGATATGCGTCAACTGTTCTGTCCATACGAATACAGAAGATATCTTTCGTAGATTGGAACGGTTCCGGGACACGGAACTGTCTAAACAAGTTTCTTTTGTCACGGATGGCTCTTTGATAGCGCAAATAGGGGATTTCTTCAACTGCAGAATGCACACGTTTAAAGTTATAGGCGTTAACTTCCTGGCCAAGGATATGATTACCTTGAGCTAATGAAGTGATATTTTCTCTGTAGCAAAGTCTTACAAGATGATCTTGAAGCCAGCCATAAGGTCGCTCTATTTTGCCTTTAGCTTGAGGGGATAGAGCAAAAACGGGTTTTACTTGGCACTCATCAAGTATTTGAGTCCACTGCGGCCTGACTTCATCGGTAAATTGATGATGTTTGTAATGAAGCTCGTCTCGCCCACGTACAAAACGGAAGATTGAATCAGAATCGATGTAAAAGCGCAAGGGCAGGCCGAATTTGAGGAAAATGTAACGAACAGCGACGACGTGAGGCCATGTGGTGTCATGTGCAACTAATTTGGCGTAGAACATAAACCTGCTATGGTCATCAATGGATGTGATTAACCACCACTTGCGTCCGGCCTTAGGCGCAAAGAGATGCTGCGAAGAGTCGTGCTGGATAAGTTCACCGATATTATTGGTAATAACTTCTCGGTCGTGCGGCTTGCTGGTTTTCTTACGGGGGATATAGAAGCCGTGTTCTTTGGCTCGCTTGATGATTGTTGATAAGGCGACGCTCTGGTTATCCTTTTCATGCAGTGTCTGGCGGATAAAGCTATAGTTATGCCTCCCAATGGGCACATTTTTAGCGTTGATAAGTTTCTGGGAGGCATTAAGCTCTTGGATAATTCGCTTTTCAACTTTCTGAGTAATGCAACGCGTGGGATTACGGCGATTGTATCTGGTATCAAAGGATTCAGGATTATCCCGATAAGCCTTGATTAAAGTAAAAAATCTGCTTTTCCCGATTTCCAAGATTGTTTCAATATTGACTCTGGATACTTCGCCGGCTTCATAGCGTTTCATAAGGTCTTTAACCTGTTCATTGGTGAACCGTTTGTGGATGTGTTTGGCCATACTTTACCCCTTTCTTTTTGAATAAAGTATGCCACAAATTTAGGTGTCCACTTTTAAAACGTAA
>JBAZDY010000083.1:0-6983 GCA_041654215.1 Candidatus Omnitrophota bacterium
ATTCTTTTATAAAGGAGAGTTTAACCGACCCGACCGGGCCGTTGCGTTGTTTGGCGACTATGATTTCGGCGATACCTTGATTTTCCGGGGTGGGATTATAATATTCTTCCCTGAGAATAAGTACCACCACGTCGGCGTCCTGCTCGATGGCTCCCGATTCCCTCAAATCCGATAACTGCGGACGGTGGTCGTCGCGGCGCTCTACGGCGCGCGAAAGCTGGCTGATGGCGATAACCGGCACGTTAAGCTCCCTGGCCAGCGCCTTCAAGGAACGCGATATCTCGGATATCTCCTGCTGTCGGCTATCGTCCGAACCGCTGCCGCTGCCGCGCATCAACTGCAGATAATCCAGAATTATAAACTGGATATCGTGGTGAGACTTGAGCCTGCGCGCCTTGGCGCGCAGTTCCATTACCGATATGCCCGGGGTATCATCGATATAGATGGGCGCCTCGGAAAGCCGTCCGGCGGCCGCGGTGAGTTTGGGCCAGTCGGACGCGGAAAGATAACCGGTCCTGACCTTGTGGGCGTCGACCCTGGCGTGAGAACAAAGCATCCTTTGCACCAACTGTTCTTTGGACATTTCCAGGCTGAATATGGCGGTGGGCACCTTGGCGGATACCCCCGCGTATTCGGCCATGGACAAAGCCAAGGCGCTCTTACCCATGGAAGGGCGCGCCGCCACGATCACCAGGTCGGACGCCTGCATACCGGAAGTTATCGTGTCAAAATCCAGGAAACCGGTGGGGATGCCGGTGACATGCGCCTTCTTCTGGTAGAGACGATCGATATTCTCTATACTGTCCTTGATGATCTCTTTCAGGTGGACGGCGCTTCCCCGGTGGCGGCGGTCGCTCACTTCGAAGATGAGTTTCTCGGCGTTATCGACCACCTCGCGGACGTTTCCCTCGTTCTCGTAACAGGAGGAGATAATGCGTGTGGCGCTGCTGATCAGCCCGCGCAGAACGCTTTTATCGCGGACTATCCCGCTGTAATGACGGATGTTGGCCGCGCTCGGCACCGCGTTGACCATAGACGCCAGATAACTGGCTCCGCCGGTCTCCTCGAGTATCCCCTTGAGGCGCAGTTCGTCTGTCAGCGTGATAAGGTCAACCGCCTTGTTGACGTTAAAAAGATCCAGTATGGTCTCGAATATCTTGCGGTGGGAATCTTTATAGAAACATTCTTTGCCGAGGTGCTCCGCGGCGACCGCTATCGCCTCTTCATCCATAAGCATGGAGCCGAGTACCGCCATTTCGGCGTCCAGGTTCTGCGGCGGGAGCTTCTCGATGGAACTTTCCGTAGGCATGATTTTACAAAATGGGATGAAGACCGAAGGATGAAGTGCGAAGCATGCTGACTAAAGATAAATACGAAGGTATTTCTTGCGTCCTTCGTGCCTCGTCCCCCGTCCTTCAAATTATGGATTCTCTTCTTATTTCTTCACCACCCATACCTTGACCTTACCTTCGACTTCAGGGTGGAGTCTAACCGGAACTTCGTAAATCCCGAGGGCTCTGATAGGCTCCTCGAGCAGTATGTCGCTCTTCTGCAGGATAATGCCTTCGTCTTTCAAGGCCTGCAGGATATCCACGGAGGAGATACCGGCGTACAGCTTATCGTCCTCCTGCGTGAGCACCGGCATGGTCAAAGAGAGGGCCTCAAGGCGCGCGCGCGTCTTCTCGGCTTCATTCTTCAAGGCCTCCAATTCTTTGGCCTTTTTTTTCATTTTCGCTTCCAGCGTCTTCAGGTTCCCCGGAGTGGAAGGAACCGCCAGCTTCCTGGGAAACAGAAAATTACGGGCGAACCCGTCTTTCACGTTAACCGCGGTCCCCAGTTTGCCGACTTTCTCGATATTACCGGTAAGTATCACTTTCATTTTAAGCCCTCGAATAAGGTAACAGGGCCAGGAACCTCGCCCTTTTGATTGCAGTCACAAGTCTCCTCTGATGCTTGGCGCAATTCCCCGAGAGACGGCTGGAAACAATCTTGCCCCTGTCCCTCATGAAGAATTCGAGCCTCTTGATATCTTTGTAATCTATGTTTTCCATCTTGTCGGCGCAGAAACGGCATATCCTCTTGCGGCCGGAAGAACCGGAATCCTTTCTTCTCTTGTTTCTGTTAGGCGTTTTCCTGATTTTCTCTTTCATTGAACTTCTCCTCGCTTTCTCCCATCCATTCAGCTTCAGTGGAATGTTCCATATTCGTCTCCGCCGGCGCCGGCGCTCCGTCCTTAGCGCCGCCTCCGCCGAGGAATTGCACCCGCTCGGCCCTCACTTCTATCGTGCTGCGTTTTTGCCCGCTGGCATCTTCCCAGGAACGCGACTGCAGGCGCCCCTCGATAAAAACCGGACTGCCTTTGCGCAGATACTGATTGCAGGTCTCGGCCTGCTTATCCCAGACTACCGCCGTCACGAAACAGGTCTCTTCTTTTAATTCCTGGTTCCTGTCCTTGAACCTGCGGTTGACCGCCAGGCGAAGGTTAACCACTCCGGTCCCCTGAGGGGTATAACGCAACTCCGGATCCTTAGTCAGGTTGCCGATAAGAAACACCCGGTTAAAATTAGCCATATCGCATCCTCCCCCGTCCGGCTAAAAAAGCAATTACTTGCTCTCATGCACGGTTATAAGCGTCCTCAACACGTTATCGTTCAGTTTATACACCCCGAGTATCTTTTCTATAGCCCCGGGTTCGGCCGAGAAATCGATCAGATAATAAACTCCCTCCGCGTGCTTTTTGATGGGGAACTGCAGTTTCCTGCGCTCGGCCCAGACTCCCGCCTGCGCCACGGTACCCGTGTTTGCGGTTATCGTATCCGTAAGCTGCGCCAGAACGGCCTTTCTCTCGTCTTCGGAAAGTTCCGGCTTCATAATCACCATAGCTTCATACTTATTCATCCTGTCTTGCTCCTTTTCTATTCTTACTGTTATCCCGCTCCGCTTGGCTAAGGGAAAACCGGATTAAGACCCCTGGATTTCCGGGCGGAGGGGATTGAAACGATTCATCGCCTTCTCCGTTCCTTCCGCAAGCCAAGTCTTGCAACACTCTATAGCCGTCTCAAGGACTCCCGGCAGGGAGCCTTTTTCAAACGGGCCGAATTTCTCAAGAACGTATACGGCAGCGTCGGTCCCAACGGACGGCCTGCCTATCCCCATCCGCAAACGGCAGAAGTCTCCATTTCCCAGGGACTCGATTATCGAAGCTATCCCTTTGTGCCCTCCGGAGGACCCGCCGCGCTTGATCCGGAGCGTCCCGAAATCGAAATCCATATCGTCGCAGACGATTAAAAGTTCGTAACCGCCCTTGCCGTATTTGGCGGCCATGGCCTTCACCGCGCGGCCCGATAAGTTCATATACGTGTACGGCAAGGCCAGGACGACTTCCTCTCCGCAAAAAGTTCCGCGGGCGATAAATGAATACACGCCGCTGTCCCGCCTGAAAGACAGCCCGGCCTCGCATCCCAGCGCCTGCACCAGAAAGTTACCCAGGTTATGCCTGGTATTCACGTATTCTTTCCCGGGATTCCCCAGGCCGACGATGAATTTCATCGGTTTACTTCTTCTCTTTGTCCTTGGATTCTTCCGCGGGCGCTTCTTTTTTCTCTTTTATGACTTCCGGCTCGGCCTTCGCTTCACCCTCCGCCGCCTCTTCCTCCACCGCCTGCACCGTCGGAGCCGCGACCGTAAAGAGCACGCTTTCCGGTTCGGTCAGGGCCTTTACCCCGGATGGAAGATTCAAATCCTTGACGTGTATGGATTCGCCGAGTTTCAGCCCGCTGATGTTCACTTCTATCTTTTCAGGGATGTCGGTAGGAAGACACTCCACCTCTATTTCCCAGAGGATATGCTCCAGCGACCCGCCTTCCTGCTTGACACCTGCAGGTTCGCCGCTGCCGATGATCGGCACGTTCAAACGCAGTTTTTTGTCCATCGAAATAGAGTTGAAATCGACGTGGATGATATCCCCGTGCAGCGGATCCAGCTGTATGTCTTTTATAAGACAAGGTTTCTCCGCCTCGCCTTCCATCCTCAAGGTCACGAGCGCATTCTCCAGCCTGTGTTTATGCACCAGGTCGAAAAGCTGGCGCATGGAGACCTGCACGGAACGCCCTTCCTTGCCTTCCCCGTAAATTACCGCCGGGATAAAACCTTTATCGCGGAGCGCCTTGACCTTGCTCCTGCCGGTCTCGGCCCTTGCCTCGACGTTAAGAAACATTTTTTCCATTACCGCTACCTCTCTTCCTTGTGCAATACTGCCTTGTGCTTGAATACCGGAGTAAAGCCCGCCGCAACTACCGCCCGGCGGACATTAGCCTGTGTCCGCTAATCGGCGGCCTGGGACTCTAATCGAACAGAGAGCTTACCGACTCCTCGTTATGTATCCTTCTTATCGCCTCTCCCAATAGAGGCGCGACCGACAACGTTCTTAACCGCGGATGCACCCTGCTGCCTCCGGAGGGAATACTGTCTGTGATAACCAGTTCCTCGAGCCAGCGGCAGGCATCCAGGCGCTCCATAGCCGGGCCGGAAAGCACCCCGTGGGTGATGCCCGCCCTGATCGACCTGGCTTTATACTTATGCAATATCTCCACCGCTTCGAAAAGCGAACTGCCGGTAGCCACCAAATCGTCGACGATAAGGACATCTTTTCCTTCCACCTCGCCCAATATATGCATGACCTCGGCCTTGTCCGGCGATATCCGCCTTTTGTCTATAATTGCCAGCGACGCCATCAGCCTCTTGGCATACGACCTGGCCATTTTTATGCTGCCGACGTCTGGGGATACCACCACGATATTCTGTAATCCCAGGCTCTGGATATAATCTATGAAAACCCCCACGGCGAACAGGTGGTCCACCGGGATGTCGAAAAATCCCTGTATCTGCCCGGCGTGCAGGTCCATTGTCAGCACCCTGTTTGCCCCGGCGATTGTCAAAAGATTAGCCACGAGCTTGGCGCTGATGGGAACGCGCGGCTGGTCTTTTCTGTCCTGCCTGGCGTAACCGAAATAAGGCATCACCGCGGTTATGCGCTGGCTGGATGCCCTCTTGAGGGCATCGATCATCACCAGCAGTTCTACCAGATTATCATTCACCGGAGGGCACGTCGGCTGGACGATAAAAACGTCCTTGCCCCGTATGTTATCGTTTATCTTTACCCTTACCTCGCCCTCGCTGAATCTGCCTACCATCGCATCCGAGACATCTATCTTGAGGTAATTGCAAATGCTCTTAGCCAGTTCAGGATGGGCGTTACCGGTGAATACCGCGAGTTTATTCATCTCTCTCCGATTCCTCCGTATGGCAAAAAAAACTTGGTCTTGGGATGAAGTTTCCCGGGCTCGAAAGCCGGGGATCTCTGCGCCCTGATTTACCGCCGCTTACTCCTGTTCAAAACCCTTGCCGGCACTCCCGCCACCACTCCTCCGTCGGGAACGCTGCGCCCCCTGGTGACTACGGAACCGGCGCCGGTTTTCGCGCCCCTGCCTACGCGGACCGGGGCGATCAACACCGTGTCCGAACCGATGAAGGCATTGTCTGCTATCACCGTATTATGCTTATTGGCGCCGTCAAAATTGGCGGTCACCGTTCCGGCGCCGATATTGGCGCCGCGCCCGACGCGCGTATCGCCGAGATAGGAGAAATGCTTCACAAAGACATCCTCTCCCACGTTGGCACGCACCATTTCTATAAAATTACCAGCGCAGACATTGTCCGCAAGGCGGGTCCCTTCACGCAAATGCGCGAACGGCCCTATCGAACAGTTTTTTCCGATTTTAACATCCCTTTCTATGACTGTAAAGGGATAAATAACGGTATCTTGACCTATCTTGGTGCCGTGATTGATGAAAACCGTCTCCGGAGCCGTAAGGCTGACGCCCTGTTGCATATAGCTCTCGTTCAGGCGCGCCTGCATTATAACGTTCGCGGCCGCCAGCTCGAAGCGGGAATTTACTCCCAGCCCCTCGCGATTATCCTTGACACGCATCCCGCCGACCGCCTTGCCCATCGAATACAGTATCCCTATGCAATCGGTGAGATAATATTCTTTCTTGCGGTTACGCGGGTTTACCTTCTTCAAGCTCGCGGCCAGGCAGTCCTTGCTGAAGCAGACTACCCCGGTATTGGTCTCCTTGATCTCTTTCTGGTAACCGTCGGCCTCCGCCGCTTCCACGATGCCGCTTATGGCGGAATACTCGTCCCTGACGATCCTGCCGTATTCAGCCGCGTCCTCCACCACCGCGGTCAACACCGTGGCCGCAGCCCCGCTCCTGCGGTGTTCCGCAACCAGTTTCTTCAGTGTGTCCGCCTTAAGCAGAGGCATATCACCGTAAAGCACGACGACGTCGCCGCTAAAGTCCTTAAGCAGACCAAGCGCCTGAGACACCGCGGAAGCCGTCCCGTTTATCTCTTTTTGCACGGCGATACGGACATTACCGGACAGACAAGCGGCGACCTGCTCGTGTTTGTATCCCAAGACGGCTACGCACGGCCCGGTCTTGAATCCATTGGCCTGATCCAAAACATATCTCAGCATCGGCCTGCCGCACAAAGGATGCAGCACTTTCGGCAGGCTCGAGCGCATGCGCGTGCTCTTACCGGCGGCAAGAATTATACAAGCTGTTTTTCGTGAGCTCATGCTTTATTCCGAATCTAACAGTACTTTGTTACAATTTATCGTCTTTGTGCTTACTTTCCAAAAGCCATCTTATGAAGCCCGGGGTTTCTTTCTCGATTAACCCCATGTCGTAAGAGTACCGGAGAAATCCCTTCGGCATTTTCACACAGGTGAACACTTTCACACGAGTGAACACTTGCCTCTCCTTTAAGGCAGGGTGCTATTCCGACAGGTAACCCGGCTTGAAAGCCGGGGATTTCTGCGGTTTGAGTGGAGCCCCTCGGGCTAAAGCCCGCGGCTCCTTCTATTTTCCGGCGAAGCCAATGCTTCGCCGGTACACAGCGTTTATTCGGCTGGTTGCTTA
>JBAZDY010000084.1:0-6830 GCA_041654215.1 Candidatus Omnitrophota bacterium
ATAGCGTTTCATAAGGTCTTTAACCTGTTCATTGGTGAACCGTTTGTGGATGTGTTTGGCCATACTTTACCCCTTTCTTTTTGAATAAAGTATGCCACAAATTTAGGTGTCCACTTTTAAAACGTAAATCGGCCTTAAAACTGTCCACTTTTAAAACGTAACTAACAGGGGGGGATTATTTGTTTGACACGGCAAAAGGGGTGGGTTATAATAACGTCTTGCTGTGAGGGGCGTTAGGGTAAACGCCCCTAATTTACAAACTTTCAAAACAATGGTTAATTTTTTTAATACCGCAGGAACGCGGAGGTAATTATGACGGTTGAAAAGAAAAAAGAGGAATCCAAAGATATAAACGACCGTAAGAAGGCCCTTGAATTGGCCCTTTCACAGATAGAGAAGCATCATGGTAAAGGCTCCATCATGACCCTGGGCGGGGACGTAAAGATAGACGTGGAGGTGATCCCGACCGGTTCTTATACCCTTGACTGGGCGCTGGGGGTAGGCGGTCTTCCCAAAGGGAGGGTGATCGAGGTTTTTGGCCCGGAAGCCTCCGGCAAGACCACTCTTACTCTGAGCGTGATACGTGAGATTCAGAAAAAAGGCGGGGTGGCGGCTTTTATCGACGCGGAACACGCCTTTGACTCGGCTTATGCCGGCAACGTGATAGGCGTCAATCTCGATGACCTGCTCATCTCTCAGCCGGATACCGGAGAGCAGGCGTTGGATATCGCCGAGACCCTGGTGCGTTCGAACGCGGTGGACTTGGTGGTAATAGATTCGGTGGCGGCGTTAACTCCGCGCGCCGAGATAGAAGGCGAGATGGGCGATTCCCACATGGGACTGCAGGCGCGCCTTATGTCGCAGGCATTGAGGAAACTGACCGGCGCCATCAACCGCTCCAAGACTTGCGTTATCTTCATAAACCAGATCCGCGAAAAGATAGGCGTTATGTTCGGCAATCCGGAGACTACCCCCGGCGGCAGGGCGTTGAAGTTTTACTCTTCCGTTCGCCTTGACATCAGGCGTATAGCTTCCCTGAAAGAGGCTGACCGGGTAATCGGCGGAAGGACAAGGGTGCGCGTGGTAAAGAATAAGGTGGCGCCGCCTTTCCGCGAGGCGGAATTCGATATATTGCACAGTGAAGGTATCTCAAAGATGGGAAGCCTTCTGGATGCGGCGATGAACCTGGGGCTGGCCGATAAGTCCGGGGCCTGGATCTCTTTCAAGAACGAAAAGATCGGGCAGGGCAGAGACGCGGCGATAAAAGCTTTGAAAGAGCAGTCTAAGCTCTTTCAGGAAATGGAAAAAGAATTCCGCCAGGCGATCTCCGCGGGCAGAGCCGGTGTTCCGGTTGAAGCGAAGAAATGACGCGCCGGTCGTTCCCTGTTCTTTTTCCGTATTTAAAATCCGCTTAAATGACCGCCGGAATTCATCTTAATCAAACCGGAGAAATCACCGGCTTTCGAGCCGGGTTTACCTTAGCCTATCGGAAGGCTAAGTATACACCTCTGTGTTATACCTTAGCCTATCGGAATAACACCTTGGCTAATCGGAGAGCCAAGTGTTCGCTCGTGCGAAAGTATACACCTCTGTGTTATACCTTAGTCTATCGGAATAACACCTTGGCTAATCGGAGAGCCAAGTGTTCGCTCGTGCGAAAGCATACACCTCTGTGTTATACCTTAGCCAATCGAAGGTTTGGGTTTGGCAGTTATACGGCTCCCGAATTCTTTTCTTCCCGGATACCCGGGGAAGGTTTTCCTTTTGAGAGCGCAGCGCGGGATCCGCACAAGTGTTGAAGAAGAGGGATCCGGTAGAAGGCGGTCTGGAGGAAACTCTGCGGTACGCCTTTCTCTTGTTGAAGTTCAGGCCGCGCAGCGTGCGGGAAATGGAATTCCGGCTGCAGAAGAAAGGTTTTTCTCCGGCCGCCGTTGCGGATACGATTTCTTTTCTGCAGGACAAGAAGTTCCTGGATGACGCGTCTTTCGCACGCGCATGGGCGCAGAGCAGGGTGGCGCGTTCCTACGGCCTTTCCCGCATAGGCAGGGAATTGTCTTCTAAAGGCGTGGAGCGGATTCTGGCGGAGAAGGCGCTCGACAGGCTCCTGGCAGGCGGTTATTCAGAGGAAAAGGCGGCCGTAGAGCTTGTTATTTCCAGGAAACGTTCGCTGCTGCGCGGCGGAGAGAAGCTGAAACTGAAACGCCGGCTGTTCGCTTTTTTATCGCGGCGCGGTTTCTCCCCCGGGGTGGCAGTAAATGTGACGGAGAGATTTTTCGGCGGCCATGCCGCCGGGGACGAATATGAAGACTGACGAAATAAGGGCTAAATATCTTGATTTTTTCTCCAGGCGCGGGCACCGCGTGGTGGAGAGCGATTCGCTTATTCCGGCTGATGATCCGACGGTGCTTTTTACCCCCGCCGGAATGAACCAGTTCAAGAAGCAGTTTATGGGCTGCCTTACCGGATTCAGCCGGGCGGCCACCGCGCAGCGTTGTCTAAGGACGGACGATCTGGAGAAAGTCGGCAAGACCGACTGCCACCACACCTTCTTCGAGATGTTGGGCAACTTTTCCTTCGGAGATTACTTCAAGGAGGAGGCTATAAACTGGGCCTGGGAATTTCTTACTGTCGAGCTGCAGATAGATCCCGCGAAACTCAGCGTATCGGTGCATAAAGATGACGATGAGGCCTACCGCATATGGAAAGAGGATGTGCGCGTGCCGGAGGCGCGTATCACCAGGCTGGGGGATAAAGATAATTTCTGGCCGGCCGACGCCAGGGAAAAAGGTCCGAACGGCCCCTGCGGGCCGTGTTCCGAGATATTCTTTGATATGGGTACGGGATTTGCCTGTTCTTCTCCGGATTGCGGCCCGGGCTGCGGCTGCGGGAGATACGTGGAGATATGGAATCTTGTTTTTACGCAGTTCAACCGCAGGGAAGGCGGGATACTGGAGCCTTTGCCGCAAAAGAACATCGATACCGGCATGGGACTGGAAAGGATTTCCGCGGTAATGCAGGGCGTCAGGAGTAATTTTGAGACCGACGCCTTCAGTCCGCTGGTTGATGCCGTCAAGGCCGGCTGTCCTTTCGGAGGACCCGAGGCTGCGGCAAGCGAAGTTTACGCGGTTGCCGATCACCTGCGCGCGGCGGTATTCGCGATTTACGACGGAATACTGCCGTCCAATGAGGCGCGCGGCTACGTGGTGAGGAAACTCATACGCAAGAGCGTTATCCATTTGAGAGGGATCGGGATCAACGGGATTTTTTTGCACACACTGGTGCCGGTGGCGGCCCGGGCGATGCGTCTTCCTTATCCTGAACTCGCAGAAAAGTCCGCCGGGATAGAAGCGGTGATCTCCGCGGAGGAACGGTCGTTCCAGACGACTCTTTCCAACAGTGAAACCATGCTGGAAGCCAAGCTCGGGTGTTTTCGTTCTTCTCCGGACGCCCACAAGGCCGGTGTCGCGGCTTTTCAGCTCTATGATACTTACGGGATACCTTTTGAGCTTACTTTCTCCTGGGCGTCCGGACAGGGTATAGAGCTCAGCGCCGGTTCTTTCGAGAAAGAAATGGAACTGCAGAAGAACCGTTCGAAGGCCGGGAGCGTCATGCAGGGAGACGTGTTTTGCCTGGAGCAGACCTGGCAGAAAGGGCTGCCTGAAACGGAATTCCTCGGCTACACGAGCTTCGAGGCGCAAGGGCGCGTATTGAAGATAATAGCGGGAGACGACGAGATCGAAGAGGCGCGGCAGGGCAGCCGGGTGCGTGTGGTGCTGGACCGCAGCGTTTTTTACGCGGAATCCGGGGGTCAGTGCGGCGACACTGGAACGATAAAAGGCGACGGCGCGCAGGTCCAGGTCATAGATACGAAAAAAATAGATAAAATAGTCATGCATGATTGTCGGGTTATATCCGGGGTACTGCGTAAGGGTGAAGATGTCCTTTGCGTTCTTGATAAAGAGCGCAGGTTAAACATCGCCAGGAATCATACGGCAACCCATCTTCTTCAGGCGGCACTGCGTTTAGTACTCGGCCCCCAGGTCAGGCAGCAAGGATCGATGGTGGCGGAGGATAGGCTGCGTTTTGATTTCGCTAATCCCTCTGCGCTTTCCCGTGAAGAACTGGACAGAGTGGAGGCGCTCGTCAACAGCTTCGTGCTGGAAAATCCCGCGTTGGAAAAGCGGGAGATGACTCTTGAGGAGGCTAAATCCGAAGGCGCCCTGGCTTTTTTCTCGGAGAAATACGCCGAGAAAGTGCGGGTAATTACGATACCGGGTATTTCCAAAGAGCTTTGCGGCGGCACGCATCTTGATTTCGCCGGACAGATCGGGCAGTTCAGGATTCTGCAGGAGAGTTCGGTAGCGCAGGGAGTGCGCAGGATAGAAGCTGTGACCGGTTCCGCCGCTTACGCGTTGGCGAAAGAGAAGGACGCCGTCATATCTTCCGCGGCAGAGGCGCTGGGCGTGCCCGCGAACGCGCTCGCAGCAGAGGCGCAGAAGAAGGCGTCCAGGATCAGGGATCTCGAGAAGGAATTATCGGCGCTTCGAATGGAGAATGCCAGGAGTTCGGCTCTAAAACTGCTGGACTCCGCGCAGAAGATAAATAATTTCAAGCTGGTAAGCGGGATGATCGCTGAAGCCGACCCGGACGTTTTGCGCAGGGCCGTCGACAGCCTCAAAAAAGAAAGCGCGCGGGCGACCTTGTTCGCCCTGGGAAGCGTTAAGGGCGGCAGGGTCTTTCTGGTGCTGGGAGCGACGCAGGACCTTTGCGCCGGAGGGTTAAAGGTCTCCGGCATGATAGGCGAAGTGGCGGCGGTCATCGGAGGCAGCGGGGGGGGGCGGGCGGATTTTGCGCAGGCCGGCGGCAGCCGTCCGGACAAGCTTGAAGAGGCGCTGCTTAAGTTCAGGGAATTGGCGGAGCGGGCGGAGATATGAAGATAATACGTTCCAGCAGCGGAGCGCTGGAGAAGATATATAACAGGCGTTTCTACCGTTCCAGGCGCGTGGATGAAAAGGTGCGCCGGATACTCGACGACGTCAGGCTCAACGGAGACGAAGCGGTTCTTAAATACGCGAGGAAATTCGACGGCGTGAAGATGACTCCGAAGCAGTTGAAGGTGAGCGAAATAGAGATCAGCGGCGCGTATCAGAATATCAGCTCGAATTTCGTCTCAAGCCTGAAGGTGATTATAGATAATATTACTCGGTTTTACCGCAGGATGGAACGCAAGTCTTGGAGGATGCGTTCCGACGAAGGAGTGGTGCTGGGCGAGAATTACGTGCCGCTGGAGAGGGTGGGTATTTATGTCCCGGCGGGTACTGCTCCGCTGGTCTCCTGCGTTTACATGAGCGTCCTGCCGGCGCGCCTGGCGGGCGTCAAGAAGATAGCGCTGATCAGTCCGCCGGACAAGACCGGTCACATCAATCCGCATATACTGGTGGTGGCTAATCTCCTGAAGGTCGACGAAATCTACAGGGTCGGCGGCGCGCAGGGCATAGCCGCGCTTGCCTACGGCACCCGCGTCATCCCAAGAGTTGACAAGATAGTCGGTCCGGGTAATATATATGTCAGCGAAGCCAAAAGGCAGGTGTTCGGGGAAGTGGACATTGATATGGTCGCCGGCCCGACCGAACTGGTGATCATCGCCAACCGTTACAGCAACCACCGGCACATCATCGCCGATCTCAAGGCGCAAGCGGAGCACTCTCAGGGGCTGGCGATACTGGTGACCAATTCCAAGAGCCTGGCTAAAGAAGTGGTGGGACAGATGCCTTCGGTAAACGGCTACGTCGTGCTGACCAAGAACCTGGAACAGGCGGTGGATATATCCAACCGCATAGCCCCGGAACATCTGGAGATACTCGTGAATGACCCCGGACCGCTGCTTAAGCACGTCAGGCACGCCGGCGCCGTATTCTTGGGACATTACAGCCCGGCGGCGGTGGGAGATTACGTAGCCGGTCCCAGCCACGTTCTGCCGACCGGCGGCACGGCGCGGTTTTTCTCCGGGTTATCCACGCTTGATTTCGTCAAGAGCCTGCATATAATAAGTTATTCCAAGAAGGCGCTGGAGAGGATCCGTGAGCCTCTGGAGAAAGTGGCTTCCATAGAGGGAATGACGTACCACCTGGATTCCGTGAAGGCGCGGTTTCACAACGAGCCGGGGAAGGGATAAAGCATGCGTAATGCGGAAATCAAAAGGACCACGAAGGAAACCGATATTGGCCTTAAACTGGATATAGACGGCTCCGGCAAAAGCAAAATAGAGACCGGTATAGGATTGCTGGACCACCTTCTGGAGTTGTTTTCGTTCTGGGGGATGTTCGAGCTGGAGATATCGGCTAAAGGCGATTTCAAGGTTGATATACATCATACCAACGAAGATGTCGGTATCGCGCTGGGCAAGGCTTTCAAGGAAGCGTTGGGCGATAAATGCGGCATCAGGCGCATAGGGTGGGCTTCGGTTCCGATGGAGGAAGTGTCGGCCGACGTCGCCGCAGATATCTGCGGCCGCGGGTATTTTAAAATCATTTTTCCCCAGGGACTAAAGCCGGAAGGCAGCGAGGGCTATGGTGCCGGTGACGCGGAGCATTTTCTGGACGCCTTCGCCAAACATTTAGGCATGAACCTGCACGTGAAGATAAACGGTTCCGGCAGCGACCTGCATAGCACGCTTGAACCGGCGTTCAAGGCGCTGGGGTTGGCTTTGCGTTCTGCTGTGGAAATCGACCCGCGCAGGAAAGGGGTCCCTTCCAGCAAGGGAGTGATTGATTAATCCCCTGGCCCAGAAATCCTAGGGTTTTAACCCGGTTGCACCTTGGCCAATAGGA
>JBAZDY010000085.1:0-6814 GCA_041654215.1 Candidatus Omnitrophota bacterium
GCCGTTGATCTGCTGGCCGGGATAAAGGCGGATTTCCCTGCCTGACGATGTATCCTGCAGAAAAGCCGCCGGCCCGGCGCCCAGGATCACTCCGGTAAGTTTCAAAGTCCCGCTTCCTGCCTCCTCTGCGCCGCCGGCGGTTGGAAACGGCTCCGTTCCCGTTTCCCGGGGCTTACCGAACAGGCGGCCGCCACAGTATTCAGCCATTTTGGTTGCCGCCGGGAGGGGGCGCGAAAAAAGCTCAACGGCGTTCGACGGATCGCTGCCGGCATTAAACGGCAGGTCCAACGCCGAGGAAACGGCGAGCTTCGCTCTGAGCAAACCTTCTCCGAGCGGCAATACATCTATACGCGCTTTGTCGATCGTAAAGACATAAAGAGAAGTCTCCAGATCGGATACGAACGACATCAATCCGTTCTCATTACCGGTTATCTCCGTTTCGAGAACAATCTTCCCGGGGCCGGCCGCAGAAACGTCGGCGCGCAGAGAAATCAGCTTGACGCCGCAGCCGGCGGCAAGACGCTCGATCTCTCCTGCGGCGGACGCGGCATACGAACGCACGCCTCCCCCCGCAGAGAAAGAAGGGGCCGTATCTTTCACGGACAACAATGAGTTCAGAGCGGCGCTTTTTTTTCGGGCAGCGGAAAAAGCTTGTTCTGCCGCGGCATAACCGCGGAAAAAATGACGAATGCATACCGCCGATAGAAAGACGGCGCCCGCGCATGAGGCAAAACACGCTTTCCTGGCCGCAGACGATATTCTCACTTGACCCATTCCCCCCTGAAAATTATTGTCCCCTCCTCGGCGGCACGCTCCATTCTCAATTCTCCGGGTTTCCAGGAACGGAAAACCGGGTTACGGGCGACTGCGGGCACGAATTCCTTCAGCGAATCCCACCCCTTCTGACGTCCCTGAATGACGAGTCTTTTCCCTCTTTCATAAACGAGACCGCTCAACACTATACCGTTATTCCCCGCGGCCTCGCGTATGCCCGATAACCCCCCGGAAAGAGTTTCTTCCTGCGACAGATCTCGTTCCCGCAGACGGAACATCCTGTTCCCGGCTCTCAAGACGGGAAGCGCGGCCTTCTCCATTTTACCCAGCGGACCGGCGAGAACGCGCGTTTTCCGCCTCTCCGCGCCGGTCAGGGAGCCTAAATACGCAGAAACAGCCGAAGTCAGAAGCGCGACTGCGGCGACGAAACAGACGGCGCGGCGCTTCAAGATACATTCCAATCTCCGGGTTTTTATTTCAGGCAGCGAAAAATCTCCGCCGTGATCACGGCGTTCCCGTTCCGCATTAAAGCTAAGGCCTATAAGCGGAACGTAAAGAATCCCGTCCCCATTCCTTACTCCCGTGCCGCCCCGGCCGCGTATCCCGGCGAACACGCCTGCACAGGAAACAACATCCACTTTTACTCCGATAAGACCGGAAAGTTCCGCGGCCGCTTCTGTCGCTCCGGACCGTCCGGGCCGGGTCAACAGGCATATTTCCCCGACCGGACTTGCATCCACCTCTCTTGAGTAATAATCAAGCACCGCCCTCGTTTCGGCGGCGAGGATACCGAAATAATTGCCGGAGGCCGGCACGCTGAAACTGCGCGCGTAGACCTGCGCGCCGTCATTCAGAAGGACCGCATCCCAGGAATGCCGGTATGGGACCAATACCAGGGACAGCCCCCGCATTCTGCCGCGGATCTCCCGAAAAATACCGGAGATACCCTGCGTAGAAAGATGGAAATATATATTATCCGCGGGAAAGAAACCGAAAAGCCGGCAGTATCTTGATATCTCGGAACGGCTTGCCGCCATAAGGCTGACCAGCGCGCCGGAATTCCTGTCCCTGCTTATTATCTCGCAGACGGAAACCACCTCTTCCTCGGGGAGTAACATCAATCTTCCGGCGTGTAAACGGCAGGCCTGCTCTATTTCGCCGGAGGAATTAGAAGGGATCCTGAGATGTTTCCAGGTTACGCGGTTCCTGGGCACAGACACTATCAGGCATTCGGGAGTGATCGGCAACAGTTTATTTAATATGGATTGGATGTCGCGGGAGAGTTCGGTGTCGGTGGCGCGTATAGGCAGGCGTTCCTCGGCCAGCAGGCATAAAGCTCTCTTCCGGCTCTTGCGGCGCGAGAGGCCGGCGATTCTTAAACAAGAGTCTTCCAACTGGCAAACAATGATCCCGGCTGTTCTTTTTCTCAATCGTCGGTCTTGGGGTTGAAAGGATTTGAACCGGCGCAGGTCAGACCAGGATGTCTATGCTCGGAACAATCGAGAGTCGAAAATCGAGATTTAATCGGACAAGATGGAGCAGATAACGTCCCCCACGGAAACGGTATCTCCGCAGGAAACCTTCAACTCGCCTATCCTGCCGGAACAAGGGGACGGGACGTTGAAAGCCGCTTTGTCCGCGGTGAGCTCAAATAAATCGGCGTCTTGTTTCACCGTATCTCCGGGCTCGCAATAAATGAACGTCACCCTGGCTTTTTCTATACCCGCGCCCAGGTACGGGACTTTTACCTCTATGTTCATCTTCTGTTCTCCTCTATCCGTATGCCCTGCGGCCAGAAAACCTTGATAAACGATTTTCGCATTCCCTCCAGCAGAGCGGAATAAGCTAATTCCCGCGCGCGCGGCGCTTCCTCCTCAAGGCAGGTCATCTTTGTGTCCATTCCGCAAGGTCTGATCAGCGAATACGGCTGCATATCGGCAGTGCGTATGTTAACCGACAAACCGTGAAAAGAAACCCAGCGGCTGAAAGCCACGCCGATAGAGCATATCTTACGGTTATCGGTCCATACACCCGGTAACCCCTCTCTGCGGGAAGCGGCAATCCCGAAACTTCCCAGGAAACCAAGCACGCATTCTTCCAGTCTGCCGAGGAACCAGCCTATATCCCTGCCCAGGCAGGTGAGATTACAAACGGGATACACGGTGATCTGCCCGGGGCCGTGATAAGATACGCCTCCGCCCCGGTTGACATAACGCAGATCTATGTTCATTTCTTTTAAAGTGCGGCGGTCCGCCAGGATGTCCGAGGCGCGGTGAGATGTCCCGCAGGTAATCACGGGATGATGGGAGCAAAAGATGAGGAAATGCAATCCGGGATTGCCGGCGGCTTCGGCCAGACATTCCTTCTGAACCCGCAGGGCGACGTCGAAAGATGTCCGGCCGAGATCGATAACCCGCAGCACTTCTTCCATAAAGAACTCCGCCTTCGAGTAATGAGTTTACGGAGTAGAGCCTCCCTTGAAATGAAAACAAAGGCTCATATGCGAAAATATAAATCCGGCTGTATGATAATTCCGGCGGCCGGCGGAAGCGTTACTATGCCGCACAAAGCGCCGAAAAAAGCTTCTTTAATCCCTCCGCCGACGCGCGTAATTTGCCGCTCTCCGCAGCGTCAAGCTCCAGCTCTATTACCTCCTGCACTCCGGAGCGCCCTATACGGCAAGGCACTCCTATGCACATACCGCGCAGTCCGTATTCTCCTTCCAGCATAAAAGAAACGCCTCGTATCCTGCGGTTGTCCATAACCACCGACTTGACCAGGTCGCATATCGCGGCCGATGGAGCTATATACGCGCTGCCGTTGCCGAAATAAGAAACTATTTCCTGTCCGCGGCCCACCGTGCGATTGACCGCTCCTTCCACGGCGTTGGCATCCATTGACGCGCTCAGCGGCTTGCCGTTGACGGTGGTAAACCGGGGCAAAGGGATCATCCCTTCCCCGTGGCTGCCGATCACGCAGGCGCCTATGGATGAGACCGGGGCGCCGGTCATCTCCGATAATATGTTGGCGAAACGCGAGGCATCCAGGGTCATCCCCATCCCGAAGACCCTGCCGCGGCTGAAACCGGTAACGCGCAACGCCAGGGCCGTCATTAAGTCCAACGGGTTCGTGACGATAATGAGCACAGCCCCCGGAGCAGAATCTTTTATTTTTAAACAGGCCTCTTTCAATATGGCGGCGTTCTTGTTCAGAAGGTCCTCACGGGTCATGCCCGGCTTGCGCGCCAGTCCGGCCGTAAAAACCACTATATCGGAACCTTTCACGGCGGAAATATCCCCGCTGCCTTCGACTCGGCAGTCGTACCCGAGGACACTCCCGGCGTCGTTGATATCGGCGGCTTTGCCTTTGGCCAGCCCCTCCGCTATATCCACGAGCACGACATTCCCCAGGCGCTCCTGCGCTATGCGCATTGCCGCCGTGCCGCCTACGTTACCCGCGCCTATGACCGATATCTTCATACCGAAACCCGGTGTTCCTTTCTCGATTAACCGTGTGCCGTAATATGCTAAAAAAATCCCCGGGGACTTCTGGGCAAGGGGATCAAGCTTTTTTAAGGGCGGCGATTACCGCGTCCGCCATCTGCGATGTCCCCACGCTCGACGGGTCGTTCCTGTCCGCCTTCAGGTCGTAAGTGACGTTCTTTCCCTCGGCAATCACGAGGCGGACGGCTTTTTCAAGTCTGTCCGCGGCGTTATCCTCTCCCAGATGCCTGAGCATCAGCACCCCGGAAAGTATCATCGCCGTCGGATTGACTTTGTTCATGCCGGCGTATTTTGGGGCCGAACCGTGTACCGCCTCGAATACGGCGTATTCTTCCCCGATATTGGCCCCCGGCGCAACGCCCAGCCCGCCTACCAGCCCCGCGGCGAGATCGGAAAGTATATCGCCGTAAAGATTGGGCAGGACAAGCACGTCGTAATTGCGCGGCCTCTGCACCAATTGCATCGACATATTGTCGACTATCGCTTCCTCGAATTCAACGCGGCCTTCGTATTCTTGCGCGATTTCTCTTGCGGCCCTGAGAAAAAGCCCGTCCGTAAACTTCATTATGTTGGCCTTGTGCACCGCGGTTACCTTCTTGCGGCCGTATTTAAGGGCGTATTCGAAAGCGTAACGCGCGATGCGCTGCGACGCCGAACGGGAGATGGGTTTGATCGAAATGCCGGAGTCGGGACGGATCTTCTTTCCGGATGCCTCGGAGATACGGGCGATCATCGCCCTGGTTTCCTCTTTGCCTTCTTCGAATTCTATCCCGGCGTAAAGATCCTCGCTGTTCTCCCTCACTATAACCAGATTTATGTCGCTGAAGGCGCTGCGCACCCCGGGACAGGAACGGGCCGGCCTTACGCAGGCGTAAAGGTCGAGCGCCTGGCGTATGGCGACGTTCACCGAACGGAAGCCGCCGCCGATGGGAGTAATGATAGGCCCCTTCAAGGCCACCTTGTTCTTTTTCACGGAATCCACCACCGCCTGCGGCAGGAGCTCTCCGAATTTCTCGAAAGCGGACCGGCCCGCGATTACGGTTTCCCATTCTATCCGCACCCCGGTGGCCTCTACGCATCTGCGCGCCGCTTCACTGACTTCCTGTCCTATCCCGTCGCCTGGGATAAGAGTAACTGTATACTTCATAACGACTGACCTTTCGATATTGATTTTCCGTTCAACGGCTACGGGAACCAACAGAGTTCAACCTGTATTCCCTCCCCTCGATGGGAAGGATAAAAGAAGAGTGGTATTTAGTGCGCTGTTAAATAAGTTCTTTAAACAGCGCACAGAGCAATCGAAAATCAGCATTGCATAATCCAAAGCTCAATGGAGCGTGCCCTGAGCTTGTCGAAGGGGTCTAATTTCGATTCTCGTCTTTCAAATATCGATAACCGATAGACGATATTTAATCTAAGACATTCGGGATTCCCGGGCTACGATCAAACCTTGAATCCCCCGTATTTCCTATAGTAATTGACCAGCCCGCCCTCGCTCAACAGAGTCTGCATAAAAGCCGGAAAAGGTTTAATCCTGGACTCGCTGTTCTTGGTGAGATTCCTGAGTATGCCGGCGTCAAGGTCTATGTTCAAAGAATCTTGCTCGTCTATGCCGGAGGTATCGGCCTCTATCAGCGGCAGGCCGATGTTGAATCCGTTGCGGTAGAATATCCTGGCAAAAGACCTGGCCAGCACGGCAACTATTCCGCTCTCCCGGATCACCAGCGGCGCCTGCTCGCGCGACGACCCCATACCGAAATTGCTTCCTGCCACGATCACGGAAACCCCGGGTTTGATCTTGGACGGGAAATCCGGGTCTATATCCTCCATTATGTGCTTCGCCAACTCTTTCATATCGGTTATGGCGAACTTATACCTGCCGGAAATGATGAAATCGGTATTTATGTTATCGCCCAGTCTAATCGCTTCAGCATTAAATTTCATTATCTCCCCCTTTAGTGCGCTGTTAAATAAGTTCTTTAAACAGCGCACAGAGCAATCGAAAGTCGAAAATCGAGATTTGATTCGATAAAATTCTCGATTGCGGTCTAATTTCGATTCTCGATTATCAGAAACTCATGTAACAAACAACTACTGCGCTGTTAAATAAGTCCTTTAAACAGCGCACAGAGTCCGCCAACGCTTCAGTGACGGACGGTCAATCCTTCATAAAACTTGTTCGGCAAAACATTTTGCGAATTCCGGGTTAAGTTATAATTGCCTGAACTCCTCCGGGTTCTTGACCTTCGACAACGCGGTCTCCAGGCTTATCAGTCCTTTCTGAAAAAGATCTTTCAACGACTTATCCATGGTATGCATTCCGTGCTGACTGCCGGTCTGCAGCAGCGTAGGGATTTGTTCTATTTCCTGTTCACGCACCAGATTCCTGATGGCCGGGGTTCCGGTAAGCACCTCGGTAGCCACCACTCTGCCCTCGCCGGAAGCCACAGGCAGCAGAAGCTGCGAGACTACTCCCTGTATACAATCCGACAACTGGAGCCTGACCTGCTGCTGCTGATACGGAGGAAAAACATCTA
>JBAZDY010000086.1:0-6800 GCA_041654215.1 Candidatus Omnitrophota bacterium
GTATCGCGGAACCTGCGAGTGGCGTGCAGGTCCAGGCCGTTGCAGGGTTCATCCAGTATCAATCCCCGCGGGTCATGCACGAGCGCCCTGGCGATGAGAAAAAGCCTGGCCTCCCCGGTGGACATTAGCGGGATCTCTCTGCCGGCGAGATGCCCGATCTCCAGAAAATCCAGGATCTCGCGCGCCCTGGCGAGCATGCGTGCGGTGACCCTTGCCCGGTAAAGCCCGACGCTCCCGAAAAAACCGGACAATACCGTCTCCATACCCGTGACATCGCGCGAACATACCGACTGCAGCCTGTCTGAGACTATACCGAACAGATAACGCAGATCGAAAACGTTCCAGTCTTCCCTGCCCAGCACCTTGAAAGAATACCCTTGCACCCCGGAAAGCGGGTAATATTCCCTGGTCACCAGATTGATGAAAGAGGATTTCCCGCAGCCGTTGGGACCGAGCAAAGCGATATGCTCTCCTTGACGCATGTCGATGCATATATCGCGCAATATAACTTTATTCTCTTCGCCGCGCACCACGCTGAGATTGTTGAACTCGAGTAAAGGGACGCCGGTGTTAAGTTTGAACATAGTCTGACTGTCTTAAGCCTGCTGCCGTTTTATATGCGTTATTCCGGATATCGACTACGACCGGAGAAATCTACCTAAAGAGGACCTTTACCACGGTCTTGGCGACCGGACCTCCGGCTCCGCAGAAAACCGAAGGAGCGTGCGCGTCAGCGGGAAACAATACCGCCAGGCGCCCCGGTTCCATGCGCAGGCGCGATGCCTTGCGCAGAAGTTCGCGGATATCTCCGCCCGGCGAAGGGCCGTAAAACCGTATGTCGTCTCTCCTGCTATAAGGCCCCAGCGGGTTTAATCCCGATGGGGAGAGTATATAAATATCTTCGCTCCCGGACCAAACGCACTGCAAATCGACATAACGCCGGTGCGTTTCGAACTTCGCCCGCGCGGGCGGCTGCGGACGGTAAACCTGATGCACCGCGTAGATATCCCTTCCGCGGATCCTCTCGGTCTCCCTGAAGCCCTCTCCGCGGAGATCAAATATTCGCTGATCGAGGCCGCGCAAATATGCCACACCGTCCGAGATGCGCTCCGCTAATCCCCGCTCCTTATGCGCATAACGGTGTATTTCATCCATTATATCGCCTAACGCGCCGAAATGTGCCATATCTTTTATGGGATTTCTCCGGCTCCGCAAAAGCCTGTTCTTTTAGAAAGGCCGCTGGAGCGAGAGAATGATTTGCTCACGATTGTAATACTAAGCGGAGGCTCTATTATCCGCTGCGTCGAAGTATAACAAAAAAGCCGCTCCGTAAAGGACACGGAGCGGCTTTTCTGCGTTCAGCTAATAATTAGTCTCCGTACACAGTTGTCGTATATTCACCGTAGATACCAAGAATATTCTTGGCATCATAGTCGACGTACTTGACCGTCCTGATGTCCCCGTTCGCCATGGCGGCCTTGATGCTCGCGTCGCCGGTGGCAACCAGTCCGAGGATAGATGTGGCTTTGGACGTGCCGACTTTAGAGTAGCTCACTCCGCCCTCGCCCGCGCCTACCGGAGCCTTGATCTCCGTGTAAAGAGCGCCGTAAGGATATGGAGTAGCGCACCCGCCGATGAACACCGCTGCAGCAAAAAGCATAACTGCAAAACCCGTTTTCTTCATATCTTCCTCCTTTTGTGTTATTTTAACAGACAACGGATATATTGCAAGTTTTTATTCCGTGCATCTTTTCTCAAAAGGATGCCTTTACACCAGCGTAAAACGACCTGCCCGGCACGGCATAACCGGGAATTTCTTCGTATTTCTTGTCGAAGAGATTCTCTATCCTGGCAAAAAGGCGGAAATTCCGCGTCAGTTCATAAGAAGAGGCGATGCGGAATACGGTATAGGCCTTGTCCTTGACAAAGTTCTCATTGCGCCTGCCGACGTAGATCATCCCCAGGTTGAGGTCGGCCTTAGGCATAAAACGCCAGTCCAGAGCAAGGTTTACCTGATGCCTGGGCCTGCGCAGTAGTTCCAGGCCTGTATCCTTGTTCTCGGTATCGGTATAGGTGAAATTGGCGTTGAGCGTCAGGCCGTCTAAGATGCGCAGCCCGGCTCCGGCTTCGTATCCCTCGGTGCGGGCCCTGCCGACGTTCATGTATTTAGAGGCTCCGAAGTCGTAATCAACCATATCCTTGAAGTCGCTGCGGAATCTCGTCAGGCTGAACGAGAAGCGGTTCCCGAACAATTTCTGCTCGAACCCGAAGTCGTAGCTTTTGCTTTTGTCCGGGTTCAGGGCCGGGTCGCCGTAACTGGAATACAGCTGATACAATGACGGGGCCTTGAAGGCAGTGCCGTAATTGGCCTTCAGGCTCGTCCCGCTCTCCAGAATGTGATAGACCGCGGATATTTTATAGGTAGTTTCGGCCCCGAAAAGCTGGTGGTCGTCCACCCTTAAGCCGGGAGTAACGAAGAGCCTGTCGCGGAATTTAAACTGATTCTGCAGATAATAACCCTTGTTTTCCACGCTCTTTCTGTCCTGTTTAGTTTCGGATGACTTAATATCGAAAGAATAGTAATCGTAATATTCGGAATAATAATAAGACGAGCCGCGTTCCTTCTCGTATTCGAATCCGGCGATAAGAGTGTCCCAGGGCGCCAGGGTAAGATCGTGCTGATAGGCGGTTTTCTGAGTGTCCCCTTTATACCAGTCGCTTATATAATCGTAAGGATGGGCCTCGTCCTTCTCATTGCGGTCTTTACGGTCAAGGTAATGCCAGGAAAAGGACAAGTTGTGCTTCCACCAGGAATTCAAAGGATGGTCAAAGGCGGCCTTCATGGCGTAATCCCTGGACCATGATATGTAATTAGGGTCGTCGTCGTAAGCCGCGGCGTCTATCTCAGCCTTGGCGTCCGTGTAACGGGTAACCAGGCTCAATTCCGCGTCCTCAAAGACCTTGTATCCGATGCGGGAGGAAAAGGTGGTATTCCTGTAACCGTCTTCTTCCGTCCCGGCGGACACTTTATTAATCCCTTTCGAATCGAGACGGGAGAGGTAAAAAGAATAATCCAGCGCCCCCTTGACGCCCCGCAGCTCACCGCCCTCCCGAAATGTATTATGCGCTCCTATCTCCGAAAATACCGAGGCCTCGGGCTCAGCGGTCCCTTTTCTGGTCACGATGTTGATTACGCCGGACATGGCGTCGGAACCGTAAAGAGTGGATTGCGGCCCGCGAACCACCTCGATACGTTCTATATTGTCGGTGGTGAGATTGGCAAAATCGAAGGAACGGTCCACCGATATCGGATCATTGACTTCGATACCGTCTATCATTACCAGGACATGCCCGGGTTTTGCGCCGCGCAGGTAAACCTGGACCGAACCGCCGAAACCGCCGCTGCCGACCACCGATACTCCCGGAACACTCTTCAGCACTTCTTCCACGGTAAGCTTGCCGGAATTCCGTATTTGTTCTCCGGTTACGACCGTGGTGGCACTGCCGGTTTCCGCCTGGTAGATCTCGCTCCTGGCGGCGGAGACCACAATATTGCCCAGGTCGTATTCCTGCGCGCTTACCGCGCCGGCCTGCAGAAGAATCGCCAGAACAGTAGAAAATAGTACCTGCTTCCTCATTGTCTTTCTCCTCTCTCGGGAATACTCCGTTACCGGCGATCGACCGGACTACCTTTCTATTCGAAAGGATTACCGTTGCGGGACAGTGCCGGGGATTGCACCCGGACTTCCTTCGCCAAGTTGGTGTTCCGCTCTCCAATTACTTTTGGTTTATCCCGGTCAGCATCAGCCGAACCGGACTCATTCGAATTCCTGGATATCCAGAAACCAGTGCGTTGTAGGTCAATTATTTATTTACCAGCGCACAGAGCAATCGAAAATCAGCATTGCATAATCCAAAGCTCAATGGAGCTTGCCCTGAGCTTGTCGAAGGGATCAAATTTCTAATTTCGATTCTCAAGGCTATAACTCGCCCTATTGTAGTTCAGACGCATTCTTTAATATCCCAAAACCAATGTTTCCAGAAACTTTCTTTCTTCACAGGCTCGGCGCGCAAAATACGCAGCGGCCTGCTGAAGATCGGCCCATCAACCACAAGCGTATGATACTCTCCTTTCTCCCCGCAGGGGCATATACCCTTCTTTTTCAGTTCATCCGCCAGTTCCCGGTCCACATAACGGCCCAAGTATTCTTTCCCCATCAGATCCGAGCGACAGCTGATTATCAAGGCCCTGAAGCCGGCATCGCAAAATTCGTTTATCAAATCCTCCACCGGCTCATTCCAAAGCGGCTCTAAGGGAATAATGCCTATCTCGGAACAAACCCTCTCCACCCAACTCTGGTGGTCCAACAGGTAGATGTCTCCGAAAACCATATGGTTTATAGTATCGCCGCGGATATCCTGTACCGCTGCCTTGAACTCTTTCTCGTATTCCTGCATATCCGGACTCACCGGCCGTTGCGCCAGAGATATCCCCAACAGTTCTGCCTGCCGCCGCAGCAAACTGCCTTCAAGGCCGTGAAAACAACCGCGTCCGGTAGCGCCGGAGACAAAATTAAGAAGCACGCCGGCTTTATACCCGAGTTTCATGGCGCGGTAAAGCGCCAGGCAGCAATCCTTGCCGCCGCTCCAGGATGAGATAACTTTAGTTTCGGACATAACCGAGTTCCGGTTCCGGGGACACGATACTTAATCAAGCCGGCTTACCTGTCGGAATAGCACTCTGCCTTCAAGGAGAGGCAGGTGTTCACTCGTGTAAAAATGCGGCGCAGACTTGTCCTTGGTTTATCTAAGGGTTACTATTACTCGATGACGGTTAGGGTAACCAATAGATTTCAACCTATCTTTCTTCCCGAATGGGCACCTCCAATCTTTCCTCCCCTTGATGGGGAGGACTTAGGAGGGGTGGTGCGCTGTTAAATACAGCGCACAGAGCAATCGGGAATCGAGATTTGATTTAATGGAAGCTCTCGATTATCAAATACCGATAAACGATAACCGGTTTTCATACCGGTAACGGACGGCTTTCCGCCAGACACAACGAGAACAGAACGAATAATTCGCTTATCTCAATCTGCGCGCCGAGCGTATCCCCGGTAATACCGCCTATTTTTCTGAGATAAAACTTGCCGGATAAAAAGGTAAACAAGAACACGCCGGCGTAAAACAGCACCCCTTCGGCGCCGCGCAGGAGCAGTGAAAACAGTAATACCTGCAAAGAGGCGGAATATAAAACGCGCCCTCGCAGAGACGCGATAAATACTTTGGCCTTGCCTTCGGTACGGGCGTAAGGAAAAAGCGCCATGGCAGGAACCGCGGACCAGCGGCTCAACACGCACATAAACAGCAGAGCTGCCGGACGGAAATGGCCGTTCAATGACGCCAGCAAAGCCGTTTTCAATATCAAAGCGCAGACAACCGCCGTAGTCCCCAGCGCGCCGGTATGCGGATCGCGCATTACTGCAAGTACGCCGTCTTTATCTTTACCGCTAAAGAGACCGTCTGCGGTATCCGCCAGTCCGTCCAGATGCATACCTCCGGTAATAAAGGCCAGCGCGCAAACAAGCAGGGCTGCCGAAAGCAGCGCGGGAAAACCCAGAAAGAGGAACAGTCGGTCCAGAAGAAAAAGAAAAACGCCTATGCAGAAACCGGCAAGAGGGAAAAAACCGGCGGCACGCGTCAGTCCTTTCTCCGCAGCACGGCCGCCGAAAGGTAATATACTCAAAAACCCCAAAGCTCCGATGAAACCTTTAAACATCGCTCTTCTCCGAGATTCCCGCGCCGCCGAATGTGGCCATCTCTTTTAGCACCTTTAAGGAGGCGTCGGCCAAACTCATAGCCAGGGCCGCTCCGGTCCCCTCGCCCAGACGCATACCCAGGTCCAGCAAAGGCTCTATGCCGATATGCTTCAATATCACCGCGTGCCCGTTTTCCACTGAATTATGCGCCGCGACCATGAACGCGGCGCTCTTCGGCTCCAAGGCGAAAGCCAACAAAGCCGCGGCGCCGGAGATGAATCCGTCTATCAATACCGGGACCCTCCTGCGGGAAGCGGCTAATATGACCCCGGTCAGCCCGCCTATCTCCAGACCGCCGACCTTGGCCAACACGTCCAGAGGGTCAGCAGGATCGGGGGCGTTAACGGCTATGGCCTTTTTTATCACACCCACTTTCCTGCCCAGTCCTTTCTCATCCAGTCCGGCCCCGCGTCCCGTGACTTTCTCGACCTCAGAAACGGTAAGCACCGCCGCGATCGCGCTGGAAGCCGTGGTATTGCCAATCCCCATCTCTCCGGTCCCGGCGATGTCTATCCCCCGCCTGAACTCTTCATCGAAAAGCTCTATGCCCCGGCAAACCGAAAACAGCGCTTCTTCACGGGTCATCGCCGGACCCTCGGCAATGTTGGCGGTACCGTATTTTATCTTTTTCCGCGTCAGCCCTAAGCCCGGCTTCAGGTCCACGGCGACGCCGAAGTCGGCCACCACAACCCGCGCCCCGCAATGCGCCGCCAGCACATTTATGGCAGCGCCGCCGTTCAGAAAATTATAAACCATCTGCGCGGTAACTTCTTTAGGATAAGGGCTTACTCCTTCCACGGTAACGCCGTGGTCGGCCGCGAGCGTGAAAATAACCTTGTTTTTCAATACCGGCCCAATCACGCCGGTCATACCGCAGAGGCGCACCGCAAGATCCTCCAGACGCCCCAGGCTACCGCGCGGTTTAGTCAGGGAATCCATCCTGCGTCTTGCAGCGGCGGCGACCTGTCCGTCCGACAATCTTAT
>JBAZDY010000087.1:0-6789 GCA_041654215.1 Candidatus Omnitrophota bacterium
GGCCGTCTTCTGCTACCGAAGAGCGGTTTACTTCGGAGTATGATATAAAGAATGGCCGGTGCAATAACCGGGAAAAGGGGGTATAATGAAAAACAAGAAGATATATATCACGCAATCCGATCTTTATCGTCTCAGGGAAATGATAAAGAAGATGATATTCGGCGGGGAGACCGATAGATTGGCTTTGGACGAGATGACCCGTTTATCGGACTCGGCCACCGTATCGTTATGGCTGCGGGATGCGAGGCGGCGGAACGATCCCGGGAATGAAGCAGAGTGGACGAGGATAGAAGAACTTGAAGCCGAGTTGAACAGGGCCGTTATCGTAGCCCCGGATCAAGTAAAGGCGGATATAATCACCATGAATTCGAAAGTCTGCCTTAAAGATGTCGATACCAACAAAGAAGAGATTTATGAATTGGTGTATCCGGAAGACGCTGACATCGAGCAGAATAAAATATCGGTTCTCGCTCCTATCGGCACGGCGATATTGGGATATAAAGTAGGGGATATCATTGAATGGAAGGTCCCAGCCGGACTGAGGAAGTTTAAGATTCAAAGAATATTATATCAACCGGAAGCCGCCAAGGAATAGTATCTTTAGAATTCCGGATGGGGGTACAGTAATATGTTTAAGGAGCATTCGGGTTTATGCCCGGGGCATCTTCATACAGTGAAATCCCGGTATATAATGAATAACCGGCAAGCCTTTGAACCATGGCCGATATAGGTCTATACCGGCTGCGCCGTAAACTTGACGATATCATCACTTATTTCGGCGCGGCGCCTGCCGGCAGGCTGGTGGAGGAAGGGCTGCGGCTGTCACGCGAAAGAAATATGCCGGCCGAAGAGATGTATTTCAAGGCGCAGCGGGAGATACTGGAAGGCAATTTCGGCGACGCCATCGTGTATCTGGATTCCGCGATCAAGCTCAATCCCTTGGACGGGGCGGCTTACAATGACCGCGCCTTGTGTATGGTGGAACTGGGGATGATTGACGCGGCCCTGCCGTATTTCGACAAGGGCATAGAGAGCGAGCCGGATTATGCCACCATTTTCCATAATAAAGGCTGGTTGTTGAACAAGATGGGCGAGCATCAGCAGGCGGTGGCGCTTTTCGAGAAGGCGCTGGGGATCGAACCCGGCCGGGCCGTGACTTACGAGAATCTGGCGGACGCTTACCGTAATCTCGGGATGAAGAAAGAGGCGCTTGCGGCGCTGAAGAAGGCGCTGGAATTCCTGCCGTCGTCCTGCCCGGAGATCAGGGAACAGATCGAGTCCGGGATCAAAGAGCTTTTAGGGCAATGTTAAATAAGGTCCTGATAATCGAAATTAGACTACAATCGAGAACTTTTATTGAATCAAATCTCGATTTTCGACTCTCGCTTGCTCCGTGCGCTGTTTAAAAAAATTATTTAACAGCGCACTAGAGCAATGCCCGCCTTAGAACCGGCCATAAGACCGCCCTCTTAAGCCGTGCAGGACGCAGTCTTTGCGGGGCGGAAAAGATCCGGATTTGCAAGTGCGGTATACATTGCCGGGGCGCGGTCGGTTTTAGAGAGCTTCGCACTGCCGTCCAAAGACATCTTCGATATTTTTCAGCAGTTCGTCCATCTGGAAAGGCTTGGTCATATAGTGGTTGGCGCCGATGACTTTACCGATGATAGCGTCCACGGTGGAAGCCTTGGCGGTGACCATGATGATGGGGATATTCTCCGTCGTTTCCTCTCCGCGGATCTTCTTGCAGACTTCTTCTCCGGTGATCTTGGGCAGTATCAAGTCGAGGATGATCAAGTGAGGAGGTTCCTTCAGGGCTTTTTGCAGGCCTTCTTCTCCATCGTTGGCTACGCAGACCTCGTATTTGCCGGTTTGCTCCAGGTTGAGCTTGACCAGCGCGGCGAGATGGCTTTCGTCATCAATTATGAGTATTTTTCTTTTTTGCCGCATTCGCGTTCCAGGCTTGTGAATTTGAATCCCCCCCATATTTATAGTTTACCACCTGTTTTAGATTCTCTCAAGAGCAAGGAAGGGCTATTTTTGACCGCGTGCGATGATCTAATAGTATTAGAGTTTTCAGTAAAAAAGAGTATAATTACTGTTGCGGCGCGGATATCCCAAAAGAGGAACGCTCCTTAAGCAGGGCAGACAGAGAGGCAATATGACCGTTTTCTTATGGATCGTAATGATAATTATCGCTTTCTTCATTTTCTCTTCGCTGTTGCATAAAACCAAGGATCAGGAAACGGAAGAGAAGAATAAAGAGGAAGCCTCGCGCCGCCGGGTGGAGAAAAATATCATTAACCCGGAGAATAAGCTTCACGAAGAAGAGAAGAAACGCTGGGAAAACGACTACTGGGACCGCAAAGAGAAGAAATAGCCCATCCGTTTTAAACGACACTCTCCGTTTTAGCCCGTTTGAGTCTCATTGCGCCGTTGACAGGCGGTATTATTTTGTGTTATAAATAGAAATCATTTCTATTTACATTGATGCGGAAGGATTTAGTTTCTACCGATAATTATCGGCCGCCCGGAGTTTTTGCGGAGGTGCGCAAGTAAAGCATAATGGAAAAGTATCTGGCGGTATTAAAGGAACATCATTTCAAGATAACTCCGCGCAGAAAAGCGGTGCTTGAGTTGTTCTTGCGGGAAAAGCGGTATCTTGGCCCTTATGAGATCAAACAGATGCTGGGGAAGGCGTCTCTGGAGGTAGGTCTGCCTTCGATATACCGTATTCTGGAAGAACTGGAGGGATCCGGCATCCTGGTAAAAATAGAACACAGCAGCCGCCGGCTTTATTATTGTCTTTGCCGCAAGCCGTATGTAAGTCACCATCATTTTATCTGCAGCAAGTGCAACAAGGTCGAAGAGGTGGAATTCTGCAATTTTCCGGAAATATCCAGTTTTATAGAAAAAAAACTTAACGCCAGGGTTCAGCATCATTCCTTGCATATAGAGGGGTTGTGTTCGGAATGCCGGTGGGAAAACAGCCCATAACCGGACAATATTCTTAAAGGAGGCAGAGATGGGTGGATATAAACGATTTATGACGGGAGTTGTATTGTTGTCGGTATTTACCGGTGTGTTCGCGCGCGGCGCGTGCGCCGCTCAGAAGGAAATAAAAGTAGTCGCTTCTTTTTATCCGGTGTATATTATGGCCCGGAACGTGATAAAAGACGTGCCGGGAGTGTCGCTGGAGAATCTTACTCCGCCGTTCACCGGGTGCCTGCATGATTACGCGCTTACTGCCGCGGACATGAGAAAGCTCGCCGGGGCCCAGGCGTTGATTGTCAACGGAGCCGGCATGGAGTCTTTTCTTGAAGAGGCAGCGGCCCGGCATCCCGGTTTGCGCATTATCGGCGTATCGGAAGGGATTTCTTTGATAAAAAGCGATGATGAAGAAAATCCTCATATCTGGGTGGGCATTTCCGGCGCCGTCAAACAGGTGAAGAATCTCGGCGCGGCCATGCAGAGCCTGGATCCGGCGCACAAAGAGCTTTACGCCCAGAATACAGCCGACTACGTAGCGAAGCTCGACTTCCTGCGGAAACAAATGCACGCGCAGCTGTCGTCCTATAAAGGCAGAAAGATCATCACTTTTCACGAGGCATTCCCGTATTTCGCCGAGGAGTTCGAGCTGGAGATCGCGGCCGTGGTGGAACGCGAACCGGGGAGCGAGCCCAGCGCGAAGGAACTTGCGGAGACGATAGATCTGATCAGGAATTCAGGCAAAGACGGCTGCGTGTTGTTCAGCGAACCCCAGTATCCGTCTTCAGCCGCCGAAACCATCGCCGCGGAAACAGGGTTGAAAGTGTATGTGCTCGATCCGGCGGTGAGCGGCCCGGACGAAGACGACGCCTATCTTAAGATAATGGAAAAGAATCTGGAAGTTTTAAAGGATGCTTTCCGAAAATAAAAGCGAAGGAGACGGAGTTGCTTAATACCTGCGAACATTGCTGCACGAGGGTGGAGGATCTGACGGTAAAACTGGGCAGCAACGTTATACTGTCCAGAGTCAATCTGCACGTCAATTGCGGCGAGGTCGTCGGAGTGGTCGGGCCCAATGGGGCAGGCAAGACCACTCTGTTGCGCACTTTGATGGGAGAGATGCCTTACCAGGGGAGGATATCCTTCCGCGTTGGCGGTAATCCTTCCCAGACGCCCAAGATAGGTTATGTCCCGCAGAAACTGCATTTGGAAAAAGGGGCGCCCGTCAGCGTCGCGGATCTGGTGGCGTCGGCGGTAACCCGCAGGCCGGTCTGGGCCGGGATAGACGGCAGCACTGCCGGCAGGGTCAAAGAGGTTCTGTCGCTGTTTTCCGCGGAGCACCTTGTCAAAAGAAAGGTCGGAGATCTTTCGGGAGGGGAATTGCAGCGCGTTCTGCTGGCGATCGCCATGACGCCCGCCCCGGATCTTCTTTTGCTCGACGAGCCTGCCAGCGGCGTGGACGCGAAGGGATTGGCGCTTTTTTACCGCATCGTGCGCGGCCTGAGGCAAACGCATGATATCTCGGTCGTACTGGTGACGCACGATCTTGCAGGGATTTATTCTTACGTGGACAGGATGGTGCTGCTTAACCGCGGAGTGATCGCTGAAGGCAGGCCGCAGGAGGTGCTGGCAGACGGCAAATTAGTGGAGGTGTTCGGAGCGGCTTTGTGGAATATTTCGTGTCTGCCCGCTATTGTAAAGGATAAGGGTAAAGGCGGCGATAATGCTGATTGACGTCTGGTACAATCTGCTAAACACCCTGCCGTTTGAATGGGCGCATTATGTCTTCATGAAAAACGCCCTACTGGCGGTCTTGCTGGTCACTCCGCTGTTCGCTTTGATGGGAACGATGGTGGTCAGCAACCGCATGGTTTTCTTTACCGATGTCCTGGGACATTCCGCGCTTACCGGTATTGCCATCGGCGTTCTGCTCGGTTTTCAGGACCCGGCATTGCCGATGCTTCTGCTGGCGGTACTGCTTTCCGTAGGCGTCAACCTTTTGAAAAACATGACGCGGGCGTCTATGGATACCATCCTGGGCGTATTGTTCGCTTTTATCGTGGCCTTGGGGATCGTTGTCCTGAGCAGGCGGGGAGGTTTCGCGAAATACACCGGTTACCTGATCGGGGATATTCTGACCGTGACCCCCGCGCAGATAGGATGGCTGCTGGCGATCGCCGCTGCCGTTATGGTTTATTGGTTCGCCGCCGGCAATGCCATGATCTTTACCAGTATCAGTTCTTCTCTGGCGCGCAGCCGCAAGGTGAATACTTTCTGGGTGGAGACTAGTTTTACCGTGCTGCTGGCGCTGGTGGTGATCCTTTCTATAAGGCTGGCCGGGATATTGATCATAAATTCTCTGCTTGTGCTCCCGGCGGCGGCGGCCAGAAATATCTCCCGCAATATGCGCGCTTACACGGCTTGGGCTGTGTTAATCAGCCTTTTCTCCGGCATCAGCGGCTTGATCGTTTCTTTCTATTGGGGAACGGCGTCTGGGGCGACGATCGTGCTTTTCGCCGCGGCCTGCTACGCCGTCTCGGCGCTCTTCGGGGCGGGCAAAAACAGATAATGCCCCGATTACGAAAGAGGAAAGGCGAAGCCCCGCAGCCGGTTAGGAATATCCGGCACCGCATTCATCCATCCCGCCTTCACCGCGCTTTCATACAGATATTGAAAAGAGACCGCTGATGGGTGAGTCCTGTTTTTCGGAGAATTGCCGAAAAATTCCCCCGGAGTAACAAGAGCCTTGTAAAGAGCGGGTGCAATTCGCACCGGATGAGTTTTAAAAGGGATTCTGCAAGCTCCGGAGGGGAAGAATTTACTGTACAGCGGCTTGATATTTACCGGCGATGATGTATACTGAAATATCTTTGCGCGGATTGAAAAGAGAAGTTTTATAACGGAGGTGACGTAAAATGAGAGGACCCGCGGCGGCCTTAACGTTCGTTTTTTTATTAACCGGTGCGATTATCTGCGGAGGTGCTTTTGCCATGGATGCGAAAAACGTAGTGCTGGAGACCAATTTGGGGAATATAGAACTGCAATTGATGCCGGACACCGCTCCCAAGGCGAGTGAGAATTTCAGCAAGCTGGCCGAGAAGGGGTATTATAACGGAGTGATTTTTCATCGGGTAATCAAGAATTTTATGATCCAGGGAGGCGATCCGACCGGCACCGGACGCGGCGGGGAGTCCATATGGGGCAAGCCGTTCGAGGACGAATGCTCGCCAACAGTGACTTTCGACGCCCCGGGGATTCTGGCCATGGCCAACGCCGGCCCCGGCACAAACGGAAGCCAGTTTTTTATAACCACGGCCAAGACCCCCTGGCTCAATATGCGCCATACTATATTCGGCAAGGTAGTTTCCGGTTACGATGTGGTGCAGAAAATCGAGAATGCCGGCACCGACTCCCAGGACAGGCCGGTTTCGGAAATAAAGATCGGCAAGGCTTATCTTAAATAAGAGAGATTCTCCGGCGTAACAAAAAAATTTAAAAAACACTTGCTTTTTCCCGAGAATTTATATAATTAAATAGATAAGGGGAGTTATTTACTTCTAAAACCGTTACAACAAACCCGCTTGAAAAGCGGAGAAACTTTAAAATAGGGGGGGGTGAGATGACAGGCTGTTCTAAGACAAAAGGGACTTTTAGAACTGTCCATTTGATTGCCGATCTGGAAGCGCCTAAAAAGATGAACGAGACTCCCGCGGCGGTGAAGAAATTGCTTTGGGGGGCGGCTAAAGCGGCCAACAATACGCCGTTAAAAGCTTCCGTATACAAGTTCCCCGTGCAGGGGATTAC
>JBAZDY010000088.1:0-6695 GCA_041654215.1 Candidatus Omnitrophota bacterium
CTGGGGGGCGTCGGGCGTGTGCAGAGTCGCCAGCACAAGATGCCCGGTCTCAGCCGCGGTTAAAGTCGTGGATATCGTCTCCAGGTCGCGCATTTCCCCTACCACGATGACGTTGGGGTCTTGGCGTAAAGCGTGCTTCAGGGCGTTGGCGAAGGAGTGAGTATCGCTGTAGACCTCGCGCTGTTTGATCACGCTCTTCTTGTTTTTATGAACGAATTCTATGGGGTCTTCTATGCAGACTATATGCGCTTCGCGCTCGTTGTTGATCAGGTCAATCATCGCTGCAAGCGTGGTCGTCTTGCCCATACCGGTCGGGCCGGTGACCAGCACCAGTCCGTTCGGCCGGCGGGCGAGCTCCATCACAATAGAAGGCAAACCAAGGTCGTCGAAGGTAGGGATCTTCAGAGGGACGCGGCGGAAAGCCGCTTCCACCGAGTTCTTCTGCATATGAATGTTGACCCTGAAACGGTCCATACCCGGAAGAGAAAGCGAGAAATCCAACTCCAGTTCTTTCTCGAACATCTCCTTCTGAGAACCGTTCAGGACGGAATAGATCATCTGCTTGGTTTCATGTTTGGTCAAAGAAGAAAGTCCGGTGCGGTACAGTTTGCCGTCTATACGCAATATGGGAGGTTCGTTCTCGGTAATATGCAGGTCTGAAGCGCGTTTCTCGATACACAACAGAAGGAGCTCATTGATTTCCATCAATTACCTCCATTTCACAAATATTTCCTGGGATCCGCTATCCTGCCCTCCAGGGCGGAAGCAGCCGCCAACGCCGGCGACCCCAGGTAAATGAACGCGTTAGGGTTGCCCATCCTTCCCTTGAAATTACGGTTCGCCGTCGAAATCACTTTTTCGCCGTCGGCCGGTATCCCGTTATGCGTGCCCACGCACGGCCCGCATCCCGCGACCACCACCGCTGCCCCGGCGGAGACGAAATCCTCGATGATACCTTCCTTGAGCGCCCGCAGGTATATATCGCGCGAAGCGGGAGCCACAATCAATCTGACTCCGGGAGCCGCGCTGCGTTTTTTCAGCACCGCCGCGGCCGCGCGCAAATCGCTTAACCGTCCGTTTGTGCAGGTCCCTATGAATATCTCCTGTATCTTGACCCCCTTGACCTTTCCCACGGGAACGGCGCTATCGACGCTATGCGGCAGGGAAACCTGCGGCTCCAGCCTGGAGACGTCGTATTCCAGCACCCGCGCGTAACGCGCCCCCTTGTCCGGCGCCAGGCGCCGGATCCTCGAGACCGGAATTCCCCTGGCCTTAAACCAGGCTATGGTCACCGCGTCTACCGGCATCAACCCGGCCTTGGCGCCCATCTCGACCGCCATGTTCGAAATGGTCATCCTGCCGTCCATATCCATGGAATCTATCGCGCTGCCGCAAAATTCCAACGCGTTATATGTGGCGCCGTCGGCTTTTATCTTGCCTATTATGTAAAGTACCGCGTCCTTGGCGTAAACGCCTCCGGGCAGCTTTCCGTTCAGGACGACCTTCAACGTCTCCGGGACCTTGAACCAATTCTTCCCGGCCGCAAGCGTCACAGCCAAGTCGGTAGAACCGACGCCGGTCGAAAAAACGCCAAGCGCCCCGTATGTGCAGGTGTGCGAGTCGGCCCCCAGGACCAGATCTCCCGGCAGTATCCACCCGGATTCAGGGATCACCTGGTGACAAACACCGCATCCTATGTCGAAAACCGGCTGTTTGAATTCCGCCCCGAAAACGCGCATCTTTTTGTGCACGCGCGAAACGCCCTCCGAGGGAGAGGGAGCGCTGTGGTCTATCACCATGCAGAATTTAGTCTTCAGCTTCTTTATGCCCATTTCGCGCACGCGGTCGATTATTATGGACGACGTCCCGTCCTGCCCGAAAGTGAAATCTACCTTACAGATCGCGAAGTCTCCGGCCCGCAGGTCCCTGCCCGCGTGTTCGCTCAATATCTTTTCTGCCAGCGTCTTGGGACTCATAGCGTCTTCACCCACTCTTCTATTCTGTCCATCCCTTTTTTTATCTGTTCTATCCCGGTAGCGAAACTGAAACGTATGTAATCCACCCTGCCGAATCCTTCTCCGGGTATGACTGCCACGAATTTATCTTCCAGCAACTTACCGGAGAAAACTCCGGAGTCCATACCGGTCCCGGAGATATCGCAAAACACGTAGAAAGCCCCCTGCGGCACGACCGGTTTAAGGCCGGGCATTGAACTCAGCCTAGTCAACATATAATCCCTCCTGCCGGCGTATTCCTCGCGCATATTCTCGGCGAATTTCTCGGCGGCCTTGAGAGCCGCCAGCGCCGCCTTCTGGCTTATGGAAGAAGGATTGGAGGTTGTGTGATCCTGTATGCGACCGATGGCTTCCGCTAAGTCGGCCGGAGCGCCCAGGTAACCGATGCGCCAGCCGGTCATGGCGTAGGTCTTGGAAACGCCGTTTACGGTCACCGCCAGGTCCTTCATTTCCGGATGCAGGCCGGCTATGGAGATATGCTTCAGGCCGTCATAAATGAGTTTTTCGTATATCTCGTCGCTTATCACGAATATCTTGTTGGCGGCGCAAAGTTCCGCTATCGCCAAAAGCTCCTTACGGTTATATACGGAACCTGCCGGATTGGAAGGACTGTTCAAAATCAGGACTTTGGTTTTTGGAGAAACGTAGGCGTTCAGTTCTTCGGCGGTGACCCGGAAGCCGTTCTCCGGCGCGGTCTTCACGAAACGGGGCAGCCCGCCGCAAAGATGCACCATCTCGGGGTAACTGACCCAGTAAGGCAGAGGAATCAGGACTTCGTCGCCGGGATCAACCAACGCCATCAGAACGTTGAAGATGGAATGTTTAGCGCCGCAGGAAACTACCACCTGTTCCGGCTTGTAATCAAGTCCGTTGTCCCTTTTGAATTTCTCGCTGATCAGCTTCTTAAGTTCGGGTATGCCTGTGCTCGGGGTGTATTTCGTGAAACCGGAATTTATCGCTTCGATCGCTGCGGTCTTTATAAAATCGGGCGTGGCGGCATCGGGCTCTCCGGCGGCAAAGCTGACGACGTCCTTACCCTCGGCCCTCAGCTTTCTGGCTTTGGAAGTTATCGCCAGCGTGGAAGACGGCTTTATTTTCTTCAATCGCTCGGCTATCCTGGTGTCTATGCGCATAGTATGAGCCTTACTTGATGCCGGAGCGGAGTGCGCGCCGGCTGAAGAACGGCCTGACTGCCGCCGGCCTACGGAGTGGGCTTATCTTTCTTGTTGAATATCCCCTTGATACCGCCCAGTATCTTTTTTCCGCCCGGTTTGACTTCTTCCGCTGCGGGATGCTGCCTGGTTTTCTTGGGAGGCTGGGCTTTCGGTTCCTCTTTTACTTTCTCCGCCTCAATGACCGGCGTTTGCTTTTTCGAAGCCGGACGCTTTAAAGCCGGCAGGTCTTTTCCCTTGGGGAGCCGCGTAAATTCCAAAAGAACGATCTCCGCGTTGTCTCCCCGTCTGTTACCGAGACGCAAAATACGGCAATATCCGCCTTGGACGTCCTTGAAAAGCGGGCCTATTTCCCCGAAGAGCCGGGAAACCAGTTCATGGGAACAAAGGACACGATAAGCGCGACGCTTGGCCGCCAGGGTATTCTCCTTGGCGAGAGTGATCATCTTCTCCGCCTCCGGCCTGACCGCGGCGGCGATGGCTTTAGTAGTTTTTATCCTGCCGCAGTTTATCAGGTTGCGTATGGTGCCGGCAACGGTGGCTTTTCTCCAGCTGGTGAATCTGTTCAAACGGCCTTTTTTTAGCTTATGTCTCATTTCTTTCCCCTCTAATTAAGGCGGCTACCGGGAAAACTGCCGCAGGAGTGTATGTTGTTCAATTACGCCGATTTCTTGAGTTTCTTTGGATCCACCGCCATACCGAGCGTCAAACCCATCCCGGCGAGCAGTTCCTTTATTTCGGTCAGCGATTTCTTGCCGAAATTCTTGAAACCGAGCATATCGTCTTCCGATCTCTTCACGAGATCGGCTATTATCTTGATGTTCGCTTCTCTAAGGCAGTTTGAACTGCGCACCGACAATTCGAGTTCGGATATCGGCAGACGCAGTTTCTCGTAAAGAGAAACCTCTTCTTTGGTCATCTCCGGTTCTTCTTCCTCGAGGTCCTCAGGAAGCTGCCCGAAGCTGACGAAGATGTCCAGATGCCTCTGCAGTATGTTCGAGGCGTAAAGCAGCGCGTCTTTGGGAGAGATAGAGCCGTTGGTGGTTATTTCCAGCACCAGCTTGTCATAATCGGTCTTCTGCCCCACGCGCGTGTTCTCAACGTAAAAATTGACGTTCTTAACCGGGGTAAAAATCGAATCCACCGGGATGACGCCGATCGACTGGTCTTCTTTCTTATTCGCTTCAGCGGGCACGTAACCGCGGCCACGGCCCACTTCCAGTTCGGCCTCAAACTTGGCGTCCTTGGTCAGGGTAGCGATATGCAGGTCGGGATTGACCACGTCTATGGTCTCGTCCGTCTCGATATCCGCGGCGGTCACGGGGCCTTTGGAATCCTTCCTGATGTAAAGGGTCTTTGGAATATTGGAGTGCGCGCTCAATACCACGCTCTTGAGGTTGAGAATTATCTCCGTGACGTCCTCCAGCACCCCGGTGATAGCTGAGAACTCATGATTGACACCGCTGAATTTCACCGAAGTTATCGAACTTCCCTCGATAGAGGAAAGAAGCACCCTGCGCAATGAATTGCCGAGCGTCACACCGTATCCTCTTTCGAAAGGCGCGGCGGTAAACTTACCGTAAGTGCCGGTATAAGTTGTCTCGTCACACTCCAAACGTTTCGGTAGTTGGAAATCCTTCCATTTTATGCCCATTTAGCTCGCTCCTTTGCGACTATGAAGCTCCTCAGGCTAAAGCCCGAAGTCTCTTTCTCTAATAACCCGGTATCGCAAGATACCGGAAAATCTCTTCTACTGACGCACAACGGCTTCAACACCGGGATTTCTGCGCCTGAATTAAGTATTGTGTCCCCGGAATTAGAAACCATGCCATAAAAAGCTTTATTTGGAATATAATTCTACGATCAGCTGTTCCTGTATCGTAGCCTGAATGTCCTCTTTCTCCGGCAGGCGCGCCACGCGTGCCGTCATCTCCTGCGGGTTGAACTCCAGCCAGGTGGGAACGCTTCTGTCCTTCGTGGCCTCCAAATTTTCCTTAAGCTTGTTGAGCGCCTTTTCAGGCCCCTTGATTTTTATCATTTCGTCTTTGCTGACCTGGTAGGAAGGGATGTTCACCCTGGTCTCGCCCACCCAGACGAAATTATGCCGCACGACTTGCCTGGCCTGGGCCCTCGAAACGGCAAGCCCCAGCCTGAAAATGACGTTGTCCAGCCTGCGTTCGAGCTGTTGCAGAAGCACTTTACCGGTGACGCCTTTGGTCTTGGCCGCCTGCGCGAAGTACCTCCTGAACTGACCTTCCATCATCCCGTACATCCGCTTAACCTTCTGTTTCTCGCGCAGCTGGACGCCGTAGTTGGAAAGCTTCACCCTTCCCTGTCCGTGGTCGCCGGGCGCGTAAGCCCTTTTGGTAAGCGTACATTTGGGGGAATTACATCTCGTCCCTTTCAGGAAGAGTTTCTCCCCTTCTCTTCTGCATAACCTGCATGCTGCTCCAGTATATCTTGCCATCTGAAATATCTCCTCGCGAATCTGCCCGTTCCCGGGCGTTTATGCGCCCCTTATACCCTGCGCTGTTTTTTCGGACGGCAGCCGTTGTGCGGCATTGGTGTAACGTCCTTTATGGACGTAACCGTCAAACCGCCTGCCTGGAGGGCCCTTATGGCCGATTCCCGGCCGAAACCCGGGCCTTTTATCAGCACTTCCACTTCTTTCATCCCGATATCTTTGGCTTTTCTCGCCGCGTCCGACGCCGCGACCTGCGCGGCAAAAGGGGTCGCTTTCTTGGAACCGGAATATCCTACCACGCCGGGAGTCGACCAAACCAGGGCGTTGCCCTGTTTATCGGTTATGGTCACCACCGTGTTGTTAAAGCTGGCCTGAATGTGGGCGATACCGGCAATAATACCTCTGGCGGCTTTCTTTTTCTTCGCCTTATCCCTCGTAGACATAATACCGCATCCTCCTCGTTCGTTATTACTTACCGCCGGACTTGCCGGTTGCCGGTTTCTTTATGACCATGCCGCTTCCTTTACGGGGGCCTTTTCTCGTCCTGGCGTTGGTCTTGGTGCGCTGTCCGCGCACCGGCAGTCCCTTTTTGTGGCGCATGCCTCTCCAACTGCCGATATCCATAAGCCTTTTTACGTTCTGGGAGATATCGCGACGCAGGTCGCCTTCGATCTTGTAAGAACTTTTCTGCAGGGCGTTGGTGATGCGCGATATTTCTTCCTCATTAAGCTCCTTAGCTCTCTTCTCCGGGCTGATTCCCACTTCCTCGAGTATCTTTTTAGCCAGAAAAGGTCCGATACCGTATAAATAGGTCAACGACACGTCTATTCTTTTCTCTTTTGGAATATCTACGCCTATTATCCTTGGCACTTCCGTTCTCCTTTCACAAAAGCCGCGAGGGGGCAGAACACCGCACTATCCCTGGCGCTGTTTATGCTTGGGATTGGAACACAACACCCTGACCACACCCCGCCTTTTTATGATCTTGCATTTATCGCAAATCTTTTTCACGGATGACTTGACTTTCACTTTTAACCCCCTCTT
>JBAZDY010000089.1:0-6673 GCA_041654215.1 Candidatus Omnitrophota bacterium
AAAAACTTACTGAACAGCGCACCCCCCCCTACTTCATCCTCCCCATCGAGAGAAGGAAAGATTGGTGGGACCTGTTGGTAACCGTGACCGAGAACCGAAACTGGCTTCGTTACCGTAACCGTTACCGAGTAGTAGTAACTCTTAGATAAACTAAGGACAAGTCTGCGCCGCATTTTCACACGAGTGAACACCTGCCTCTCCTTGAAGGCAGAGTGCTATTCCGAGAAGTAACCCGGCTTGATTAAGTATCGTGTCCCCGGAATTACAAATGTTTCGTGCAATTGAAAAGCTTCAGTTTCCCTTTTCCGTTCTTGTATTCCAAAACTGTGACTCCGGTGGAATCGGGAATACAGCCCCAGAAGTCTTTCCGTTTACGCAAAGCCGAAACCACCATGCTGATAGCCCCCCCGTGGCAGACCACTGCGACATATTCCCCGTGATGGCGAGAAGCGATAAACTCCACTGCCGCGACCACCCTGGCGCCGAAATCCGCGAGTCTCTCTCCGCGCGGTATACGGCAGCCGAAAGGATCCGAAAGCCAACGGGCATAAACTTCGGGATATCTCCTGAGTATCTGCCGGTGCGTCAATCCCTCGAATATCCCGAAATTTATCTCGCGCAGCCCTTTAAGCCTCTTTACCCGCCGGCCGCCGAAAGCAATGCGCGCCGTCTCCAGAGCGCGTTTCCTGTCGCTGGAATAAATCTCGTCAAACGCGGTATCCTTAAGGTGCTCTCCAAGACGCCCGGCCTGCAATTTGCCCTGTCGGCTCAATGGAACATCCCTGCACCCGCAATATCTCCTGCGTTTGTTGCATTCGGTTACCCCGTGACGTATCAGGAATATCCTCGTCGGCATCACTTCTCTCCAGGGACAAGTATTATATGCGGCTTGCCGCCGGCGGCTGCCGCGTCCACAAGGACTATGGTTTTATATACCGCCTCGATGTTCCGGTAAGTAAGCACTTCCTGCGGCGTCCCTTCCCTGAAAACTCTCCCGTTATCCATCAAGGCCAGACGCTCACAATAAGTCCCGGCGAGATTCAGGTCGTGCATGACCATCACCACGCTAAGCCCGCTTGCGCGGTTAAGACGCTTGAGCAGATCCATAATCTGCACCTGATGACCTATGTCAAGGTGAGAGGTCGGCTCATCGAGAAACAACAGCCGCGGCTCCTGCGCCAGCGCCATGGCGATCATCACTCTTTGACGCTCTCCCGCGCTCAGTTCATCTATGTATTTATCACTGAATTCCAGAGTGCCGGTGAGTTCCAGCGCTTTCTCGGCTATGCCGATGTCGCGTCTGCTTTCCCTTTGCAGCCTCGCCAGATGCGGGATCCTGCCCATCAAGACCATCTCCATCACGGTAAAAGAAAATCCGCCCGGCAGATCGCGCGAAACGAACGCCGTCTCCCTGCATAATTCTTTCAGACCTATCCCTCGTATATCCCTGCCATGGAAACGCACGGCGCCTTTGCGGGGAGCGAGCACGCGGGTGCAGAAACGCAGCAGCGTTGTCTTGCCTGAACCGTTCGGGCCGATCAGACCGAGAAAACCGCCTGCCTCCACCTTCAGATTGACGTCCTTGAGCACATCCTCGCCCCGGTAGCCGCCGCTCAATCCTTCTATCTCCAAAACCGGCGTCATAAAGCCCTCCGTTTGCTTTTAAGCAATATGATGAACACCGGGGTTCCTATTATCGCGGTAATCACTCCCGCGGGAATTTCAAGCGGAGGAAAAAGCGTGCGCGAAACGATATCGCAAACCACCATGAATATCGCGGCGGCAATACAGGTAAGCGGAATAAGCCTCCTGTGGTCGGGTCCGGCCAACAGGCGCATCATATGCGGCACGATCAATCCCACGAATCCAATGATACCGCAGACGCAGACCAGCCCGGCGGTAATAAAGGCGCTGACCAGTATCAGGAACTTCTTTATCCTGTCCGCGTCGATACCGAGGTGCATGGATTCCTCTTCTCCGATGCTCAGGGCGTTCAGATCCTGGGAGAAGAAATAGATTACCGCGATCCCTATAATAACCGGCAGCGACACTATGGCGATGAGTTTGGGGTCGTAGACCTGCAGGCTGCCCCAGAGCCACCAGGTCATCTCGTGCAAAACTTTCTCTCCGGAGAGGGAAACCAGAAAAACGATCACCGCGGAAAAGGCCACGGAAACGATCACGCCGGAAAGTATCAGCGATTTCTCCTGCATCCTGCCGGCGCCGCAGGCCAGCAGGTAAACGATAACGATGCTCGCCACCGCCCCGCCGAAGGCGAACAAGGGCAAATACAGCCGCGCCGCTCCGCAGACCAGCGCGATAACGGCTGCCAGCCCCGCCCCGCTCGACGTCCCCAGCAGATACGGTTCGGCCAGCGGATTGCGCAGTATGGCCTGCAGCGCGACGCCGGAAACCGCCAAACCTCCTCCGGCGAGCACCGCGGTCAAGACGCGCAGAACGCGCATATTCAGGATCGCCCGGTTCCCCGGAGAGAACAGTTCCGCCGGAGACAAATGCACCGACCCTACGGCAATACCCGCGGCTATCGCGGCCGCGAGAAGTAAAAGCAAAAACGGGATATTTAACCGCCGTCCCATCACTTCATCCCTCCTTCAGCGGAAGGATACATTCTTTTCTGTAATTCGCGCACTCCCTCGGCGACCCGCGGGCCCGGTCGCAGTATCAAATCCGGGTTAAGATCGTTAAAAACCCTTCCGTTTCTCACCGCTTTTATATTCTCCCACCCAAATCTGGTTTCCATGATCCCGACGGCGTTACGTTCGTCCATATACGTTAGGATGATGCAATCGGGATCCATGGCTGCCACCTGTTCCGCGCTGAAATTACAATAAGGCCTGCGCACTCCGCGCGCGATGTTGATCCCGCCGGCGAGTTTTATCAACTCGTCCACAAACGACCCTTCTCCGGCGGTCATCAAAGGGTCATGCCATATTTCGAGAAACACCTTCACGCGCTTATCCTCCGGGATAAGGCCCGTCTTTTCAGAGGCCTCGGCAATACCGGCGCGTATCTCCGCGATTATCTCCAGGGCCCGCTTTTCTTTTTTCGTTATCGCCCCGATCTCCAGTACCGTCTTCAGCAATTCTTCCACTCCTGAAGGATCGGCGCAGTAAACCCGAAAACCCAGCGCCTTGAGCCGCGCCACCGTAGGCGCCTGCTCAAGCCCGGTGCAAAAGATATATTCCGGCTTTAAAGCAAGTATCACCTCCAGGTTGGGGTGGCTAAAATCACCTACTCTGGTTTTTTCGGCGGCCCGGGGCGGATAGTTACAATACGAACTGACCCCGGAAATCCGCTCTTCCAGGCCGAGGGCGAACAGAATCTCGGTGGTGGAAGGCGCCAGAGAAACGTATCCTGAACTGCCGGCGCAGAAACCGGCGGCGGGACAAAAAACTGCCCATAGCAGCCCGCATACACCGCCCCAGTGAAAACGCCTTAAAAACCGTATTGGATCCAGAGCATGGGGCATCGAATTATATCCTTAGCGTGTTACTACCGCCGGGAATACACCTGATTCCCGGGATGTTCCGGCAAGCACGGGTGAATTCTATCGAATCCCCCCGGCCGCCTTTTTCGAGGCTTAGCGGGTTGAGTAAACCACCAGTTTGGCGCAAACAAAAACCCGCCATGCGGAAAATCATATGGCGGGTTGCACCCTTACTTTGTCCTTGGCCCATTCCACGAGGCGTTCTTATATCTATAGGCAGGTCTTCTGGCTCGGGTATCTCTCTACCGGCTGCGTCTTCCCATCCCTCATTACCGGATAGTGACGTCTGCAGCTTTCGTCCACCCACACAGCGGCGGGACCGCATCCGCTTCAACGGATTTCCCTGCGCCTATAGTGCGCTGTCAAATAAGTTCTTTAAACAGCGCACAGAACAATCGAAAGTCGAAAATCGAGATTGGATTCGATGTAAATTCTCGATTGTGATCTAATTTCGATTATCAAAAACCTTTGTAACAATCTAAAGGTTATGTCCTTACTTATACACTTACCCGGCTGTCTTGTCAAACTTTTTATACGCCTGCCGACGGTATATGCGCGAAGCCGAGAAAACGCTCGCCGCGGCAACGGCAAATGTTACCGCTGCGGACAAAACCGGCCCCAGCCGCGGCATTGACGTCCTGAAAACGCCCGCGAGACCAAAGATAACGAACACCGCGGCTGATATCCATTTGACTGCTTCCTGCGAAAGACGTTTGCGCACGACCACGCCAGCGGCTATGCCGGCGGCATCGGCGGTAATCATTCCGAGAGTGGTGCCGCAAAGCACCGCGAGCGCTCCGGGATAACGCGCCGCCAGGCTGACGGTGGCAAGCTGTGTTTTATCTCCCATCTCGGCCAAAAAGAACGCTATGGCTACGGTGAGCACCGGGCCGAAACGAAAATTCTTTTTATCTTCGCCATTCAAACTGTCTCCTTTTATTGTCCATAGCCCGAAAACGATAAAAGACAGTGAAGCCGACAGGTAAACGATCTCTATAGGTATAAACGTAGAAATGAAACGGCCGGCAGCCACCGCCGCGGCGTGATTGAGCAGCGTCGCGATCAACACGCCGGACAAAACCTTAAGAGGGGGATATTTTACGGCGAAAGCCATGGCCAGAAGCTGGGTCTTGTCGCCCATTTCCGCCAGGCTAATGAGCATATACGAAGCAAGAAAACTCTGCATCAGGCCGGATTACTCTTTCTTAGATCTTTTCCGGCTGATTGCCGGCGATAACTCTTAAACATTTTATCCTGCGCAAGAATGACCCTTTTCGCGAACCTTCTCCCAGATCAAGGCCGGTAACCGCCACCCGGTTGACCAGCCTCACCTCGTCTTTACCCCCCGCATCCCTGACCCGGTAAGCCCAGCCGTCATGTATGGCGTAAGGGCGCCCGCCTTCCGTGCCGAGAAAAAGCATAATATGGCCGTTAAGACAAATGGTGGTGATCCCTCCCGCGGCTCCGTTCTCCCAGGAGAAGCATTTTTCTTTCGCCTCTGTCGAAACGCCGGATAGCAGTCTGCCGACCTGCGCCTGAACAGATGAATTTCTGGGCAATTTGATACCCATAACGGAAAAAACCTCCCTGATGAACTGAGAACAATCCTGTTCTCCGTACATCCCTCCCCAGCCGTAAGGAGTATTCAACATTCTGAATGCCTGTCGTATGGCGTTTCGCGGCGTATAAGACAGGTAACCGCGATTTATCTCATCAATGGATATATAGCCGGACTTTCTTTTCAGGCGCCCGTCCCCACCGCGAAGCAAAAGCACGATCTCAACTGCAGCGGGACCGGCGGCCTTCAGGATAAACCTGTCGCCCATGCGCGCATAATCGTAATATTCCTTAAGTCCGGGATCCAGATAGATGTCGGCCCTGGCCGCGGTCACCACCGCGAAATCCCCGCCGGCATCCGGATCTTTTGTTTCCTCCCTGCCGCAGAAAGCGAGGCTGTTGTCATCCACCCATCCTTCGGAAACCGTGGAGGAAACATAATGCCATTTACCGTCTCTGCCGGTATACAGGACAGCCACAGGCGTTCCGGGACCGAGCGAGCTGTTCTGTAATTCGTCGAAATCGACGTCACCCGGAGACGCGTTCAGTCCTTCCGCCAGAGGCAGGAGACGCTGGTCTGCGTTGTGCACTACATAAGCAAACCGCACGGCAATATCCTCCGGGCCCGGCCCGGACAAAGCCATATTTTCCTCTATGGAAGAATAAAACGCGTTGTCAGCCGCGCTGCCGTCCAGCCGGTAATAGCGGCCGCGGCGGAAACGTTCCAGTTGTCGTCGGCGGGCATCCAAGAAAGTTTTACGGGAGATCCGTTCAGGAAACAGCGAGATGTCCGGGATGACCCCGGTCAGGCGGCAGATGCCGGAATTGAAATTAACGATCTCATCCGGCCCCATAATAAGCCTGTCCGGATACGGATGCCTGGATATCCAGTAACCGGGCGTTTTCATCTCCACGGTGGTTCCCGGCAGCAAAGTAGGGGCGGCAAAATACATCCTGCCGGACCGGGAAAAGCATCCTTCTTTGACAAGGCCCCGGTCAGCCGCGCAGCCGGAAAACAACGCCGCAGCCAGCGCGCCGGCTGCAAAAATACGCAAAGAATATCTGAACATTGAAAAGGCGCCTCCGGCGCTATCCTATCAGTTCGTTTATTCAGGAAGTCTTAACACGACTCTCCATCTGCTGCAATCTCGCCCGTTCCTCTCCCAGATACCACTGGGTTTCGTTCAACTGCTGTTTTAGATTACGTATCTCATCCGCCATCTGCCGAATACAGTTTTCTTTTTCCTGCAGGGACTGCTCGAGATACTGCCTTCTGGACTTTTCCTCTCCCAGATACCACTGCGCCTCGCTCAGCTGATTCCTGATCCCATCATCTGTTCCGCCGACTCCCAATTCTTCGGAAAGCTTACGCAGCTCTTCCGCGATCGTAACCAGGTTATTGATGCTCTGTTCCAGCTTGTTCTCTGTATTGTTCTCCATCCGGTCCTCCTTCCGGCTTTACTGCGCGGGCAAATCCGCAGTGAAGACGCGATGCGCCGCGCACGAATTACTTAAAAATTCAAATCCCGGCCCTCTTCAATCCCGTTATGCGCGCCTTAAGCACAAAGAAAACCGCCAGAGCCGCAGCCTGCGAAAAAGTCGTAAAAA
>JBAZDY010000090.1:0-6659 GCA_041654215.1 Candidatus Omnitrophota bacterium
GGTTTCGAGATCAAATTGTTGGCGATAGCCAAGAAGGAGGGCGACGCGTTGGAGGTGCGGGTGCATCCGACTTTGATCAGTTCCGGGCATTTGCTCGCTTCCGTGAACGGCGTCTTCAACGCCATCTTCGTCTCCAGCGACCTGGCCGGGGAATTGCTTTTTTACGGCCCCGGAGCCGGTCAGTTCTCCGCTGCGTCCGCCGTGGTCTCCGACCTGGTGGATCTGGCGCAGGATATGAAGGCCGGTCTGTTTAGGCCCACGCTTAATATTACTCCCGACGCCGAGGTGAAACGTCTGCGCAGCATAGACGAGATAGAAAGCCGGTACTACATAAGAGTGACGGCCGAAGATAAACCGGGCGTGCTGGCAAAGATATCCGGGGTGTTTGCGAAGTTCGGGATCAGCATAGAATCGGTCACGCAGAAGCCCGCGCGCGGCGGCCAGGCCGTGCCGATTGTAATGGTGGTGCACGACGCGTTGGAGAAAAAACTGCGTTCCGCGCTGGCCGTTATAGACAAACTCGATGTGATAAAGGAAAAATCGGTGGCTATCCGTATAGAGGAGATATAAAAATCATGTTTTACCGCGGGGTGATCGAAAAATACAGAAAATATCTGCCGGTAAGCGGGGCCACGCCGGTGGTTACCCTTAACGAGGGGAATACGCCGTTGATTTTCTCGCCTCGCTTGAGTTCCATGCTGGGGGCCGGGTGCGAGGTCTATCTGAAATACGAAGGGCTCAATCCCACTGGTTCTTTCAAGGACCGCGGTATGACTATGGCCATTTCCAAGGCCTGCGAGGAAGGTTCCCGCGCCGTGATTTGCGCATCCACAGGCAATACCTCCGCTTCCGCGGCCGCTTACGCGGCGCGCGCCGGGATAAAATGCGTCGTGCTGATACCGGACGGCCACATCGCCATGGGGAAATTGAGCCAGGCTTTGATACACGGCGCCCTGGTTTTGCAGGTGCGCGGCAACTTCGACGACGCGCTGCGCCTGGTGCGCGAGACCGCGGAGAAATACCCGATAACCCTGGTGAATTCACTGAATCCTTTCCGTATTGAAGGGCAGAAAACAGGGAGTTTCGAGATTTGCGACGCTTTGGAAGGCGCCCCTGATTTTCAGGTAATGCCGGTCGGTAACGCCGGAAACATCACCGCTTACTGGAAAGGCTACAAGCAGTATAAGCAGGAGGGGAAAATAACTTCCCTGCCCCGGCTGCTGGGTTTTCAGGCCGAAGGGGCGGCTCCGATAGTAAGAGGCAGTGTAGTGGAGAATCCCGAGACGATCGCCACCGCTATCCGCATCGGTAATCCCGCCAGCTGGAAACAGGCCGAGCAGGCCCGGGACGAGTCCGGCGGGTTGATAGATATGGTCTCCGATGAAGAGATACTGGAGGCGTATAAACTGCTGGCGGCAAAAGACGGGGTGTTCGCCGAGCCTGCCTCCTGCGCTTCCGTTGCCGGGCTTTTGAAACTTTCCGCGGCCGGATTCTTCGCCGGCAAAGAGAAACTGCGCATTGTTTGTATCCTGACCGGCCATGGCCTGAAAGATCCTGACCGGGCAATCAAAAGCGTGGCGAAACCGTTGACGGTTGACGCTAAGATGAAGGAGATACTGGAGAAAATGGGGTTTTGAGATCAAGGGAGAGAGAACGCGGCGCGCAAAGAAAAAAGCCGCGTTTTTACTCGATACGCGAAAAACCGATCAAGCGGGAGTGTCGTAATAAATGACAGCCAAGATTAAGAAGCGAACGAACGGGTTAAAGGACAAGAAGGTGTTGATCACCGCAGGGCCGACTTGGGTCCCTATCGATGACGTGCGGGTGATCAGCAATACCGCTACCGGGGAAACCGGTCTGCTGCTGGCCGAGGAAGTCAAGAAGATGGGGGCGTCCGTGCGCCTGCTGTTGGGGCCGTCTCTGCTGGAGTCAAGACTGGTTAACAGTAAGTATACCGAGTCTTTCAAGTTCTTTTCCGACCTGCGGGAAAAGCTCTCGCGCGAGCTGGTCCGCCGCAAATACGATGTGGTGATACACTCGGCGGCCGTCTCCGATTACCAGCCGAGGCACGCGCACCGCAGGAAAATCCCCTCGGACAGGAAGAATCTGGCTTTGAAGCTGGCTGCCACTCCCAAGATTATAGACTCCATAAAGAAGCAGGATCCCGCGCTTATGCTCGTGGGTTTCAAATTCGAGCCCCAGGCCGCGGCAAAAGAACTGCGTAAAGAAGCCGTGCATCTGGCCGAGCGTTGCGGGGCGGAGATCGTGGTTGCCAATACCATTCGTAACAATCTTTATGAGGCTTACATCGTTAAAGATGGCAAATTAAGCGGCCCTTTCTGTTCAAAGAAGAACCTGGCCGTGCATCTGGTGCGCTGCATAGCGGAAGGGTTGTCCAGGGATGCCTACCGAAAAAGTTAAATTAAAATACGCCGTCCTGGTCGCCGACGGCATGGCTGATTACCCTTTGCAGGAACTCGGAGGCAAGACGCCGATCGAGGCGGCCGACACCCCGGCGATGGATTTTCTCGCCAGAAAAGGAATGCTCGGTCTCGCGAGGACCATCCCGGACAGAATGGCCGCCGGTTCGGACGTGGCCAATATGTCCATACTGGGATATAATCCCGCGGAATATTATGCCGGCCGCGGACCGCTGGAAGCGGCCAATCTCGGCGTGGAGATGAAAGAAGGGGATGTCGCTTTTCGCTGTAACCTGATTACCGTCTCCGGGGACATCTTGGAGGATTACAGCGCCGGGCATATCAGTTCCAAAGAAGCGGAACAACTTATAAAGTGCGTAGACCGCGGCATCGGCGGCGGGAATTTCAGGTTCTATCCGGGCGTCAGCTATCGGCATTTAATGCTTGCTTCCGAAGGAACGGCTTTGGGATTGCACGAGACCGAGTGTAAACCGCCTCACGATATCTCCGGGCAGACCGTTTCCCGCAATCTGCCTAAAGGCGGAGGCGCGCAGCATCTGATCAAGCTGATGAACGATTCCCGATCCCTGCTGGAGACGCACGAGATTAACCAGGTGCGCATAGATTTAAAAGAGAATCCCGCCAATATGATCTGGCTCTGGGGGCAGGGGGTGAAACCGCGCATGCCGCGTTTCAGCGATATGTTCGGGATCAACGGCAGCGTTATCTCCGCCGTGGACCTTCTAAAAGGTCTGGGGCGCATCATCGGTCTGGACGTGATAGACGTGCCGGGAGCCACCGGGTATTACGATACTAATTACGAAGGTAAGGCTGAGGCCGGGGTCAAGTCGCTGGAGAAGCACGATTTCGTTTTCGTTCACGTGGAGGCCCCTGACGAGGCGGGGCATAACGGCGACCTGCGGCAGAAGATAACCGCCATCGAGCGTTTTGACCGCGCGGTGGTGCGCAGGTTTCTTGACGCGGCAAAAAAACAGCCGGGACTGCGCATACTGGTGATGCCCGACCACCCCACACCGGTGGCGCTGCGCAGCCACTCCGCCGACCCGGTATGTTTCGGGATATACGGGCCGGATATTCATCCGGGGAGCGCCGCCGTTTACAGCGAGAGCGAGGCGCGGAAAAGCGGTCTTGTTTTCGATAAGGGCCACGAATTGATGGCTTATTTCATAAACGGAGGGAAGGTTTAGATGAAAGGACGTTTGGTAGTGCAGAAGTTCGGCGGTTCTTCGGTTGCCAACGTGGAGAGGATACAGAACGTCGCCAAACGGGTGGCCGCCTACAAAAAGAACGGTAATAATCTGATAGTGGTGGTGTCCGCGTTGGGCGATACCACCGATGAATTGATAGAACTGGCGGCCAGAATAAACAGCAATCCTTCGGAGAGGGAGATGGATATGCTTCTGTCCACCGGCGAGCAGATATCCGTGGCTTTGCTGGCAATGGCCATACATAAACTGGGTTATGAAGCGATATCGATGACCGGCCTGCAGGTGGGTATTATCACAGACAGCAGCCATACCAGGGCCCGTATCCTGAAGATAAATCCCGCGAAAGTAAAGGCGGAGTTGGAAAAGGGCAGGATCGTGATCGTGGCCGGGTTCCAGGGCGTCACCCCGGATCAGGATATTACCACTTTGGGCCGCGGCGGTTCGGACTTGACGGCGGTGGCGCTGGCCAAAGAGTTGAAGGCCGATGAGTGCGAAATATACACTGACGTGGAAGGCATATTCACTACCGATCCCAGGGTCGAACCGTCGGCGAGAAAGCTTTCCACCATCACTTACGACGAGATGCTGGAAATGGCCTCTTTGGGCGCGCAGGTGATGCAGGCAAGATCGATCGAAGTCGCCAAGAAATTCGACGTGCCGATACATGTCCGGTCTTCTTTTTCGGAAAAGCCGGGGACGATGATAATCAGGGAGGTAAAAGATATGGAAGAGTTGATGGTCAGCGGAATAACCTTGAACAAGAATGAGGCTAAGGTAACGGTCTGCGGATTGCAGGACCAGCCCGGCATCGCCGCGAAGATATTCAGCCTTATGGCAGAGAAATGCATCAACGTCGATATGATCGTTCAGAACGTCAGCCACCTGCGCAAAACCGATATCTCTTTCACCGTCGCCAAGTCCGATTTGGCCAGGGCGGTTAAACTCGCTAAAGAGGCGGCGGCGGACGTGGGGGCGGGGGAGATACTGCAGGATGATGACATTGCGCGCATCTCGGTTATAGGCGTGGGAATGAAATCACATCCCGGCGTGGCGGCTATGATGTTCGCCGCTTTGGCAGCCAACAATATAAACATAGATATGATTTCCACCTCGGACATCAGTATCTCCTGTATCATAAAGAAGAAATCGGCTGAAGAAGCCGTGCGCATACTGCACGATAAATTCGGCATGGGCAAAAAGAAATAGAGGCGATTATGAAGAACAGCGTGGCTCTTTACGACACTACTTTGCGGGACGGGTCTCAGGGGGAAGGTATTTCCTACACCGTTTCTGATAAACTCGCCATCGCCATGGAACTGGATAAGGCGGGCATCCATTATATCGAAGGAGGCTGGCCGGGGTCCAATCCCAAGGACATGGAGTTTTTTCTGAAGATGTCTAAACGCAGACTTGCCTGCGCGGAGCTGGTGGCTTTCGGTTCCACCCGCCGGCCGGGCATAAAGGCATCGCAGGACGTCAACCTCAAGGCGTTCCTCAAGAGCGGTGTTTCCTGCGCCGCGCTGTTCGGCAAGACCTGGGACCTGCACGTCAGGGACGTGCTGAAAACAACTCCGGAAGAGAATCTATCCATGATTAGGGATTCGGTGTCTTTTCTGCGCGGCAAAGGCTTGGCCGTTTTTTATGACGCGGAACATTTCTTTGACGCCTACAAAGCCAACCGCGATTACGCATTGCGGTGCCTGTTGACCGCCAGAGATGCCGGCGCCTCCGTGCTGGTGCTTTGCGATACCAACGGCGGAACGCTCACTTCGGAGGTCCTGCGCGTGGTTAAGGAAGTGAAATCACTGTTGAAGGCCGATATCGGAATACATTGTCATAATGACGGGGGGTTGGCGGTGGCCAATTCCTTGGCCGCGGTGGAAGCGGGAGCGGTTATGGCGCAGGGGACGATAAACGGTTACGGAGAGCGCTGCGGCAATGCCGATCTTATCCCGATCATCGCTAACCTGCAGTTGAAAATGGGAGTGCGCTGTCTTCCCGCCGATAAATTGAAGGGACTGACCAGATTGTCTCATTTCGTCAGCGAGATCAGCAATATGACGATCAGGAACGACCAGCCTTACAGCGGGACCTCGGCGTTCGCGCACAAGGGCGGGGTGCACATTAACGCGGTGATGAAAAACTGCGCTACTTACGAGCACATCGATCCGTCGCTTGTAGGAAACAGGCGCAGGATGCTGCTTTCGGAGCTCGGGGGAAAGACCGGGATATTGCTGCGCGCCCGCGACCTGGAAATGGACTTGACCAAAAACGACCCCAAGACGAGGAAGTTACTTAAACTGGTTCAGGAACTGGAGCATAAAGGATACCAGTTCGAGGCCGCGGAAGCCTCTTTCGAACTGCTGCTGCAGAGGGAAATAAAGAAACACGAGAAATTCTTCGAGCTGGAGGGTTTCAGGGTGGTGGTGGAGCGCAGGCAGGATGGAAAAATAACCACCGAGGCGATTATAAAGATAAAAGTCAAAGGTTCCCGGGAGCATACCGCAGCCGAGGGCGACGGCCCGGTCAACGCCCTGGATAACGCCTTGCGCAAGGCGCTCCAGGATTTCTATCCTAACCTTGCGCGCATGCACTTGAGCGATTTTAAGGTGCGCGTGCTTAATGAAAAAGACGGTACCGCCGCCAAGGTGCGCGTTCTTATACAGTCGCAGGACGCCGGGGATACCTGGAATACGATCGGCGTTTCAGAGAACATAATTGAGGCCTCCTGGCAGGCTTTGTCGGACAGCGTGGAATATAAACTGCTTAAGGATAGATCCTCCCGCGGTTAATCGGAGCGCAGAAGTTACAAAGTCCGGTTGTTTATATCGTCCTTCGGCTGCGCTGTCCAAAAAACTTGCTGAACAGCGCAAACTTTTTGGTTCTGAAAATCGAAAACCGAAATTTGACCCCTTCGACAAGCTCAGGGTAAGCTGCTTGAGCTTTGGATTTGGACCCTTCGACAAGCTCAGGGTAAGCTGCTTGAGCTTTGGATTTGGACCCTTCGACA
>JBAZDY010000091.1:0-6608 GCA_041654215.1 Candidatus Omnitrophota bacterium
ATAAGAAAAAGACGGCGCTTCCGATGGCGACCCAGAGCGCCTGGCGCAGGTATATCCACTCGAAAACGCCGGATTGTTTCTGGAACGTTCCGCTGTATATGGAAACGATGCCCATGAGCGCGATCAGCAGAGAAACGAACAATAAGAGGCGGGCCGAACGATTCATCTTTTTAGATCATCCCCTTCCCCGCCATCCCGGAGATTATTTCTTTGCTCATCAGCGTTGCCTGATAGCCGGAACCGCCGTTCTCGAGAAAGGAGCATATAACGTAACGCGGATTGTCGTAAGGGAAGAACCCGCAGAACCAGGCGTGGCACCTGCCGCCAGGGGCCTGCGCGGTCCCGGTCTTTCCGGCGACTGAAACCGGCAGAGACGACAACACATGCGCGGTCCCGCCGTTCTCTTCTACCACCATGCGTAAAGATTCTCTCAGATACGCCAGGTGCCCGGGAGAGAGCGGCGCGCGCGCCGGCCTCCTATGCCGCCCGGAGCGCGGATCGACACCTCCTATATTCTTGACTATATAAGGATTAACCAGTTCTCCTCCGTTGGCAAAGACCGCCATCATACGCGCCACCTGAAGAGGAGTAACCAGCAAATCGCCCTGACCTATGGAAAAATTCACGCTGTCCCCTTCGAACCATCTCTTGAGTTTGTATATCCTCTTCCAGAGGGGATCAGGGACCAATCCGGCCGCTTCATAAGGAAGTTCCACCCCGCACGGTCTTCCGTAACCAAACTTGAGAGCATAATCATGCATAGTCTGCCCCCCGACAAGAATGCCGATGTTATAAAAATATATATTGCAGGAATGCTCTATGGCGTGTTTTAGGTCCTGCGGCCCGTGCACGGATGAACAATTGAACTCCTCTTTTCCCAGTTTCAGGCTTCCCTCGCATTCGATGATAGTGGAATAATCCGCCTTCCCGGTCTCCAGGGCGGCGGCCGCGGTGACTGGTTTGAACACCGAACCGGGAGCGTAAACTCCGCTTATGGATCTGTTGACGAAAACTCCGTCCTTGTCCTGCAGTAAAGAACGCAGGGCTTCTTTGTCCTCCGCTATGAAAGACTCCGGGGCGAAAGCGGGACTGCTGGCCATGGCAAGTATTTCTCCGCTTTGCGGATCAAGTACCACGACGGCCCCTTTTCTTCCCGCAAGCGCCTCTTCCACTATACGCTGTATGCCGGCGTCCAGCGTCACTTGTATGTCCCTTCCGTTCTCGGGCGGCTTGAATCCGAGGACCCTTACCACCCTGCCGCGGTGGTCCACCTCAACGGAAACCCCGCCTTCCGAAGACCGCAGGTAATAATCGTATTTTTCCTCCAGGCCGGAATAACCCACGGTATCTCTTTCCGTATATCCGTATTCCTCCAGCTTGGAAAGACGCCAATGATCTATATTATTCAGATACCCGAGGACATGGGCCGCCAGTTTACCTCCGGGATAAGAACGGACAGGGCGCGGCTGCACCATCACTCCGGGCATCTCGGTCTTAAGCTCTTCCACTGCGATGGCCTGCTGAAGAGTTATGCCGCGGCAAACCGCGACCGGAATAAAAGGCGCGACAACTCCTTTGTTGAAACTGGAACGCAGTTCTTTTACGGAAATATGCAGAACCGGTGATATCCTGCGCAGCACATTCTCCAGCTGCGTGTTCTTCTGCGGCAGGACCATTACATCGTACGAAAGGACGTTACCGGCGAGCACCGTCCCGTTACGATCCAGTATGGAACCGCGCGCCCCCGGCTGCGGGATAAGCTTTATACAATTCTTCCTGCTGAGCTCGATGAATCTATTCCCTCTAAAAAGCTGCATCCCGGCAAGGAAGAATAAAAGAACCGCGAACCCGCAGAAGAATACACCCCTGAGAAAAGTGAAACGTTTTACGTCTGACATTTCTTATCCCGGAATTACTTCCTTTCTTTACCGGCCATCTCCTTCTCGGCCGCGGTTTTCCTAAATAGAGATAACCGTTTCACTGTCCCTCGCAGGCACTCCTTTAGTCTCTCCGCGGGGTATCTGTCGAAAAACACCGCCGCGCACAACGCCGTGAGTAACGACTCCAGGAAAGATATCTTTATGAAGATGTACAATCTTACCGAAGCGCAGCCTGACAGCACACCCCATAACCTGACGGCAAGATCATTCAGTCCTACCACGCAGAAAACCAGCAAGAAACGCAGCCACCATTTATCCAATGAAATCCGTCTTGATACCGCTTGGGCAACCAGCGCCCATAAAGGGAAGATAAAAGCGTAAGACAGGCCGCAGTAAGGAATGGAGAGGTAATCCTTGACCACGCCGGCGAAGGCCGAGTAGGCCGGCACCCAGCCGCGGCGAAAAAGAACGGCGCTCATCAAAGCGGTCATAAAAAGCAGGTCCGGCTTGACGCCGAACAATTTCAGCCCCCCGGCTTCTCCCGCCTGAAGGACCGCGCATAACAAGATCACTCCGAAATACGCCGCTTTAGCCGCGCGGTTCATTGCTTTATCACCAGGACTTCTTCTATGCCGTCCAGGTCGGCGGCAGGAGAGATGAGCGCGTACTTACCCAAACCGGAAAACTCAGTGCCGGTCTTGACGACGGTCCCGATTAGGAGGCCTTTAGGCGACAATTCGGTTAAACCTGATGAAACTATTACGTCGTTTTCCCGGATGTCCGCGGCGGGTGGCAGGTACTTCATCAAGAGATTCCTCCCCAAGGTCCCGGTCACCAGCCCCTCCTGGCGGCTGCGCTGCACAAAAGCCGAAATGCTGAAATTATGGTCGTTTGCCAGGATCACCTTGGAGAACGCGGCGGACGTCTCCGCGACTCTGCCGACAAGCCCCAAACGGTTCACTACTATACAACCCGGCCTTATCCCGGAAGACGAACCCTTGTTTATCAGCACAATCGAAGACCAATTATCCGGCCTTCTTCCGGTCACCGCTGCGGCCACGGTATTCCACTCGATCTTGTTCTTGATATCCAGCAGGTCGCGCAGGCGTTTATTTTCAAGAGCTATTTCTCCGGCAGTATTAAGTTTAGCCCGCAAGACGTCGTTCTCCGCTTTGATTTTCTTCAGGTCGGTGGCGTTGCGGTGAAAAAAGATAAAAGCGCCGACCTCCCCGCCTACGGCTTTGAATACGGCAGCGAAAGGATTGATACCGGAAAGCAAAAGATTGCTGAACAGCGGACGCAAGCAGAAAGACACTAATACGGCGGATAGAAAACAAACGGCGAGAATTAACTTGTGTTTCCCGATTCTGAACACGACCTTTTATTGGTTGTGCAGGTCCGACTTTATGGGGACGGTGACCTTCTTGAGGTACTTGATCTCGTTCAACACCTTGCCGGTGCCGCTGACCACGGCGGTCAAAGGATCCTCCGCGATCAACACCGGAAGACCGGTCTCCTCGGAAAGAAGCTTATCGATGCCTCTCAACAGCGATCCGCCTCCGGCGATAACGATACCGTGTTCTATAAGGTCGGAAGCGAGTTCGGGAGGGGTCCTTTCCAGAGTTATTTTGGTTGTCTCCACTATCGAACGAATAGGCTCCAGCAAGGCCTCCCGGACCTCCTCGGACGTGATGGTAACGGTCTTTGGCAGACCCGCTACGAGATCACGGCCTTTGACCTCCATAGTCATCTCTTCTTCAAGAGGATACACCGAACCTATCTTTATCTTGATATCTTCGGAGGTCCGTTCTCCTATCATCAGGTTATATGATTTCTTAAGATTTTCGATTATCGCCTCATCCATTTCGTCCCCCCCGATGCGTATGGAACGCGAGAATACGATACCCGCCAGCGAAATAACGGCGATCTCCGTGGTGCCTCCGCCTATATCTATGATCATATTGCCGACAGGCTCTTGAATGGGCAGGCCGACACCTATGGCCGCGGCTATCGGTTCTTCTATCAAAAATACTTCTCCCGCCCCGGCGCGCTCGGCAGAATCTTTTACCGCGCGTTTCTCCACCTCGGTAATACCGGAAGGGATGGCTATCACGATGCGGGGGCGGCGCAGCCGCTTATTAACTTTCTTGATAAAATACCGGAGCATGGCTTCGGTTATCTCAAAATCGGCTATGACGCCGTGCTTCATCGGACGGATGGCCACGATGTTTCCCGGCGTCCTGCCGAGCATGCGTTTTGCCTCACTGCCCACAGCCAAGACGTTGGAAGTGCCGCGTTCCACGGCCACCACCGACGGCTCGCGCATGACGATCCCCTGGCCTTTCACGTAGACCAAAGTGCTCGCCGTCCCCAGGTCGATCCCCATATCGTTGGACGAAAAGGAATCCCAGAGATAACTGAACATCTTCTGAGCGAGATCCTGAAATTTATTCATGATATTTTCTCCGATGTTGTGGATTTTATCAGAGTTTTAACCCCCTGTCAATCACAAAGAAAGGGATACGCGGCGGCGCCCGGCCTCCGTCAAGCCAAAGAAACGGCCCGCATGTATTCCGGGAAACCCGGCAGCGACTTGTCCGCGCAGGAAATATCGTCGATAAGGCTTTCCCCGCGCGCGCAGCAGGCCGCCACATAAAGGCTCATCGCCGTGCGGTGGTCTCCGTAACTTCTCAATTTACGGCCGGAAAGACATTTAACCCCTTCGACCGCGATATCGATGCGGCCGCTCCGTTCTCTGACCTCACAACGCCCTCCCATAAGACGCAGATTCGTGCACATGGAATGGATACGATCGGTCTCTTTATACCTCAACTCGCCGACTTTCCTGAAAACGGTCACCCCTTTTGCCGTGGCGGCGGCAACCATCAATATCGGAAGTTCATCTATCAATGAGGGGATCTCTTCCGCCCGCACCACCGTCCCGCGCAAAATGGAATGGCGCGCTTCTATATCGCCGTAAGGCTCATACCGGGAAAACCCGTCCCTGCTTGTCCTTACACTGATATGCGCCCCCATCCTTTTGAGAACGCCGAGTACCCCGCTGCGGCTTGGATTAAAAGAGACTTTTTCCGCAACGACCCTGCCGCCCGGACAGAGTACCGCCAGGGTCAAAAAAAAAGCCGCCGAAGAAATATCCCCCGGGACCGCAAACCTGCCGGGGCTGGACGGAAACCTGCCGCCGCGTAATTTTACCTCATAACGGCCGGAACGCCCGACGGTGGAGATATCCGCTCCGAACATTTTAAGCATACGCTCGCTATGATCCCTGGTCATCACCGGCTCTATAATCTTCGTCGTTTCACGGCAATACAACCCGGCCAGTAATAACGCCGACTTGACCTGCGCGGAAGCCACCGGCATGCGGTAAGTTATACCATGAAGATGCCCGGGCCGAACGGAAAGCGGCGGATACTCCTCGCCGTCCGGTTCTTTCTTTCCGGAGATAACAGCGCCCATCAAACGCAAAGGGACAGTAACCCGCGACATGGGCCTGCTCGACAACTGCCTGCCGGCGGACAAACGGGAAGCGAAATCCTGGGCGCAGAGGAGCCCGGCAAGAAGTCTCATCGTGGTACCTGATTCACCGGCGCTTAACCGCCGCACAGGCTTTTGAAGTCCGCGGGCCCCCGCGCCTTTCACGGTGACGGAAACACCCTTGCCTTTTCCGAACGGATATTCAATATCCACGCCGAGAGAACGAAAAACCGTTACGGTGGCCGACAGATCATTGTTGAATGGTATATTGTCTATTGTTGTTTTGCCGGAAGATAAAGCTGACAATATGACGGCCCTGTGGGCTATGGATTTGTCCCCGGGAAGGGTTATTCTGCCCCCCATACCGGAGACAGGTTGTACCAGGCAGGGTCTCATTTATTCTTGGGAATGATCTTATCGCCTTCTCTGACCTTATCCTTCATAGCGGAATTGACAAACCCGGCGGCGGCCATCGAATCATGCACCTTCTCCACTTTTATATCGCCGGCCTCTTTGTCGCCGCTGTAAACGGTAAACATCTGGCCCACGGAGATCCCGTCCTTGGAACCGAGATTTATCACAACGAAATTATAGTCCTTATTTACCACCAGCAGCCTCCCCTCCAGGGCCGTGGAAGCGGCCGGCTGTTCAGGTGCGGTGGGAGACTGTCCCGTCTGGGCTGCCGGCGGCTGAACATTCTGCTTACCCGCCTCTTTCTTTACCGCGGGCGCGGACTTGGCAGGCGCCGTCACGGCCTGCTTTTTGTCCGAACCGACCACTATCGTGCCCAATTCCACGCCTTTACTTTTAGTCTCAAGCTCGCTTATCCTGGTCTCCAGCTCATTTTTTCTGGAATCGAACTCCTTCACCTGCGCCTGGAGTTTTTCCACTTCGGACTGCGCTTTCTTCATCCCTTCTTCGATCCGTTCGCGCAGCTGCTTCTGCTCATCCAGGCTGGTCTTGAGCTCGTCTATCTGCGCCATGGCTTCGGCCCTGGCTTTTTTCTCCTGCTCCAGAAGAGAAGACAAGGAATCTATCTGTATCTGGGCGTTCTGAATGCCGGTCTCCAGCTCGGATATCTTGGCCTTCGATTCTTCAAGTTTCAATTCGCTAATCTTCTGCTTCGCCTTCACGTCGTTAAGCTCTTCCTGCAGAGCGAGATTCCTCTCTTTCTCTTTTTTAATAAGCTGCGACGCGCCGTAAACGACAGCGAGAAATACTACGCTGACTAAA
>JBAZDY010000092.1:0-6418 GCA_041654215.1 Candidatus Omnitrophota bacterium
CATCGAGGCCGACATCGACGGAGACGGCAAGATTGACGAATGGGTTTATTATGAAGGCGGTAAACCGGTAAAAGCGGAGAAGGATAACAACAAGGACGGCAAGCCCGACACCTGGGTAACGTATTAATCCGGGGGAGTTCGTCAAAGCTTCAGAGGCGGACACAGTCTCGCCAACGTTTCAGTGGCGGACGGTCAAGTTTCAACCAGAAGCCAACCAATCTTTCCTCCGAATGGGCGCCTCTAATTTCTCCTCCGAATGGGCACCTCCAATCTTTCCTCCCCTGGATGGGGAGGATGAAGGAGGGGTGGGTGCGCTGTTAAATACAGCGCACAGAGCAATCGAAAATCAGCATTGCATAATCCAAAGCTCAATGGAGCTTGCCCTGAGCTTGTCGAAGGGGTCAAATTTCCACTTTCGATTTTCAGAACCAAAAAGTTTGCGCTGTTAGGAGAGGTGGTAATCAATCTCCCCCTCCCGTTCCCTCCCCACCAGGGGGAGGGAAATAAAACAAGGGTATCGTAACTGGTAAACGATAGACTGGTAATTCCGGGGATACGATATTTAATCAAACTGCTGAAATTCCCGGCTTGTTCAGCCCGGGGAGTTTCATTTTACTCGGTCACGGTTACCAGCAGAGTCCAACCAATTTTCCCTCCCGAATGGCTAACACCAATCTTTTTTTCTTGATGGGAGGATTGAGGGGGCGCCGTCCAGTGAATTTTTTAAACAGCGCTCTGAGTTCGTCACTGATAGGAGAGGTGGTAATCAATCTCCCCCTCCCGAATCCTCCCCACAAGGGGGAGGGAAATAAGAACTAAGGTAAGGGTATCGTAACCGCTAAACGATAGACGAGTATTAGACTATGCCTGAATTACGAAAAGACCCGGTTATCGGCAGATGGGTGATAATCTCCACCGAGCGCGCCAAGCGGCCGGAGCATTTCGCTTCCAGAGAGGCTTTCCTGCCGCAGGAGGGGAACTGTCCTTTTTGCGAAGGGCATGAAGCCGAAACTCCGCCTGAGATATACGCGGTGCGTCCCCACGGCACGCCGGCAAATTCTCCCGGATGGCAATTGCGCGTTGTTTCCAGCATCTCGCCTTTCTTGCGCGTGGAAGGGAACCTTGAACGCCGCGGCAAAGGTCTTTATGACCTGATGAACGGCATAGGAGCGCATGAGCGTATAATCGAAACCAGCCGGCACGTGGCCAATATGGCAGACTTGCCTAAGGAACAGATCGCCAGGGTGATTTCTGCTTATATAGACAGAATAAACGACCTGGAGAAGGATAAAAGATTAAAGTACGTGCTGGTTTTCAAGAATCACGGCTGGAGCGCCGGGGCGGGGAACATCAATCATACCCGTTCCCAGCTTATAGCCACGCCGGTGAATCCCAAGCGGGTTAAAGAGGAGCTTTCCGGAGCCAGGCAGTATTATGAGTATCATGAACGCTGCATCTTCTGCGATATAGTCAGTCAGGAAACAGAGAGCGGTTCCCGCGTGATACTCGATGAGGACGGCTTTCTGGTTATCACTCCGTTCGCGGCCAGGTTCCCCTTTGAGGTCTGGATACTCCCCAAGAGGCACAGCGCTGACTTTACCTCGTTACAGCAGAACGAGCGCGAAGCCCTGGCCGGTGTACTTAAAAAGACCCTTTCGAAGATAAAAAAAGGGCTGAACGACCCCGCCTATAATTACGTTATTCACACCGCGCCCTTCCGCAGGCAGAAGACCGGCTATTGGCGGACCATAGACAACGATTATCATTGGCACATAGAGATAATGCCGAGGTTGACCCGCATCGCCGGATTCGAATGGGGCACCGGGTTTTACATCTGTCCGATATCCCCGGAGGATTCCGCGGCTTTCTTAAGAGAGGTGGAAGTTTAAATGGCGGAACTGCGCAGGGACCCCATAACCGGACGCTGGATAATCGTGCAGACGGAGAACCCGGACGCGCCCGGCGATTATGTTTACGAGCCCAACGTGATAAAAGGAGAAGGGGAATGCCCGTTCTGTTACGGCAGCGAGTCTATGACCCCGCCGGAAATAGAGGTATGCCGCGAGCCGTCCACCAATCCAAATACGCCCGGATGGGGGGTGCGGGTAGTCGCCAACAGGTTCCCGGCCCTGCATATAGAAGGGGAGCTCGGCAGGCGGGGCGTCGGTATCTATGATATGTCCAACGGTGTCGGGGCCCATGAGGTTTTGATAGAGACGCCCTATCATTTTAAGGATTTCCCGGAACTTACCGACCGCGAAGTGGCGCTGGTGTTTTCCATGGCCATACGCCGGTCGCTGGACCTGATGCGGGATAAACGTTTCAAATACATAATGATCTTCAAGAATTACGGGCATGAAGCCGGGGCTTCCATCGAACATCCACACAGCCAGATTATCGCCCTGCCGATGGTGCCCAAGAACGTAATGGAGGAGATAAAAGGGGCGCAGAATTATTTCGACTACCGCGAGCGCTGTTTGTTCTGCGATATCCTGTTGCAGGAAAAAGAGGAGAAAAAACGCATCGTCGCGGAGAACGAGCATTTTCTGGCTTTCTGCCCCTATGTTTCCCGTTTCCCGTTCGAGATATGGGTGATGCCCAAGGTGCACAACGGTTATTTTTGCAATATGCCGGAGCACGAGCGCCTGCCGCTGGCTTCCATAATGCGCGCGGTGGTGGCGAAGACAAAAAAAGTCTTTCCAAACATGGCATATAACTTTATAATACATTCTTCACCGGTCAACGGCGATTCCGCGGAGCGGGGCGACTACCACTGGCATATCGAATTTATACCTAAATTGACCAGGATCGCCGGATTCGAATGGGGCACGGGGTTTTACATGATCCCGACGCCTCCTGAAGCGGCTGCGGAGTATTTGAATGAACAGAAAGAGGACATCAAAGTAATAGAACAATAGAACATAAATACGGCAACAACGCAGTGGAAGTTGCGAACAGAAGGAGGAAAAAGAAATGGCGGTAAAAGTAGGAATCAACGGGTTCGGCAGGATTGGCAGACTGGTTTACAGGGCCGCCCTGCAAAAGAAATCTACGAAGTTCGACTTCGTCGCGGTCAACGACCTGCCGGTCGGGACCAAGACGCTGGCGCACATGCTTAAATACGATTCTACTTTCGGCACTCTCGACGCCGAGATAGAGGCCAAAGAAGATTCTCTGGTTATAAACGGCAAGACCGTCAAGGTAGTAAGCTGCAAAAGCCCCGCGGAGATCCCCTGGAAGGACCTCGGAGTGGAAGTCGTCGTGGAGTCCACCGGAGTATTCACCGAAAGGGAGAAATGTATCGGCCATATCGAAAAGGGCGGCGCCAAAAAGATAGTGATTTCGGCTCCTGCCAAAGGCGAGGATATAACAATCGTTCTCGGAGTCAACGAGGCCAAATACGACCCCAAGAGCCATAACATAATCTCCAACGCTTCCTGCACCACCAATTGCCTTGCGCCGATGGCCAAGGTGCTGATGGAAAACTTCGGCATCGTAAACGGGTTGATGACCACCATCCATTCTTATACTAACGACCAGCGTATCCTGGATCTGGCGCATAAAGACCTGCGCCGCGCCAGGGCCGCCGCGGTTTCCATGATCCCGACTTCTACCGGCGCCGCCAAGGCAATAGGTTCGGTAATACCGGAGTTGAAGGGAAAGATGGATGGTTTGGCGATAAGGGTGCCTACGCCGGACGTGTCAATGACCGATCTGACCTGCAATCTTGAAAAAGAAGCCAGCGTGGAGGTCGTGAACGCGGCTTTCAAGAAGGCTTCCGAGGGGGCGTTGAAGGGGATATTGAGATATATGGATGAGCCGCTGGTTTCAAAGGACTTCTGCGGTTCGACGCATTCCTGTATCGTGGATTCGGCGTTGACCAAGGTGATCAACGGTAAATTCGCCAAGGTAATGGCCTGGTATGATAATGAATGGGCCTATTCCTGCAGGGTGGTGGACCTGGTGGATTATATCGTTTCAAAAGGGTTGTAAGTCCGCAGGTTTCATCGTAGTAGATGGCTCTTCAGCCTGGGGAGTTTCATTGAGTATCGGGGCCGCAGTCGTATGACTGCGGCCCTTTTCTTGTTAATAGAAGCAAAAGTCGCTTAGTATTATGGAAATTGCAATTCAGATATGTTAGACTTTAATCAAGCCGCAGAAATCCCCGGCTTTCACAAGCCGGGGATGAATGCGGAGCAGATTACCCCGCAGAGTGCCGGAAAAATGCCGAAGGGATTTTTCGGGTATCTTACGACACGGGGTTAATCAAGAAAGAAACCCCGGGCTTCAGCCCGGGGAGCTTCATTCAAGCCGCAGAAATTTTCGGCTTTCAGGAAACAACCCTGGGTTCGAAGCCCGGGAGCTTCAGTTATAAGTTTTAGAAAACCGGTCCCGCCTCAAAAAATTTGGATCTTATCAGTCCAAAACCTTCCAACGGCCACCTGATATTTTGTTTGCTGTTATGTATGCCGGCAAACGCAGGGGCGCCAAGTGTGGAGTTCCTGAAAGAAAAAAGTGGCAAAAGGAGGGTGATATGAACAATTTGCTTATAATCTTAGGGGTAGGATTATTAAGCGCGGTTTTGCCTTTCGGCAAAGCTATGGCCTGGGGCAGTTCGTTCAGTCCCGCGTCGTTTTCCACGATCGCGGCGACTTCCGATTCCGGAGGCGGAGGCGCGTCCTGGAGCAGTCCCGCGTCCTACGGCTGGGAAGCCGGAGACGGAGGCGCCTGGTCAAGGGTTTCCGACATCCAAAGCGCGGCTTCTATAATCGACAGTTCCACCCGGGACTCGGTTTACAGCGTCTCTTTCCTCGATACTTACGGCTCGTTCGGCAGAACGTCGGTTTTTCGGACGCAAGACATTGATTTGGGAGATGTTGAAGGCGTCGGCAGGGTTACGCAAAAGCTTACCCTGGAGGATGTTACTTTCACCACCCCGGCGTTTTACTTCGGTGCCGCGACTATCAGAGAACACGAGAATACCGTTATAAAGGAAACTACCACCACCACTATGAGTCAGCTCATGACTCCCACCGGAAGCAGTATTGCCGATACAAGTACCGGCAGTAAACTCCTTGTAAAACTTTCCGGGGACAGCGTAATACCGGAAAAGAGCGGCACGGCCTTCCGGGACAAACTGGATTCTCTTCTAACAGGAGAAGGCGAGAAATTCATGGTTTTCGGAAAAGAAGGGGATCCGGTGAAGGCATCCGGACTCTCCGATAACCTGGGTAGTATAAACTTTAAGGAGAAGATGCTGGCGGCTGTGACAAGTTCCGAGCGGCCGGTGCAACTGAGCCTGGGTGATGTCCTCGGCGCAAACCTGCGGACATATACTCTGGACAAGAAGACCGATGTCGATAAGGAGGTGCTTAGCTCGACGTTCAGGAGCGAAAGCGACGTTGCTCACGAACAGTTTGTTCCGTCTTCTCAATACACGCGGACCTTTTTTGCCGGTGTTTCTTATGATATAACTCCGGAGGAAACGCCGGTGCCTTCAGCCCCGGATTCCCCGTCGTCTTCAGGTTCATCCGGGCATTCTTCTTCCGGCACCAAGCCTATCAAAGTCAGGGTTACCGACAATGAAGGCAGGCCACGGCAAACATATTCGCTGGATGAGAGTGAGGTCAAGAAAAATTCCGACGGAAGCATAGCCGTTTCAAGCGATAACCTTCCTTCCGTGGGGAATGTAGAGGTTGTGGATACTAATACCGGAGAGTCATATCATGTATTGGCAGGGACTCCTGAGCAGAGGACGAAATGGACCGATGATTACAGCAAGAGCCTGGGTGGGAAATCGGGGGGAGGCGGAAAAGAAGGCTCTGGTTCTCAGGCGTCAGGAGATGCTTCTTCCGGGGCACCGAGTAAGGATAACGGTAGTGTATCAAGCGGTAAAAACGGAGGCGGTTGGGGAAGTTTCTCGACCGGAGATGACGAAAAAGACCGTAAATTAGCTGTCGGCAAGTATGGCAAATAAGGAGCGGCCGGAGAAATAAACAAAGTAAGACTTTAGTAAAACGAAGCAAAATTCAGCTCAGTGGCTTGAAATACAGGGTGATTTTGTGTTACCTTTGGTATATAAGTTCCGATAATCGAGAATCGAAATTAGAAAGTTGATCGTCCGCCACTGAAACGTTGGCGAGATTGTGTCCGCCACTGAAACTTTGGCGAGACTGTGTCTGCCACTGAAACTTTAGAACTTATTGGCGCAGTGGGGAGAGGAAATATATAGAGGAGAGTTTTTATGCGGAAAAGTCTGGTTCTTTTTATCGCGATCCTGTCCCTGTTCCCCTGCTCTTTTGTTTCGGCATACGACGGTTATATTGACGATGGGCTGATGGAAGAGTCTTCCGGCTCTTCAATGGTAACACCGGCATCGCAGTCAGACGAGATATCGGTCGAATCGGTAAGGGCCCTT